>JAAELC010000084.1 GCA_024227135.1 Gammaproteobacteria bacterium
GATCGTGGGGGCTGCGGGCGGAATAGAAGCGGCGACCACGGCGTTGGAGGCCGCAGCATAACCAATCTGCCACTCAGCCTAGAGAGGCGCTGACCGAAACATTCTTAACTGCTTAGAATAGGGCAGGACTGTTCCGGCGATCAGGCTCACCCCGTGGTGTAGGGGGGATACTGCCAGTCCGCAGGGTGGCGCTATCAGCCAGGTCGATCAGCTGAGTTAAGCCAACCGTTGTGCCGATTAGCTGCCTTACCACTAACGTAACCCCAACCTGAAAGCCGGCTATCCTACAGAGCCCCATTCCCTGTGTCAATCAAGGGTTTGAACTTCCGGAAAGCAGCATCACACCTGATAGTATTGCCGGTACCAGTTCACGAAGTTTTTAATGCCTTCCTCAACCGTGGTCTGGGGTTGGTAACCGGTATCCCTGACCAGATCCTCCACATTGGCGTAAGTGTCAGGCACGTCACCCGGCTGCAGAGGTAACAGGTTTTTCTCAGCCTGTTTTCCCAGACACTGTTCCAAAACTTCGATGTAACGTTTGAGTTCCACCGGCTGGTTGTTACCTATGTTGTACAAACGGTAGGGGGCCAGACTGGTGGCCGAATCCGGGGCGTCTCCGCTCCAGTCCGGGTTGGACCGGGCGATCCGGTCGAGGGTACGAATAACACCTTCGACCACATCATCTACATAGGTAAAGTCCCGCCGATGATTGCCGTAGTTGAACACATCGATAGGTTTGCCCTCGATGATGTTGCGGGTGAATTTAAACAGCGCCATATCCGGACGCCCCCAGGGGCCGTACACGGTGAAGAAACGTAAGCCGGTGGTGGACAGACCGTAAAGATGGCTATAGGTATGTGCCATCAGTTCGTTTGCCTTCTTACTGGCCGCATAAAGGCTGACCGGGTGATCCACATTGTCATGGACCGAAAACGGCATACGGGTGTTTGCGCCATAGACGGAGCTGCTGGAAGCATAAACCAGGTGTTCTACCTGGTTATGCCGACAACCTTCCAGAATGTTACCGAACCCCAGAAGGTTGGTGTCTACGTAAGCAGATGGATTGTCGATAGAATATCGAACGCCTGCCTGTGCTGCCAGATTCACCACCCGATCAGGGCGATAATCAGCAAAGGCTTTGGCGATCGCCTTTCGGTCTTCCAGGTTGATGCGTAACTCAGTATAACCGGAATGAGCCCGGGTCCGCTGGAGCCTGGCTTCTTTCAGGCTGACATCGTAATAGTCATTGAGGCAATCGATACCGATAACTTCATCGCCGCGCTGAAGCAGTCTGAGAGACAAAGCGGATCCGATGAACCCGGCGCTGCCTGTTACCAGTATCTTCATACTCGACTCCAGATAGCTTTACAGTCGTCCGTCTGTGGCTGCTACAGGCAGAATCTGTTTGATATCGTAGAGTATGCCGTCGGGGGTACACAGTGCCCTGAGTTTCTCTGCTCCCATGCTCACGAACTCCCGGTGAGACACAGCCAGAAGCACTGCTGAGTAATTTCCTTCTTTGAGGGTATCGATGGGTCTGATGCCATACTCGTGAACCGCCTCATCGGGATTAACCCAGGGATCGTACACATCAACCTCTGCATTGTAGGTCTTGAACTCCTCTACAATATCCACCACCCGGGTGTTTCTCAAATCGGGGCAGTTCTCCTTGAACGTCAACCCCATGATAAGCACCTTCTCTCCAGCGACGGAGAGTTCCTTCTTGACCATCAGTTTCACTACTTCACTGACCACGTAGGCTCCCATGCCATCATTGATCCGCCGACCCGCAAGAATGATTTCAGGGTGATATCCGATTTCCTGCGCTTTGTGGGTAAGGTAGTAGGGGTCTACACCAATGCAATGACCACCCACCAGGCCCGGCCTGAAAGGAAGAAAATTCCACTTGCTTCCAGCAGCTTCGAGTACTTCCAGGGTATCGATGCCCAGGCGGTTGAAAATCAGTGCCAGCTCATTGATCAGCGCAATATTGACGTCACGCTGGGTGTTCTCGATGACTTTGGCGGCTTCTGCCACCCGGATACTACTGGCCTTATGGGTACCGGCAATGATGACCTTTCGATACAGTTTATCGACAAAATCAGTGATTTCCGGTGTCGACCCTGAGGTCACCTTCTTGATGTTGATGACCCGGTGTTCCTTGTCTCCCGGATTTATCCGTTCCGGACTGTAACCGACATAGAATCCCTCGTTAAATGTCAGGCCGGACACCTCTTCCATGATAGGAACACAGATCTCTTCGGTGGCACCCGGGTAAACTGTCGATTCGAATATCGCCACATCATCCTGAGCGATCAGCCCACCCAGCATTCGGCTCGCCCCCACCAATGGAGAGAGATCGGGGCGCTTATTCCGATCGATGGGGGTGGGCACAGTGACTATGTAGACATTGCAGTCTTTCAGATCATCCGGATTTGATGTGTAGGTGAGCTTAGTAGCTGTCTTGAGCTCTGAAGGCTCCACTTCAAGGGAACTGTCGGTGCCGGAAAGCAGTTCCGCAACCCGATCCTCGTTGATATCCAGTCCAACCGTGGGCACTAACTTGCCGAACTCCACTGCCAGGGGCAGCCCCACGTATCCGAGACCCAAAATGCCGATGCGTACATCTTCCAGATTGTTCATGTATAGCTTATGTCCTGTTCTATTGAGATCAATTTCGGGAATTATTTTATGAATTTTCCCTGAAAACCGCCGTTAGTAGTATGTTCGTGCCTTACCGGCTACGTTCCTTGAGATTGTGTCGGTTCATCGTTCGGGTTCTTGAGCGGAGTGGAGGTAAAACACCTCACCCATCAGGTTTTGCTGGCATTTCCCGGATTTAAACTCCGGATAGTACCCTTCCCATGGGGATTCTGCGAGCGGGAACCCAATATCTGGGGTTTGTGAAATTGTTAATGTTACCTTTTAATCCTGTATACTTGCGCTGATATGTTGAGACTTTTTGGGCATTACGTTTCGAAAATCTTCCTGTTACTGGGATTGCTGGAGGGTTTCCTGTTTTATGGGTGTCTGCTTTTGGCATACCTGCTCAAGGGTGGGCCCTCTGGGCTGCTTTCAAGTCTGCCCCTGGATATAACCATCCACTACTCTGGGGTTCTCTACGCCTTACTGGTGTCTTCATCCATGATCGCGATGGGGCTCTATCAGCGAGGTCTCCAGGGAGCAGCTGCCCTGCTGGTTAGGCTGGGTGTAAGCTTCTTTCTAGCCTCCATGGCGATGAGCCTGGTCTTTTATGCGCTGCCAGGGCTATTTCTGGGGCGAAGTGTTTTCGGCCTGGCCATGCTGATGTCCATTGCAGGGGTGCTGGTTCTTCGTGCCATCTTTTTTCACTTTGCCGGTGTGGAATCCCGTAAACAACGGGTACTGGTGCTGGGTACAGGTGTCAACGCGGCCCGTATTGCCGGTCTGGAAGAAAGCAACCCTCAGCAACTCGGGTTCACCGTGGTCAAGTATGTACGTCTTGAGGAGGGAAACAGCATCATATCGGACGACCGGCAGATCGAGTTGACCGGTTCGCTGCTTGATCTCGCCATCGAGTTGCAAGTCAATGAGATCGTCATCGCCGTGGATGATCGCAGACGGGGCTTGCCGGTGGACGACATTCTGGATTGTAAGATGTCTGGTATCGTAATCTTTGATCTGCTGACGTTTTTTGAAAAAGAAACTTCCAGGGTCAACATCGACCTGCTACACCCCAGCTGGGTCTATTACTCCCCGGGATTCTACATGGGCGTGATCGGCCAGAACGGTAAAAGACTGCTTGATATCCTGGTCAGCCTTTTAATGATATTGGCTTTCTCCCCCTTTTTCGTGCTGATCACGATTGCCAGTCTTGTTGGGTCTTTGGGAAGACATCCTGTTTTTTACCATCAGATCAGGGTGGGGCAGAACGGTAAGCCTTTCAGGGTACACAAGTTTCGCAGTATGAAACCGGATGCCGAATCCGATGGGGTGGCACGCTGGGCTTCCACGAATGACAACCGGGTTACCCTGTTAGGAAATTTCATACGCAAAACCAGGCTTGATGAGATCCCCCAGTTGTTCAATGTCCTGAGAGGAGAGATGACCCTGGTGGGACCCAGACCTGAAAGACCCGAATTTGTCCAGGACTTGGAAAAACAGATCCCCTACTATCGGGAAAGACATCGGGTGAAGCCCGGGCTCACGGGGTGGGCGCAGTTGCGTTATCAGTACGGATCCACGCTGGAAGATGCAAAGCAGAAACTCCAGTACGATCTTTACTATGTCAAAAACGCAAATATTTTTCTTGATCTGGTAGTACTTCTGGAGACGGTAGAGGTGGTTTTGATGGGGAAGGGTGCCCGTTGATCGAAAATAGCAGGGCATGTCTAAAGAAGAATAATTCAGCGTATCTAAACAGGGACTGGGATGTCTGATTTTGGGTTTCTCGGCTTTTCTCTGGCCTCCGTGCTGTTCTCATTGCTCTCTATCCTGCTGCTGACCAGCTGGCGAGGGAGGCTGCAAGGTGGATTGATGCTGATCGCCACCCTTGTTGCGGCAATCTGGTCCGCACTTTTTGCCGCCAAATCGGGTTTCGATCTCATCCCCCTGGAAACCATCTGGATTGCCGAAGCTGTCAGAAATATTGCCTGGTGCGCCTTTCTCATCGGATTGCTCTCATGCATGGCAAGGCAGCGCAACCTGTCCACCTCCTTTTTTCGTACCCTCTCTATTGTCATCCTTCTGGCCAGCGCCGTGCTGGTGCTTCCGGATGTGTTCATCCCATCCTTCCTCGTTCTGGACGCACAGTATCTAGGGCAGGTGGTCACCGCAGTAGCGGGTATGATGCTCGTGGAGCAACTGTATCGTAACACTGCCCCCGAACAGCGCTGGGGTATCAAATACCTCTGCTTCGGGCTGGGGGGGATGTTCGCATTCGATTTCTATCTTTTCTCTGACGCACTGCTGTTCAAGCGAATTGATATCGACCTGTGGTACGCCAGGGGTGGCGTGGCGATGCTGACTGTTCCCCTTCTGGCTGTTTCTGCCGCCAGGAATCCAACTTGGTCACTCGATCTTTTTGTATCCAGACGAGTGGTTTTTCATACCACATCACTCTTAAGTGCCGGCATCTATATGCTGCTGATGGCTTTTGCCGGCTACTACATCAAGATCTATGGTGGTGAATGGGGTCCTGTTCTACAAATCACCTTTTTATTCGCTGCAATACTCGTACTGGTGGCACTGCTCTTTTCCGGACAGGCTCGTGCCCGCACTAAGATTTTCATCAACAAGCACTTTTTCAGTTATCGATATGATTATCGTGAGGAGTGGCTGCGTCTTATCCGATTACTATCGGGACAGGAAACCGAAACGCCATTGTTCGAACGGGTGATCTGGGCTCTGGGAGAGATTGTGGACAGCACCGGTGGGCTGCTGTGGCTGTGTTCAGAGAAAACTGACTGCCAGTTGGTAGCCCATCGCAACCAGGCTAAACCGGAGATGGGCAATGATCCGGAACTGAGTTCACTACTTGCTTTTTTTGAGAAAAAACAGTGGGTAATCAATCTTGATGAATACCTGTCACAGCCGGAACTCTACGAAGAGCTGGCCTTACCCCCATGGATCACCGACCTGGAAGGCGGGTGGCTGATCGTTCCCTTGATTCATGACGAGCGGGTTATCGGGTTTGTGTACCTGACAAGACCAAGAACCAAGATCAATGTCAATTGGGAGAACCTGGACCTCCTCAAAACTGCGGGACGACAGGCTGCCGGCTACCTTACCTTGTATAAAGCCGTGGAAGCACTGACCGAGGCCAAACAGTTCGAGGGGTTCAACCGCCTCTCGGCTTTCGTGGTACATGATCTGAAGAACCTCATTGCACAACTGTCTCTGGTCGCAAAAAATGCTGAAAAACATCGGGACAACCCGGCCTTTATCGATGACACCTTCCTGACCATACAGAATGCGGTAAACAAAATGAGCCGGCTGATGTCATACCTGCATGGCACGGACGCAAAGAGAGATTTTGAATCGATTGATCTTGTCCGGGTGGTTGAAAATGCCACTGCTGCCAAATCATTCCAGGTGCCTGTACCGAAACTCACGGTAGAACCTGACAATAGTCTATGGGTGCTCGCAGACCCTGAGAGATCTGAAGCCATATTTGGTCATATCATTCAGAATGCTCAGGATGCCACTGCCCCTGCAGGTGAAGTGGAAGTAAAAGTCAGCAGTGATCAAAATCTGGCAGTAGTGGAAATCGTGGACACCGGCAGTGGAATGGATGAATTGTTTATTCGGGAGAGGCTGTTCCGGCCCTTCGATTCCACAAAAGGATTAACGGGAATGGGCGTAGGGGCTCATGAGTGCCGTGAATTCGTCCATTCGATAGGGGGCCGGATAGAGGTTGACAGTAAGGTGGGTGAAGGAACGACATTCAAGGTTCTAATACCCATAGCCGATACGATTGCTTAAATAGACTAGCCGGTACGAGAAGGAAACAGCATTGAGCGAACAGGAAAAAAAACTGCTGATAGTAGAGGATGACCCTGGGTTGTTGAGCCAGCTCCGCTGGAGTTTTGAAGGATACGAGGTGGAAGGTGCCACAGACAGGGAGTCAGCCCTGGCACACTTGCGGCGCATGGAACCCTCGGTAGTGACCCTTGACCTTGGTCTGCCACCAGATCCGGGTGGTGTCAGCGAGGGCTTCGCCACGCTGAAGGAAATCCTGGCACTTGCCCCGAACACCAAGATAATTGTCGTGACCGGTCACAATGACCGAAATAACGCTGTGCGAGCCATCGGGCTGGGGGCCTATGACTTCTACGAGAAGCCGATAGATCCCGATCTCCTCAACATGGCCGTCGAAAGAGCATCCAGGGTACATCACCTGGAGCAGGAAAACCGACGCCTGGCCACCAAAGAGAGTCTCTCCCCTCTCGAAGGAATCATTGCTGTCAGCCCGGAAATGTTGAAGGTTTGTAAAACCGTGGAGAAACTGGCACCAACTGATGTCTCCACCCTGATCCTCGGTGAGAGCGGTACGGGTAAGGAGCTGGTGGTCAAAGCGCTGCACGAACTCAGTGCCCGATCCGCGAAACGACTGGTAGCCATTAACTGTGCCGCAATTCCCGAAAATTTACTCGAAAGTGAGCTTTTCGGTTATGAGAAGGGTGCATACTCCGGAGCAGCCAAAACCACTGTTGGTAAAATAGAGATGGCCGAGGGGGGCATACTCTTTCTCGATGAAGTGGGTGATCTGCCCTTATCCCTCCAAGCTAAACTGCTGCGTTTTCTCCAGGAACGCGTCATTGAAAGGGTTGGAGGAAGAAAGGTTATTCCTGTGGATGTGCGGGTCATTTGCGCTACCCACCGGGACTTGAAGGAGATGATCAAGGAAGGAAGCTTCAGGGAGGATCTCTATTACAGAATTAACGAAGCCACTATCCGGGTGGCTCCTCTGCGTGAACGCAAAGGCGATTCTGTTGTCCTGTCCCGTTGGTTTCTTCAGCAGTTTGCCCAGCAGCTGAATAGACCGGTTAAAGGGTTTACCCAAAAAGCATTGATTGCAATCGAGCAGTACGAATGGCCTGGTAATGTGCGCGAGCTGGAAAACCGAGTGAAACGCTCCGTTATCATGGCGGATGGCAGCCAGGTTTCAGAAGAAGACCTGGAACTTGAGAATTCAAAAACCGAAACCGAGCCGTTCAATCTCAGGGAAGTACGAGAACACGCTGAGCACCGTGCGCTGGTTCGTGCACTCAGTTACTCAAAGAAAAACATGTCCCACACCGCAGAAATGCTGGGGATCACCCGGCCAACGCTTTACAATCTCTTACGAAAGTACAATATTACAGGCTGAATTTGTCGTTTTTATGATATAGGGATCTATGGGAAAAATAATGAAATATTGGGTGTTTACTGTAGTGGTTTTGCTTTTCTCTTCAAATATTCATGCGGTGACAGTCGATGATTATCTTGATGAGGCAAGGCAGTTCCTGAAGCAAAAAGATTATAGCTCCGCAGTGATTCAGTTGAAGAACGCCCTGCAGGAAGGCCCCGATAGTGTGGATGCCAGATTCTTGCTGGGACAGGTTTACCTGGAAGTCGGGGACGGTGCATCAGCAGAAAAAGAGTTCAGACGGGCGATATCTAAAGGTATGGCGCGTGAAAAGTTGCAACTGGAGATGGGCCGGGCCTATCTCTTGCAGGGAAAGAATAGTGACATTATCTGGGAAATCAATGTCGATAAGACTCAGGATAGCAGCTTACAGGCTCGTATCCTGGTACTGAGAGGCAGCGCTTTCTTGCGGAAAAGGGAACTCGATCAGGCAAAAAGAGAGTTTGATCGCGCCATTGCCATTGAGCCTGAGCAGCAGGATGCACTGGTCGGACTGGTCAGGGTTACGCTGGCTTCAGATCAACAAGAAGACGGCATGGCGCAAGTCAATGCGCTGTTGGAGAAATACCCGGAGAACGAGCAGGCGTTGGTTATCCGGGGCGAACTGCTGCGTCGTTCTTCCAGGAACGAGGAAGCTCTGGCCGACTTCAGTAAAGCAATTGAAGTGAATCCAATTAGCACGGCCGCCTTGGTTGGAAGAGTGATGATAAATCTCCATCAACGCTCATTCGAACTCGCTGAAGCAGACCTGAAGAAGCTCGAGAACATTGCTCCCCGTAATGTCATAGTGCTGTATCTTAAAGGGGTCTATTCATTTCAACACGGTCAACTGGACGAGGCAGAGATCACCCTCAGTCAGGTACTTAAATTCAACCCCAGGCATGCTCAGAGTCAGCTGCTGTATGGTGCAACCAAGTATGCCCAGGGTGAGATCGCCCTGGCTGACGAGTACGTAACATTGGCCTTGAAGTCGCTGCCGGATAATCTGCCTGCTATCAAACTGTCAGCTGCTGCTCGTATAAAACTGGGACAACATGATCGGGCTATCGGAGTTCTGGAACCGGCAGCAAAACGTTTCCCCAAAGATGCGCAACTGGCTGCAATGCTGGGAAACGCCTATCTGCAGAATGGAGACTACCAGAAAGGCTCAGACCAGCTGAGCAAGGCCGTAGAGCTTTCACCTGACCTGGCATCACTGCGCACCCAGCTGGCATTCGGTTTGCTGGTACAGGGAAATACCAACGATGCCATTTCCGAACTCCAGTCGGCGGTGGATCTGGGGCAGGAACTCATCGAAGCCGATATTTTGTTGGTGTTGTCACACCTCAAGAAAAAGGAGATCGACGCGGCATTGACCACTGCTCTGGCCCTGGAAAAACGGATGCCTGAGAATCCGATAGCGCACAATCTTACCGGCTTGGCTTATCTGGCAGGTGGTAAACGAGAAGAGGCCAGAGCGAAATTCAGTAAAGCGCTGGAGCTGGATCCCAAGTTTGTTACCGCAGAAACCAATCTTGCCCGGATGGCGCTTGGCGAAGGTAACTGGGATCAGGCAGAAGTCTATTTTCGTTCCGTTTTGGAACAATCACCTGAAAACATCAGTGCCTTGCTGGGGATGGCTGCCATATCGGAACAAAGAAAAGACCGTAAACAGGTCTATCATTGGCTCAACGCGGCCCAGGAGAAAAACCCTGATTCCAGCAAGCCGGGGCTGCTGTTAGCTCAGGCTTATCTCAACGATGGTGACAAACTCAAAGCGCTCAGTGTGGTCAGTCAACTGGCAACACGATTTCCGGACCAGGAAGCCGTATTAAGAATGCTCGGCAGGGCACAGCTGATGACAGGCGAGAGCAATAGCGCTGCAACCACTTTCAGGCAATTGGCTGAGAATTACGGATCGGTACAGAACCTGATGCTCCTGTCCATGGCAGAAGGGGTGTCCAAAAACTACGATGCTGCAAGAAACACGCTGGAGAGAGTACTGGAACTCAAACCTGACTATCTCCCTGCCCAACTGGCACTGGCCCGAATGGAGTTTGCCAGCGGCCAAATGGATGCTGCACTTGCGAGAGCAATGAAAATTAAAGAACTCCATCCTAAGAGTGCAGCCGGATACGAAATTACTGGTGCGGTGCTGCTTGCCGAGGAAAAGAGATCCCAGGCAATCGAGGAACTTGAGAAGGCATACGAACTGCAACCGAGCGCAAAACTGGCAATCCGGCTGGCTCAATTGCACAGAAAGTTCGGATTCCGGGATAGGAGCACGGCCATCCTGGAGGACTGGCTGCAGCGACAGCCCGGAGATATCAACACACGCCTGACCTACGCGGTGCTGCTTCAGAATCTGCGGCGAATTGACCATGCCGCGGTCCAGTATGAAAAGGTCCTTGAAGGTGACCCGAACAGCTTGACAGCCTTGAACAATCTGGCTTGGATTTACCAGACCAAAGAAGATAAGCGGGCGGTGGAACTAGCCGCCAGAGCTTACAAACTCGCACCCAATCGTGCGGAGGTCATAGATACATATGGCTGGGCACTCTTTAACCTGGGATCATCGGAAAAAGGACTGGCGATGGTTCAAGAGGCACTTACACTCGCGCCGGATCATCCTGAGATTGGCTATCACGTGGGTTATGCACTGTTTAAGACGGGCCAAAACAACAAAGCTGGCCGGGTGCTTCGTGCCACCATCAAAGCCAACCCCAACTCATTGTTTGCCACCAAATCACGTGAGGTTTTAGAACAGATAAAGTGATTCAGCCCTGGTGCTGCTCCCCATGCAACCGGCCAGGGTGTTTTCTCAGCAGCGGGGGAATCATTCCTGGTCAGGGAAGCTGCACGAATTCCGGTAACTGCCAGTCTTCAGCCTTGTGCTCGACCACGACGGTCGTATAGATGCCACCCCGAACATTGAAGTCCGCTGTAATTCGCATAAACCGAGGTTTGATAGCGGCTACCACGTCGTCGAGAATCTGGTTGGTCACCGCTTCGTGAAACGCACCCTCATCACGATATGACCAGATGTACAGTTTCAAAGACTTCAATTCGACACAGAGCCGATCTGCAATATACTCAATGGTCATCTCGGCAAAATCCGGTTGGCCTGTTTTCGGGCACAGGCAGGTAAACTCAGGGGTTCTGATACGAATGGTGTAATCACGCTCAGGCTGGGGGTTTTCAAAAGTTTCTAGCAGCTTGCTTGGTTGACTTGGCATTCCTGTTGATCCGAAGGCTTAATATGAAAAACTGGATTATAAGAAACTTATAGCCGGACTGCACCGCATCCGGGGTGACTCAGAAGCAGTGATTCGGTATTCCGTCGCGAAAGCCTTATCAAATCAAAGAATATTCATACTGAATATTTTTTGTCTTTTCGTTTATATGTTATTTTACATATAGATAGATAACACAGTTAAACCATAACATGATTTTGTAATTCTCTTGTCACGGGCGTCACCACTCTGTAACCTTAGCGCCGTATGCGATTAGAGAAGATCAAGCTAGCCGGGTTCAAATCTTTCGTTGATCCCACCACTGTTCATCTGCCGAGCAATCTCGTCGGTGTAGTGGGCCCCAATGGCTGCGGAAAATCCAATGTGATCGATGCGGTTCGATGGGTGATGGGAGAGAGCTCCGCAAAAATGCTGCGCGGGGAATCCATGGCGGATGTGATATTCAACGGCTCGACTTCTCGAAAACCAGTGGGAACCGCAAGTATCGAGCTGATCTTCGACAATGCGGACGGAGGTGCCGGTGGTGAGTATGCCAAATTCAATCAAATCTCCGTCAAACGGCAAGTTTCCCGGGATGGTCAGTCCAGTTATTTTATGAATGGTATGCGGTGCAGACGCCGCGACATTACCGGACTGTTTCTTGGTACAGGCCTGGGCCCCAGAAGTTACTCTATTATCGAGCAGGGGACAATCTCCCGGCTCATCGAGGCAAGACCTGAGGATCTTCGCGCATTTCTTGAGGAAGCCGCAGGAATTTCAAAGTACAAAGAGCGCCGTCGTGAAACTCAGAACAGGATCACGCATACCAAAGAAAATCTCGATAGACTCAATGACTTAAGAGATGAAATAGCTAAACAACTTCAGCATTTGCAACGTCAGGCCGCGACGGCTGAGAAATACAAACAGTATAAGGAGAGGGAACGGTTACTCCAGGCGGAACTCCTGGCCCTGCGCTGGCAGGCTCTTGACCACGAACTCGGCAACAGGGACCGGGCAATCAGCGAACAGGAGACCCGGCTCGAAGCCGCTATTTCACGGCAGCGGAACCTGGAAGTACAGATCGAACACTCCCGTGAGAGCCATGTCGAAGCCAATGAGAATTTTAACCAGGTGCAGGGGCGCTACTATGCCATCGGGAGCGATATTGCCCGACTGGAGCAAACGATCCAGTTTGCCAGGGAGTCCCGTAACCAGATCGAACAGGATCTTCATCAGACAGAGCAGGCCTGGCAGGAATCTAACGACCATCGGCAGCAGGATGAATCACGGCTTCAGGAACTCAACACCGGCCTGGCGCATAAGGAGCCAGACCTGGAAAAAGCCCAGCTGACGGAGAAAGCAGTATCCGAAAATCTGGGCGAAGCGGAGCAGGCGATGCTCGATTGGCAGATGGAATGGGAGGGTTTCAACAGAAAAGCAGCCGAACCGGCGCAAACCGCCCAGGTGGAACGTACCCGGATCAATCATATCGAACAACAGGCTCAGAACCTGACCCACCGGATGGAGCGACAGAACGAAGAGCTGCAGCGGCTCAATGATCCGGGACTTGCAGAACAGATTGAACAACTCGACATCCGAAAACAGACTGTCGAGGCGCAGATAGACGAGATCCAGGAACAACTTTCACTGAAATCCGATCAGATCACAGGACTGCGGGATACCAACCATCAGAAGAGCCAGTCCCTGGACGAAGCCAAAGCAAGATTACAGGCTGCCAAGGGCCGGTTCGCTTCCCTCGAAGCACTTCAGGAAGCCGCCCTTGGAAAGGCTGGAACCGCCATTACCGAATGGTTGGAAAAGCAAGGCATTAGCCAGGCTACTCGTCTTGCTGAGCGCATCGAGGTAAAAAAGGGCTGGGAGAGGGCAGTAGAGACGGTTCTCGGACACTATCTACAGGCTGTGTGTGTCGATGACCTGGACAGTATCAGCGGCGAGTTAACCAGGGTGGAAGAAGGTGCTTTGACCCTGTTCGACGTGTCACGTGGCACTGCAGGTACCCGCAACACTCAAGACAATGAACTCAGGTCTTATGTCCACGCCCCCTGGTCACTGGATTCCCTGCTCGATGGTATCCTTGTCGTCGAGTCACTGGATGAAGCACTGAATCTCAGGGCCTCTCTTGAAACCGGGATGTCAGTGATCACCCGAGACGGTATCTGGCTGGGCAGCAACTGGTTGCGCCTCAACAGGCAATCCGAGGCAACATCGGGAATTCTGGAAAGAGAGCAGGAAATCAAGGAGTTGGATGATGAGATCTCGATACTGGAAGAACTGACTGAAGAGGTTGCCCTGGCCGTGCAGGAAGGCCGAGAGCGCCTTCTCCTTGTGGAACAATCCAAAGATGAACTCCAGCAGCGACTCAACGGGGTCAACCGGGAACTCTCTGATGTTCGATCCGCACTCAGTGGAAAACAGGCCCGTCAGGAGCATCTGCGTGTCCGGGCGGATAACATTCGTAAAGAACAGGAAGAGCTGAAAAATCAGAAGGAAAAAGACGCCTCTGAATTGGAAGAGACACGACGTCGACTCCATGCGGCCCTGGAAGCCATGGAGAATCTCAGCAGTCAGCGGGAATTGCTGATTCAGCGCAGGGACAGCCTCAAAGAGCGGCTCGGCGAGATGAGGGAGGAGGCCACACGGCAACGACGTGAAATCCATGAAATGGCGCTGCGTATCGAATCCATGCGCAGTTCCCGGGAGTCGGTGTCCCGAAACCTGGAACGTATGCTGGGGCAGTTATCCCAACTGGAGGAACGTAAAGAGGAACTGACCCGTGGGCTGGAAGAGAGCCAGATGCCTCTGATTGAGCATTCTGAATCCCTGGAACTGCATCTGGCCAGTCGCATGGATGTCGAGGCCGAGTTGACGGCTGCCCGACAGACATTGGGAAAAATCGATACCACTCTCCGGGAGCTGGAGCAGAATCGTGTTGCCGCAGAGCAGGAAGTACAGAAACAGCGGGGATCCCTTGACCAGTTGAGAATGCAACAACGTGAAGTGCAGGTGAGATGCAGCACGCTGGTGGAACAGCTCAATGAATCAGGGTTCCAGCCCCAGGAGCTGTTCGAACAGATACCGCCGGAAGCAGACGTCGACAACTGGCAGGAGGAGGTGACACGTATGGAAACGCGCATCCGACGTCTCGGCCCCATCAATCTGGCAGCCATCGAAGAGTTTGAAGAACAATCTGAACGGATGAAGTACCTGGATGCCCAGCATGCGGACGTCACCGAGTCACTGGAAACCCTGGAAAACGCCATCAGAAAGATCGATCGCGAGACCCGTACCCGGTTCAAAGAGACGTTCGATCGCGTAAACAGCGGCATCCAGGATAAATTTCCCCAGCTGTTCGGCGGTGGTCATGCTTATCTCGAACTGACCGGTGAAGACCTGCTGGAAACCGGTGTAACAGTAATGGCCCGGCCACCTGGCAAGCGCAACTCCAGTATCCATCTGCTGTCCGGTGGTGAGAAAGCACTGACTGCGGTTGCGATGGTGTTTGCCATCTTCGAGTTGAATCCGGCACCCTTCTGTATGCTCGACGAGGTGGATGCTCCACTGGACGATGCCAATGTGGGTCGTTTCTGCGACATGGTTAAAACCATGTCCAATCAGGTTCAGTTTATATTTATCACTCATAATAAGATTACAATGGAGATTGCACATCAGCTGACCGGTGTCACCATGCATGAACCCGGGGTCTCCCGCCTTGTATCGGTGGATGTGGATGAAGCCGCTCAGATGGCGGCCATGTAGTAATGGGTACTTCCTCTACGTGATATAGGCGAAGTACCCGAATAACGAGGAAAAACAAATGGATGCCGATACGCTCAGGCTGATCCTCCTGATTGCGGGACTGGTCGTGATTCTGGGTATCTACCTTTGGGACCGACGAAAGAAATCCGGTCTTTCACTGCCTTTCGCCAAGAAAAACCGCCAGGCGAAAACCAGGGCAGGGGGGCCATCAAAAACGGCTCCGGCCCCTCGCAAGGAGCCGGTTTGGGAGGGTTCGTCATCTTCCCATTCCAATGACGAGGACATCCAGGATGATGAATTTCAACGTCTGGATGAAATCATTCAGGACGAGGTGGAAGAAGGAAAGCACGAAGGCGCACAGGCCGAGTTCAGCTTCGCCGAAAACCACGAGGACACTCCCGCGCCAACCATCCGCTCATCCGTTCCTGCCAAAATAATCCAGATCAATGTACTGTCCAAAAAACAAGGCATCAGCGGTGATCTGGTCATGCGGGCCGCGCGGGACGTGAAACTACTGGAAGGGGAGATGCAGATATTTCATTTCCTGGACGAGCGGGACAGGCAGATTTTCAGCATGGCCAGCCTGGTTGAACCCGGCACTTTTCCGCTGAAGAACATGAGCGATTTCATCACCCCCGGTGTGATCCTGTTCTGCCAGTTGAGTGGCCAGGAAGATGGACTCCGGGTGTTCGAGGCAATGCTCGGTGTTGCCAATCGACTGGCTGCACTCTTTGAGGCTGAACTCCATGACGAAACTCACAGTGTTCTGACCAAACAGACTATAGACCACATCTGTGAGGAGATCGTCGAGCATCAACGTCAGGTAAAACTGGCTCAGATCTCAGAAAAACAAAGGTAACTGCCATCCCCCAGGGCATATTTGCCCGTTATCGGAACAGTCGGTCAGTTACAACATGTGAATCGGTTGGCTGTCACTTTAGAAGCAGGCGTGCTGACAATCTCTTAAGCCGACCAACTGTTGTAAATACTTGAATGTTCTTTTTCATTGTCAATCGAATCGGCCATCACGAATTATCATGACCATCCCACAGCAGGTCCAGGAGCGGGCTGCCTGGCTCAGAAAAGAGATAGAGCACCACAACTATCGCTATCACGTGCTGGATGACCCGGTCGTACCCGACAGTGAATTCGACCGGCTGCTGAGGGAACTGCTGCATCTGGAAACCACCCATCCCGAGCTGATCTCACCCGCATCTCCCACCCAGCGGGTCGGTGCTCAACCCCTTGAAGCCTTCGATGAAGTACTGCATCCCGTCCCCATGTTGTCACTGAGCAACGCGTTTTCCAACGATGAGTTATCCGAGTTTGACCGTCGTGTTCGGGAACGGCTGGATTGGCAATCCGAGATCGAATACGCAGCGGAGCCCAAACTGGACGGACTGGCCATCAGTCTCCGGTACCGAGGTGGATTGCTGGTGCAGGCGGCTACCCGTGGCGACGGGGCACGGGGGGAAGACGTCACCCTCAACGTGCGCACCATAGGGTCGATTCCCCTGCGGCTGCTTGGGAAAGGATGGCCGGAGATACTGGAAGTGCGAGGTGAGATCTACATGCCGAGATCCGGCTTTGACAAGCTCAACGAAAAGGCTCGCAAGCAGGGTGAAAAGGAATTTGCAAACCCCCGGAATGCGGCCGCCGGGAGCCTCCGTCAACTGGATCCGAAGATCACCGCCAACCGCCCGCTGGCAATGGTCTGTTACGGACTGGGTGAAGTCCGGGGGGGAAGCATGGCAACGACCCACACCCGCAATATGGCGATTTTGTCCGAGTGGGGCTTGAGAACCTCCCCTGAACTGCGTCCTGTCATCGGGGTGCAGGGGTGTCAGGACTATTACGAGTCCATCGCTGCACGCCGCCAGGATCTGGGTTACGACATCGATGGTGTGGTGTTCAAAGTGAACGGCACGGATCAACAACAGATGCTCGGCTTTGTATCCAGAGCCCCCCGCTGGGCCGTTGCGCTCAAGTTTCCCGCGGAAGAAGAGATGACCCGATTGATCGCCATCGACATTCAGGTCGGTAGAACCGGTGTACTCACCCCGGTCGCGCGACTCGAGTCGGTGAAAGTTGCGGGCGTCACCGTCACCAATGCCACGCTGCACAACGAAGATGAGATTCGGCGCAAAGATATTCGGCCGGGGGATACGGTCATCATAAGACGGGCCGGAGACGTCATACCCCAGGTGGTCCGGGTGGTGACGGAACGCCGCGATGCATCAGCCCGGGAGTTTTCCATGCCGCCGGTCTGCCCCGAGTGTGGTTCTGAGCTGATCCGGGACGACGATAAAACGATGACACGCTGCAGCGGTGGACTTTTCTGTCCGGCGCAGCGCAAAGAGGCGGTCAAGCACTACGCTTCCCGCCGCGCGATGGATATCGAGGGGCTCGGCGACAAACTGGTTGACCAGCTGATCTCAAAAAGCCTGATTCGTTCCCCTGCTGATCTCTACCGGCTGGATATAGAGACCCTGGCCAATCTCGATCGCATGGCGACGAAATCCGCATCCAATCTGTTACAGGCCCTGGAGCAAAGCAAGAATACCACGCTGGACAGATTTCTCTATGCACTGGGAATTCGCGAAGTCGGGGATAGCACCGCACGTTCACTGGCACAGTTTTTTGGTGATCTCCAGGCTGTGGAAGCAGCTGATATGGAGACGCTGCAATCCGTGTCCGACGTGGGCCCCATCGTAGCCCGGCAGATCCATACCTTTTTCAGGCAGGAACACAATCTGGAAGTGATTGCTGAACTGGCATCTGCCGGCGTTCACTGGCCAGCCGTCGAAGCACCGCAAAGCCAATCGCAACCTTTGGCAGGACTGACTTTTGTGCTGACCGGTACCTTGCAACGACCCCGAACCCAGGCCAAAGAGGAATTGCAGACGCTGGGCGCCAAGGTATCGGGCAGCGTATCGAAAAAAACTCATTACGTGGTTGCCGGTACCGATGCCGGGAGCAAGTTGGAGAAAGCGGCCCGACTGGGTGTCAAAGTATTGGAAGAAGAACAACTCGACGAACTGCTGCGCACCGGGATCGCTCCATGACTGTTCGAGTCGGTGACCTGCATCCCACCCCGTTGTGGCAACATTTTGAAGCCCTGACCCGCATACCCCGACCCTCCACCAAAGGTATGGAAGACAGAATTCCAGTGGTGCTGCAGGGCCACCAGGACATGGTGCCACAGGCCAACAGCAGTTCACGGCATGACTTCGTCAATGACCCGATCCAGGCCAGTGACAGATGGCGATTGGGTGAGAGCGGAAGGCACCACCCTTGGCGCCGACAACGGTATTGGTGTGGCAGCAATAATGGGAATACTGGAATCCCGGAATCTTTCCCATGGCCCCCTGGAAGCCTTGTTTACCAGCAACGAAGAAAGCGGTATGGACGGTGCTTTCGGACTCAAGGCAGGGCTATTAAGGGCTGAAATCCTCATCAATACCGATTCAGAAGAAGAAGGTGTGATTTGTGTCGGCTGTGCCGGTGGGATCGACGTTAACAGCCGATTCCATTATTCCAGGCGTTCAATCGATGATGCCCGGAACATCTACCGACTGGAGGTTACCGGACTGAAGGGCGGGCACTCAGGGGTGGATATCCATCGTGGCCGAGGCAATGCCGTATCCCTTCTATTTCGTGTACTTAAGCACAGCGACAAAACCTTTCAGCTGGGTATTGCCGAAATCGATGCCGGAAACATGCGCAATGCCATTCCCCGGGAAGCCTTCGCAACCATTGGTGTCCCCACATCACAGTCAGGGGATTTCGAACGATCCGTGGCTGACTGGGAAAAGCTCTTCAGAGCAGAAATAGGTACCGTAGAGCCCGGGATCCGCGTGCAATGCAAACCGGTAACCGAGCCCACCGGCGGCTGGATTGACAGAACGCTGCAACAACGTGTCATTGATGCAGTCTGTGCCTGCCCATCCGGTGTCCTCAGGATGAGTGACCAGATACCCGGACTGGTTGAAACATCAACCAACCTTTCCATGGTCCATTTAAAGAACGGACACATCGATGTCTGCAGCCTGGTACGAAGCTCAGTGGATTCGGCACGGGATGAGTTATGCGGGAAAATCGACTCCCTGTTCCGGCTCACAGGTACCGAAACTACCTTCGAAGGGGCATACCCGGGTTGGCGACATCTCCTTCGGACCCACTATCTGCGACCCTCACTCACCAGATGAACGGGTCCACATCCCTTCGGTGGCACGTTTCTGGGATCTGCTTACAGAGACGCTGAAGCAGAGCCCGAGCCGGGCAGGGGATAGTTGATTTCAAGAAACTGGATATAATGTGGAATACCGGACCACAATGTACCTGTCATGAGTTCCTGTCAGGCAGGAAGACCGCTGTCAGCATAAGTCTTCTGCCATTTTTCAATCCGCAAGAGAAAACCACCAATGAGCGATGAAAACAAAGAACGTGA
Source organism: Gammaproteobacteria bacterium (assembly GCA_024227135.1). Taxonomy (GTDB): domain Bacteria; phylum Pseudomonadota; class Gammaproteobacteria; order Chromatiales; family Chromatiaceae; genus JAHEHQ01. Next base: position 19,328 of record JAAELC010000084.1, read on the forward strand.
AATTCTGATGGTAATGCGAAAAGTGCTCGGATCGGTAATTCGTGATATCACTCCGGCACCAGGTACCCGCCACCCTTTGAGCGATCAGACTATTCAGGACGTGCGCCTGTGTCTCGGGTTAATCACCTCCCGGGAACGGGAATTGGCCGATGCAGCCGGTGTGATACCGGAAAAACCCTATTACACGGACGAGAAACCTTCAGCCACGGTGATACCCATGGACAGCATCAGCCGAATAAACCCCGAATCGGACAAAGAAGATAACTAGGCCAGATTGCTGATCAGGTGTTTTTCCGGGAAATCCGACAAGGTGTCGCCAGTCAGTGAGCCTAGCGCGATGGCTTATCATCGAATCGCATTTTCAACCCATCGTACGCGTCGATTCGCCTGTCCCTGAAAAAAGGCCACGCGTTTCTGACCGTCTCGCAACGATTCATATCGATATCGGCCAGCAGCAGTGACTCTGTCTCTCCCGCCCGGGCCAGCATCTCCCCCTGAGGGCCGCAGACAAATGAGTGGCCCCAAAACAGAATCCCATCAGTATGTCTGGAAGGATCGGGCTCCGCCCCGACCCTGTTACAGACAAGCAGGGGGACTCCGTTGGCAATTGCATGAGCCCGCTGAATCGTCAACCAGGCATCAAGCTGACGGAAACGCTCCAGATCATCGTCTTCCGGATTCCATCCGATGGCAGTGGGATAGAGCAACAGTTCGGCCCCGGCTAACGCCATGCAGCGTGCTGCTTCCGGAAACCACTGGTCCCAGCACACCATCACCCCAAGCCGACCGACGGCTGTATCGATTGGCCTGAACCCCTTATCGCCGGGTGCAAAGTAGAACTTTTCGTAATACCCGGGGTCGTCCGGAATATGCATTTTCCGGTAGCTGCCTGCCAGGCTGCCATCGGCATCCATCACCACTGCCGTATTGTGATAGAGCCCGGGTGAACGCTTTTCGAACACAGAGCCCACGATGACCACCTGCAGATCGGCTGCCAGCTGACCAAGACGCTCGGTGGTGGGACCGGGAATGGGCTCTGCCGTATCAAAACAGGCCAGTTCTTCTACTTGGCAAAAGTAGCGACTGTCATGCATTTCCTGCAGCAGTATCAGCTGCGCGCCCTCAGATGCTGCATTGCATATGTTCTGGTTCAGATGCCTGATGGTGTTTTCGGTGTGGATACCCCAGGCATGTTGAACCATAGCCACTCTGAGATTTTTAGTATTAGCTTCCCGCATTCGCAGATCCTGGGATAAACTGATCATCAAGTCAATTCATAGAGCCGGTGAATCATTGCTCGATTCCTGTGCCGCACTAGTACTCCATCAAGGTAATAACTTAGGATGCAGCCCGCCAGGAAGCGGTCAGATGCCAGGTGCGCGAGTGCAGGACTAGCCAAAGCTAATTCAAGCGAGCGCAACAACGCAGATGGCCGCTTCCTGGCTGGCCCGCAGGGAGCCGTCCCAATCGGCCAATCCTGCGTTGCAGTCCTTGAAAAGGGCATGCCATTCCCTACGGACTGCGCCTTGACTTGGCCGATTGGGGCGGCTCTGAATCCTAATTTATTACTCTGATAGAGTACTAAAACAGGAGGAGTGATCCAAACTGGAGAAAGGGTATCCCGTGAACCCGGGTGTCCGCATACCGTTTACTAGCATGAAACAACTCACTGAGGAAACCCGATGGCCAAACCCAAAATCGCAGATACCCGTCCGGTCCCCGTCAACCTTGAAGCAGGCAAGGATTATTACTGGTGCAGCTGTGGCAAAAGTGGGAATCAGCCGTTTTGTGATGGCTCCCACCAGGGAACCGAATTTGCTCCCATGGCTATCAAAGTGGAGAAGACCGACAAGTATTTCCTGTGCCAATGCAAGCGCTCGAAGACCCCCCCTTACTGCGATGGCAGCCACAAGCAGATCACAGCAGAAGACCTGGATGCGGACAAAGGAGTTAAACATACCTGGTATTGGGTCGCCGATCCCGGGGATATGAAGGAGGATGAAATTCGAAGTGTGCAGGCAGGCAGTAAA
>JAAELC010000085.1 GCA_024227135.1 Gammaproteobacteria bacterium
AAGAATCAGACACCCATATCTTCGAACCCAAACAGGGTTCGCTGCTCGCTCCACGACTCTGGGAAAGACTGGATCAGCTTGGCCAGGGAGAGCCCGTCAGGCTCCTCGCCGTTGATGATGGCCTCGACAATGTCCGGGGCCAGGGTGGTCAGTTTCAGAATGCGGGTCACATAGGAGCTGTCCACCTCAAGATTGCGGGCCAGCTCGCTGATCGATTTGACCTGGCCGGTTTCAAGGATTTCCGCCCAGGAAAAGGCCCGCGCCAAGGCTTGGATAACGGCGGTCTGGATCGGCTCTGCGGTTCCCGGGATCTCCCCGTCCAGAGCTTGTGGTGCGATGACCATTTTCCGGCCCCGCATGCGTCGGATGAGCATCGGGATATGAATCTGCAGGTTGCCATTGTCGGCAACGGTGATTGTCGGCTTTCCTTTCATCGACTTACCCTCCGTTCATTTACTTCACAGGCCAGGCCGGCCAGTTCCGCAATAAGGGTGGTCAGACCGTTGGTCCTCAGCTCCATGTCGATTCCCGTCTCACGAATCTCGACCTTATCTACCAGCAGGCGGATGAGCCTGTTTCTTTCCACCGGGAAAAGATCCTCCCAGAAGCTTTCAACGTTCTGAAAGGACTCGGAGACATCGTGTTCGGTTATTTTTATCCCCTGGTACGCTTTGCATTTTTCTACAACACGGGTCAGTTGCCTGGATAGATCCACCACCCGACGGTTGACTGTAGCAAGCATTTCGTCCTTGTTCGTCTGATCGTTTCCGGGTTTTATCAATTCAAGCGCCTGCTGGCGGGCCTGGGACAGCTCCTCTTCCAGCTGGCTCTTTTGCCGGATCAACCGGTCCTTTTCCATGCTTTCGATCTTGCG
>JAAELC010000086.1 GCA_024227135.1 Gammaproteobacteria bacterium
GATACGGTTCATCCGTGACGGTGTAGCCCAGGTCCCGCAGCTTCTGTTTGACCAGATCTCGCTGCGCTTTGCTGTACGTCACGTCGTCTTCGACCTTGAACGGCACATCGATCTTGAGCGTGTTGACAAGGATGTTCAGGGCGTAGTCCCACGCGCGAACGTGGTGCAGCTCTTGAGAGACGAGGTATGAGTTGCGGCCTTCTTCTCTGTAGTGACTGACGACGATGTCCTTGAGCGGCATCGAATCATTCAGCACCGGGATCAACACAGACATGAACTTTGGAATACACCAGGCGCTGTATTGGTGGAAAGTGGAAAGAAACTTGGCTTTGGCCGCAGGTAGCTTTGTTCCCAGTTCATAAGCAAACCGCTCGTTACTGCCCGGAAAGTCCAGAAGTGCGAGGCCGAAGACGGCGCCATAGCGGGTGTCAATATATTTGGTACCCAGGTACGGCCTGATGTCCGCAATCCTCTGCCCAACCGGCACAGGCATTTGGGCCATAATGAGCAAGAGGTCGTTTTTCGGGTATGAAAGGGGGAAATCCAATCTAGCCTTGAGTATCGGATAGACCTCCGGGCGTGGGTCCTCAAGCAAACCAAGTACGGTGTTACTCCGACCCTCCATGATCGGCCCATATGCGAGTAATACAGTCGATTCCAGCGTGTGAAAGGGCCGCAAATACCCGTATGCAGTAAGTTGCGTGGAAGGGTCTAGTTCCGGGTCACTTATGATAGAACGTATCTCCGGAATAATTTTAATTCCCTGCTGATCAACATAAGCTTGGGCAGCACCCCAATCTTGCTCTTGGAGCATTCTTGCTAGCGGCTGCTTGGCGGTACTTACCAGCCTGACTGGGACGCTGAGCGCATGAGATGACGGCATTGGTATGCCGAGGAAGCTCAGCGCACCACTCAAGAAAATGCACCATGATTGGATTCGCGCACGATTGCATTTCATGATTCTGTCACCTCTCACTGCGCCGCCGTTACCGGATACGGTTCGTCCGTGACGGTATAGCCCAGGTCGCGCAGCTTCTGTTTGACCAGATCACGCTGCGCTCTGCTGTACGTCACGTTGTCTGCAA
>JAAELC010000087.1 GCA_024227135.1 Gammaproteobacteria bacterium
CCCAGCGAATCCGCAAGGAGCTGGAGGCCGTATCCCCCAGCAGGGGGGCTGCCGCCGATGTGCCCGAATTCCAGTTCGTTGACGACCTGGAACGGATTCCGGATGACAGTACGGTCACCCTTTTCAGAGGGGATTATCTCTACGACATTCGGGTCATGACGAACCTCATCCGTGCATCAGACACCCTGCTGCAAGTCGATACGGGCGGGGTAACACGAGCCGTGGCTGCCAGGGTGGAAGCCGGGCAGGCCGGTCTGGTCAAAGCCTGCATTCAGGGCACCGGCCGCGAATTCCCCGACGGTCTCGCTGTCGAGACCCCGAATTCATTGGTTCCCCCCTCCCAGATCAGACTCAAAAAGGCCCAGAAACCCTTTGTTTTGCAGATCACCGATACCAATGTCCGGAATCTCGAGCAGTTTTTATTCAATACCGCGTACAAAGGGGTGACCGACCTGGTGACCAAATGGGTCTGGCCAGCACCGTCCCGGGAAGTCACCCGGCTTTGTGTCCACCTCGGACTGCGGCCGAATCACGTCACCGCGTTCAGCTGGGTTCTGGCAGTATGGGCTGGGATCCTCTTCTATCAGGGCGAGTTCGCTGGCGGCCTGGTGATCGGCTGGCTGATGACGTTTCTTGACACCGTGGACGGTAAACTGGCAAGGGTTACCGTGACCTCCAGTCCATTCGGAAACTATTTCGATCATGTCCTGGACCTGATCCACCCGCCCTTCTGGTATCTCGCCTGGGGACTGGGACTGGAGGCTTTCCACCCGGCTCTCCTGCCTGGGGATATGAGCCTGACGATGACACTGATTTTTGTGGGCTACACGGCCGGCCGACTGGTCGAAGGGGCGTTCAGCCAGTGGATAGGCAGCTTCGGGATCTACAGCTGGCAACCCATCGACTCTTTCAACCGGCTGATAACAGCCCGCCGCAATCCCTGTCTGCTGATCATGACCGCCGGTTTGATGGGAGGCCGTCCCGACCTGGCCCTGGAGATAGTGGCCATCTGGACCCTGGTATCGAGTCTTTTCCTGATCATCCGTCTGACCATGGGATTCCATGCACAAAAGACCGAAGGACCACTGCAGTCGTGGCTGATCGATATCGATACCGCGGGATACGATCGAACATTGGCAGTACGCTGGTTCAGCCAGTAATCGGGGCCCCGCGCAATGAATGAAGTCGAGGCCCGGGCTCTCCTTGCCGAACGCACCTGCGGTGGGGTACCCCTGAAAGTGGGTCTGCTGAGCAACCCCGGCAGTGGAAGAAACAGGCGAGGGCTGGAACAGCTCGACAAGCTGCTTGTTCCCTACCCCGAGGTTGTCCACCGGCAAGCCCAAACCCCGGCCCAGGTCTCAGAGGTGATGCAGGAGTTCGCCAACAGATCCGTGGACCTGGTGGCGCTGAACAGCGGTGATGGAACCGTGCAGGCAGCATTGACCGCTTTGTTCAACGACCAGGCCTTTGATCGCTTGCCATTGCTGGCGCTGCTGCGTGGCGGCAGCACCAATGTGAATATCGGAGACATAGGCATTCAGGGCAACAGGGATAAGGGGCTGAGCCGGTTATTGAGCTGGGCCGACCGCGTCCATACCGGTGTGGAGCTTCGCGAGCGGCCGGTACTGCGCGTTACCGCCTCCCCCCATTCCAGCCCCATCTACGGCATGTTGTTCGGTGCAGGGGCAATTACCAGAGGTATCGAGTACTACCACCGCAATGTCCACAACAAGGGGGTATACGACGGGCTGGCCACCGGACTGACAACCCTGCGCATGCTGCTGGCGGTGGCGCGCCGGGACCCTGAGTATGTCGCCCCGGTTTCCATCCTGGTGGAAACCGACCCTACGGCGGCTCAGCGGGACCGAACCACCGCGGACGCGGATTACCTGCTACTGCTGGTGAGTGCACTGGAACGGCTGTTTCTCGGTATTCACCCTTACTGGGGTGAAGGACCGGGAGCACTCCATTACACGGCAGTCCACGGCCAACCCGCATACCCCCTGCGCGCCATACCATCGCTCTTCATGGGACGACCCAATCGATTCGGCACCCTGAAAAACGGGTACGAGAGCCTTCGAGTCGATGAACTGCATCTCACCATGACAGGCCATTTCACCCTGGACGGGGAACTCTACGAGGCGAACAGCACTCAGGGCCCGGTATCCGTCAGGCGGGACGGTCCGGTCACCTTCATCAGACTCTGAAAGAACGCTCATGGATACTTCTCGTTCATTAAGCGAAATGATGATACAGCAGACGCCGGAGTCCTGTGTCCGGGATCTCCAGGGATTGCAGGAGAGATTGATTGAGCAATACGGCGATTCAGTCGATGCGCTGCTGTTCTACGGTTCCTGCCTGCGCAACGGCAACGCACGGGATGGCCTGGTAGACCTTTACCTGGTCGTCGATGACTATGCCAGAGCTTACACCGGGGGCATCGCCGCCCTGTTCAACAGACTATTGCCACCCAACGTCTACTACCTGGAGGTGCAGGTCGATGGGCATCCGGTGCGCGCCAAATACGCCGTTGTTTCCCTGGGCGACCTGGAGCGTGGCACCACCGGGTGGTTTCACTCCTATCTATGGGGACGATTCTCTCAGCCCTGCGGAGTGCTATACAGCCGTAACCCGGAGATAGCCTGGCGCGTCTACGACGCATTCTCCGGCGCTGTGCTCACATTCCTGAACCGGGTTCTGCCTTCCTTACCGCCACAACCGGATACACGGGAGATCTGGCAGATCGGAATGGCACTCAGCTACAGCGCCGAACTGCGTGCAGAAAAATCCCAGCGGGCCATTCAACTCTATGAATCCTGGGAAGCGCACTATGAGGCGATCACTCCTGTCGCCATGCCAATGACCGATTTCAGCTTTACAGCAGGGCAGAACAGCACCGAAACACGGTTTTTGCTGGACATCGAAAACCGAAGCCGCCGACTCAACCGGCTGGGCTGGTGGATACGCCGCCTGCAGGGAAAACTGCTCTCGGTGCTGAGACTCATGAAAGCGGCATTCACCTTTCAGGGGGGCATAGATTACATCGCCTGGAAACTGGAACGTCACACCGGCACATCCATCGAAATAACCCCACGAATGCGACGCCACCCCCTTCTCTATTCCTGGGGACTGGTCTGGCGACTCTATCGGCGTGGAGTCTTTCGCTGAATACTGCTTTCCGACGGATCAGTTCCAAGACCAGAGTCATAGGGCCTGCGCTGGAACTAACTGGCCATGAAGCGGGAACGCGCAACCATTCGATGTTGAGCAGGACCGGCACCTGAGTGAAACTGTACTTGGAGCCTGTCCAAAAATGGGGGCCGTAGCGAGGGAAAACTGGAACAGTGGGCATGATCTGAAAAAACGGAATAATTTTCGACCGGTAACAAAAAGTGAATACAATGATCTCCGAGAAATTACGCCAGGGGCGGCGGCGCTGGATAAAGAAAACCGGCCGTCGGGTACTTCATATAACGGACCGATTCATCGCCCGGCAATCCCTGATCGGCGATTCGCCGGTTTTCAACAAATCCGTATTTCCCTGGACGGCAGATTTCGAAACCAACTGGGAGTCTATTCGCAAAGAGCTGGATGAAGTCCTGAAAGATACCGATTCATTGCCTTCATTCCACGATATATCCCCGGATCAAAAGCGTATTTCCAAAGGTGACAACTGGAAAACCTTCATATTTTATGGACTGGGTCATCGCGTAGACGGCAACTGCGAGCGCTGCCCCGAAACAGTGAAAATGCTTGAGCGATGCGCAGACCTGCAGAACGCCTGGTTTTCCATACTCAAACCGGGCTATCGCATCCCCCCCCACAAAGGTCCAACCAACGGCATCGTGCGCATACACCTGGGGCTGATCATTCCCGAGCAGCGGGATCAGTGCTGGATACGGGTCCACGATCAGATTCTTCACTGGGAAGAGGGCAAATGTATCGTATTCGACGACTCTTACGAACACGAAGTCCAGAACAATACCGATCAGCGACGGGTTGTGCTCTTCTTCGATGTTATCCGCCCGATGCGCACCCCGGGACGCCTGCTCAACAGGGTGGCGCTGGCACTGCTTAAAAAAACCGCCTACTTTCGGGATGCCCGAAAAAACATGGAACAGTGGGAATCAACCAGACGGCGAGTCAGCTGATCTGATGTCCCGCCACGACCACCCGAAGCGGCAGACTCAGAACCCTGCGGAGAGGAACACCTTGGGACCGGTGTAGTCCAGGTCATACTCGTTTTTTTCTCCACTTTTATCGATATCCAGGTTCATGTTGACGTAGTTGTAGCCAAGTCCGACCCCGAAATGCTTGGTTAAACGATACTCAAGACTGACAGTCGCCGCGATCAGAGAGCCGTCGTATTTGTCGTAATCGAGGGAAAAATAGGATAAGGAACCATCCGCAAAGAGTTTCGGAGTAAAGGCATAGGTGCCAAATAACTGGATATTGGGCAGAGGGGCCGTCAGATCGGTGGATGCCACGCCGATCTGACCGGTATACTGGCCGAGCTGCCCTGATACCTTGAGCTTGGTATCGAAATCCACGATGTGCAGCCCCAACCCGACACCCAACTCCGAACGCTCGTTCTTCAAAAACGAGTAACCGCCCTGAATCACATAAAAGTCTGTTTTAAACTGGGACTCGACCCGGACGAACCCTGAAACGTCGATCTCCCCGAAGTCCAGATCGCTGAAACTGGCACTGATGTCGCCCTCGTTGTCGAAACCGAAATAATTAAAGGTCAGCCGCCAGCGCTCCGAGGGGCGCCAGCGGGCACCAAAATAGGGTGAAGTATAGTCGTCATCAATTCCCAGGGTATCCAAATCAAGATTCGGGTTCACGGGACCGCTGTCCAGGGAGGAACTAATGGAGCCGTCCACGTTGAGAAAATTGGCCCCCAGCCGAAAACTCAGCTTCTCGTCCAGGACCGGATTTATCGACTGTCCGGCACCTATGGCCAGCACGGGAAAAAGACTTAGAATGAACCAGATCCCACATCGATACACGGTGACACCCTCCAACGCAATCCAGAGTTTGAGGGCATTCTACACCATTGAAAGAACCGGATCATCGGCAGCTAACGGTGTCCGGGCAGAACGTACCCGGCCCGGAATTTGATACGGATGCATCCGCCGCTTAGGGCCGCGGAAATTAATAACTATCCAGAAATTGCGCTGGATGAACCGCGTAGTAGTGAATGGCTTGAGCAGGATGCTCAAGACCGCTGCCCAAGCGAAGCAGGG
>JAAELC010000088.1 GCA_024227135.1 Gammaproteobacteria bacterium
CAAACCGCAAAACGATTTCCCACCCCTCTATTCGGGGGCCTATGGTCTGGGCAGCCGGGATCTCCAGCCAGAGGCATTGATCGGAGCGGTGGAGAACATGCTGCCGGATGGAAAAAAGAAAAAGTTCTTTTACCTTTCCATCGATTTTGTCCACGAAAAGGCATTTACACCAAAACAGGAAATTTTTCACCAGAACATCCTGGATCTATACCCGGGTGTACAGAGCCTGGCGGTACACGGCAGCGAAAACCCGAATCTGATGCCGAAAGGTGCAATTACCATCCGCATGCATTCCGTAGGCGGCTGGGGTGCGATCACGACCGGAAAAAATCTCGCCATGACTCTGTTTGACATTATGGGTTATGAGGTCAAGGCCAATCCAAAGTATGGCTCCGAAAAGAAAGGCCAGCCGACTACTTACTACATGTCAGCGGCACCTGAGCCCATTCGGATGAATTGTGAGTACTACTATGTCGATGTGGTGCTCTCACCCGACCCCAATGTATTCGGACATTCCAATCCCCTGGTGGGCCTCAAGAAAGGTGGTGTCTTTATTATCCAGAGCGAGCACACTTCCGCCCCAACGGTCTGGCAGAGCTTTCCCGACAGCGCACAGAAATACATCGCCGAGAATGATATTCGGGTCTTTTTTCTCGACGCATTCAAAATAGCCAGAGAAGAGGCGAGTGACCAGGAACTGCAGTTTCGTATGCAGGGCAACGCTTTTCAGGGTGCCTTTTTTGCAGCATCCCCGGTGATGGAAACCGCCAGTCTGAACGAGGAAAAGCTGTTTCAGGCGATTCGTGACCAGTTACAGGACAAATTTGGCGGTAAGGGTGCACGGGTGGTTGAGGACAACTTGCGGGTGGTACGACGCGGTTTCGATCAGATAATGGAGGTTACGGAAAAGGTACCACTGTCGTCGGTGGCCGTCGCTGGTATTCGCAAACAGCCTGCCATGCCGTTAATGCTGAAGAATCTTCCCGCCGGCAGTGATCCAAAAACTGACGTGCACCGCTTCTGGGAGCAGACCGGGAACTTCTATCAAAAGGGGCTGGGTAACGAGAACCCGGCCGATCCTTTCATGGCACTGAGCCTCATTCCGGCCAGCACCGGCGTGTATCGCGACATGACTATGATTCGCTTTGATTATCCGGTATGGGTGCCGGATAAATGCACCGCCTGCAGTGACTGCTTTGCCCTTTGTCCAGACAGTGCCATACCGGGGCTGGTCAACAGTGTTACTGAAGTGTTCGATACGGCAGTTAAACGGATCGAAGGTAAAGGACGAAAGATTCAGCACCTGCGGCGTGCGGTGCGCATGGTAGACAAGAAACTGCGCGGTATTGCCGAGTCGATAGAAGGGCCTAACATCGATGTCCGGCCCCTCTTGAACAAAGCAATCGAAGACACTATCAGCGCATCAGAGCTGGAAACCGAACAAACAGTACTGTTACAGCAGGAGTTCGACTGGTTCAAAGAGGCGATCGGTGACTTTAAGTTCTCACTGGTAACGCCTTACTATCAGAACAAGGAGAAGCAGTCCAAAGGCAGCGGTGGCCTTTTCTCGATCACGGTGAATCCCTATACCTGCAAAGGCTGTATGGAGTGTGTAGCCGTCTGTAACGATGGAGCCCTGGTGATAGAGAAGCAGACACCGGAGGCCATTGATGCCCTGCGCAAGGACTGGGCGTTCTGGATGGATTTACCCACTACTTCCGGTGACTACATCCGCATCGATGACATGGACGAAAAGATTGGTGCTCTCGAGACCATGTTGCTCGACAAGAAAGCTTACTGGTCGATGAACTGCGGTGACGGAGCTTGCAACGGTTGCGGTGAAAAAACCTCGCTGCATCTGTTTACCGCCACTGTCACCGCATTGATGCAGCCGCGGGTGAAAAAACACCTGCAACAGATTACCGATCTGATTCAGAATCTCGAGCAACACATCCGCTTGAAGCTTGCCGGTAGTCTGGACCTGGAAAACCTGTCGGCCGTTGAGAAAGCGGTTGCTGAGCATAAGGACATCGATCTCACGCTGTCAAAGCTGTCCGGCGTTCTCGAGCAGGGGAAAGCCGGCACACCGCTGGATGCCGGCTGGCTGAAATGGGTGACGCGATTGCTGGATGATCTCAAGATGCTCAAGTGGAAATATATCGAAGGTACAACCCGGCGCGGGCGCGCTGACCTCGGTTTCATCAACGCAACGGGATGCACGTCTGTTTACGGTTCTACTTTCCCCTACAACCCTTACCCCTTCCCATGGGCAAGCCACCTGTTTCAGGATGCACCCTCGGTGGCGATGGGGCTCTTTGAGGGACATATGGCGAAGATGGCACAGGGGTTCAAAATGCTCCGAATGGCCAGGATGGAGCTGGAGGGAAAATCGAGTTATGAAAAGATCGAGGACGATCTGCGCTATTTCAATTGGAACAAGTTCAGCGATGAGGAGTTCAAGCTTGCCCCTCCAGTAGTCGCCGTGGGTGGTGACGGTGCCATGTACGATATCGGGTTCCAGAACCTTTCCCGTGCGCTGGCTTCCGGCATGCCGATCAAGGTGTTCATCGTTGACACCCAGGTTTATTCCAACACCGGCGGCCAGGCCTGTACGTCCGGTTTTATAAGCCAGGTTTCCGACATGGCCCCCTTCGGAAATACCTGGCGGGGAAAAGAGGAGGTGCGTAAGGAAATGGCACTCATCACCATGGCGCATCGAACCACTTTTACCGTCAATGGCGCCATCAACAACTATACCCACCTGATCGAGAGTTTTGTGGATGGGCTAAATTCCCGTCGCCCGGCACTTTGGAACATCTATGCACCCTGTCAGCCGGAACACGCCATACCCGATGATGCTTCCGAGATGCACAGCAAACTGGCGGTCGAGTCCAGGGCCTACCCACTGATGGTATTCGACCCTGACGCCGGCAACACCTGGGAAGAGTGCCTGTCCCTGAGTGGCAATCCCCAGCTGGACGATGACTGGCCGGTCTATTCCCTGGCATATGAAGCGGAGGATGGCAGCGATGGGATTATGGACCTGCCCATGACCTTTGCGGATTTTGCGCTGACCGAAGGAAGATTCCGCAAACATTTCCGCATGGCCCCGCGGGACACCTGGAACGAAAACATGGTGACGATCGCAGAATTCGTCGATCTGGATAGCGATGAGCGTGAGGGTATCTATCCTTTCGTCTGGGCGGTGGACAAAAGAAATCATCTGATGCGCGTTATCTGTTCTTCCGAGCTGGTGACCTCTACTGAGGAGCGGCGGGATTACTGGCGCACACTCAAAGGCCTGTCCGGTCAACTCGAAAAAATCGACCCTGATCAGATTGCCCTGGAAGTCCGTGCCGACATGGCACAGAAACTGGCAGCCGGGCTTTTTTCCCTGGCGACGAGCGGATCTGCTGAGGCAGAACTCGGTGCCATGGCCGCCACGCTGCCCGCGGTGGGGCCGGGGGGGGCGATACCCCGGGACAGCGACAGCCAGACGTTGACTGCCTCGGATGACGGTTACGAGGCCCTATGGATCGATACGCCGCTCTGCACGGCTTGCGATGAGTGCATCGAAATCAATTCCCGGATTTTTGCTTACAACGAAGAGAAGAAAGCGATAGTTGTTGATCCGAAGGGGGGGACGTTCAAGGATATCGTACGCTCTGCGGAAAAATGCACAGCCGATTGCATTCATCCCGGAACACCCTGGAATCTCAATGAGAAAGGGCTGGACAAGCTCGTCAAACGCGCTGAAAAATACCAGTAACCGATGAATAGGCTGCGTTCTCGATCATGACTGGAGATAACCGTCGATGGATCTGATGCAATTACTTGGGATTGGGAAGGCGACGTTTTCCCATGGCGTTCACCCACCGGAGTACAAAAAGGGAACCGGCAGCAGTAAAATTCGCCGTCTCTCTTTTTCGCCGGAAATGATACTGCCGCTAGCCCAGCATTTTGGCGCTCCCTCATTGCCTGTCGTTCACGAAGGTCAGGAGGTGGTTCGCGGGGAGGTATTGGCGGAGGCTGACGGGTTCATGTCGGTGCCATTGCATTCGCCGGCCACCGGCGTAATCAGGAAAATCGGACTGATGCCCACCGCACGGGGCCCCAAAACAGAGTCAATCGTGCTCAAACTGCATGCCGGTGTCAGCCAGGAAGTACTCTACGGTGCACCCCAGAATATCGCCGACATGACGCCGGAGGCATTGATCGATGCGGTCCGAAATACCGGTATGGTAGGACTTGGCGGCGCCAGTTTTCCAACCCACGCAAAAATGCGAATTCCTGAAGATCAACGGGTGGACACGGTGCTGGTCAATGGTTGCGAGTGTGAGCCATACCTGACCACCGATCACCGGGTGATGATGGAATACTCCATGGATCTGCTTACCGGTATCGAGGTTGCCATGAAAGCGACAGGGGCTGCTCGGGCGATCATCGGAATCGAGGACAACAAACCCGACGCCATCGAAGCGTTGCTCAAAGCCTGCCCGGCTGATGGCAATGTGACCGTCGGTGTGATGAAAACCAAGTATCCCCAGGGCGCGGAAAAGATGATGATCAAGGCCCTGCTCAATCGCGAAGTTCCCAGTGGAGATTATCCCGCTGCGGTGGGGGTCAGTGTTTACAATGTCGCTACCCTGACGCAACTTGGGGCGTTGCTGCCCCAGTGCCAGGGGCTGATAGAACGGGTCGTGACCATTACCGGTCCGGGTATAAAGAAGCCGGGAAACTACCTGGTGGCGCTCGGGACACCGCTACGTTTCGTGCTCGAGAATCTGGGTTTTCACGGTGATGCCGATCATTTGATCATGGGCGGCCCGATGATGGGAGCTTCAGTCGCCTCTCTCGATGTACCCATTACCAAGGGAATATCCGGTATTCTTGTTTTGACCGATGAGGCGAAATCTAAACAGACTCCAAGGAAAGTGTGGCCTTGTATTAGATGTGCCTACTGCGTGCGTGCCTGTCCGGTGCACCTGAATCCTTCGGAGTTGGGTATGCTTGCGGCGAAACGCCAGTATCAGACCATGGAGGAAAAATTCAACCTCAACGACTGTTTCGAGTGTGGCTGCTGCACCTATGTTTGTCCGTCGGCTATCCCGCTGGTGCAGTACTTTCGCATCGCCAAAGCGATTAATCGGGAAAACCGGGAGCGGGTGGCATAGATGGTATCTATTGCGCGAAAGTCGCAACGGCATAGCGAAAGGGTTCCCCAGGGTCTGGCAGGTGCCGGGCCGCTGCCCTCCCGGATTTTGTTTGATCGGCAGTCGATTTTTACTTGGAAACTATGTCTATTACCCACCATTCATACAGGTTGCTGCTGACTCATGACCGATAAGCAAGCCATCGTTCAGTTGCGGGTTGCGCCCCATCTTCGTCATGCGCCGAGCGTAGACCAGATAATGCGCAATGTGGTGTATGCGTTACTACCGATTTGCGCATTCGCCATCTATCAGTTCGGTCTCAGTGCCCTGGCATTGATACTGGTAACAACGCTGGCCTGCACCAGTACCGAGCAGTTGTTCTGCAAGCTGTCGGGTAAACCTACGACGGTTAATGATTTCAGTGCGGTTATAACCGGGTTGTTGCTAGCCCTCACTCTGCCGCCGGGATTTCCCCTGTGGATGGCAGCGGTAGCCGGGTTTATCGGGATCGCGCTGACCAAAGTCATGTTTGGCGGTATCGGCTTCAATGTGTTCAATCCCGCACTGGTCGGCAGGGCTTTCGTACAAGCCGCATTTCCGGTAGCCATCACAACCTGGACGCCTGCTTTCGCACCGGATCGCTTCAGCGAATTTATACCCTCCAGCCTGACACTGCCATTTATGGTTCCCGAGCCGATTACCGATTGGATCAAGGGCATCCCGGTGGATGGCTTTTCCGGGGCTACACCGCTGGCACTGCAGAAGTTTGGAGAGGGTAACCAGGATCATGTTACCACCGATAATCTGGATCTGTTTCTGGGTATGACTTCGGGCTCTGCAGGTGAAACCTCGGCGCTGCTGATACTGTTATGCGGGGCCTATCTGGCGCTGCGCCAAATGATGGACTGGCGTATTCCCACCGCCATGTTGTCAGGGGCATTCATCACGGCCGGCTGCTTTTATCTGTTCGACCCCCAAGCCTACCCTGCCCCCCTGTTTACGCTGCTTTCCGGCGGCATGATGCTCGGCGCAGTGTTCATGGCATCGGACATGATCGCCTCGCCAACGACACCTGCAGGAGTCTGGGTCTATGGGCTTCTCATCGGGTTTCTCGCAGTCATCATTCGCCTGTTCGGAGGGCTGCCAGAGGGTGTCATGTACGCTATCCTGTTCGGCAACGCTGCATCTCCGCTGATCGGGGCGGCGACCCAACCCAGGGTATACGGAACCCGTCGAAAAAAGGTGCCGAATCGATGAACTCCGAAGTACATCAATCCCAGACGCCCCCGTTGCCGTCGAGTATCTCGATGATCCGCACGTTGGGCCTGATTGCGATGATCTCTGGCTTGCTGGTGGTACTGGTGGTGCAATTCACCGACCCGATAATCAAAGAAAAAGAGCGATTGGCCCTGGAACAGGCTGTGTTTCGGGTTTTTCCCGGAATCGACAGAGAAACTGCGACTCGTGTCAGTTTCCTGTTAAGTCAGCAGGGATTGATACGAGTCGATGAGGCATCCGGCAGCAATGATGCCAACTTGTACGCATTGTATAACAACAACGATGGACAACTGATGGGCATCGCCTTGCCTGCCGCAGCCCAGGGATACCAGGACGTGGTGCGCACCTTATACGGCTACGATCCGGAATGTGAATGTATCGTAGGCATGGTGATCACCAAAAGTACCGATACTCCTGGAATGGGCGACAAGAAATCCGTCGAAGGCAATGGTCAATTCATGGCAAATTTCGCGAACCTGTCGGTGCGCTTGACTGCCGACCACAGCAGGCTAGCCCACCCCATCGAGACGGTCAAACACGGCACAAAGACAGCACCCTGGCAGATCGATGCCATTTCCGGCGCGACCATTACCTCGCGGGCGATTGGCAACGGCCTGAATGCAAGCGCGATGACCATGGTACCGCTGATCAAACACCATCTGAATGAAATCAAAGAGAGCGAGTAATGGCCGATTTGCCCCATAAAACCACACCTATCACTCTCGATACATTCCTGCGGGGACTCTGGAAGGAGAACCCGGTTTTTGTCATGTTGCTTGGCTTGTGTCCTGCACTGGCGGTAACCAACACGACTTTCAATGCACTCGGCATGGGGCTGGCTACCCTGTTCGTACTGGTTTGCTCAAGTGCATTGGTCTCCCTGCTGCGTGATTACATTCCCAAGCAGGTACGCATCGCCTCTTATATCGTGATTATTGCGACCTTCGTTACCATCGTAGATTATGGGATCCATGCCATCAGCCTGGAACTCTACAATGCCCTGGGTGCTTTCATTCAATTGATCGTCGCCAATTGCGTGATCCTGGGCCGTGCCGAAAGTTATGCATCCAAAAACCGTGTTACCAAGTCCATTATCAACGCTGCGGGAATGGGTTTCGGTTTTACTTTTGCTTTGCTTTGCCTGGGTTCCGTACGGGAAATCCTGGGCAGCGGTACATTGCTGGGTTATCCGCTGTTCGGAGAATCTTTCCAGCCCTGGGTGGTGATGGTGCTGCCCCCTGGTGGTTTTTTCGTCATCGGAACCTGGCTGCTGCTGTTTGCCTGGCTCAAAGAGCGCAAACAGCGCAAGATCACCAGACAGGAGGAAGCCGCCCGTGCAACCGGATGATCTGAGTTTCATCTTTCTCAATGCGTTCATTATCAATAACTTTGTGCTGGCCTTTTTTCTTGGGTTGTGCCCGTTTCTTGGCGTCTCGGCGAAGCTCGATACCGCCTGGAACATGGGGCTGGCCACGATGTTCGTAATGCTGGTCAGTTCCCTGTGTGCCTATGGTGTCAATATGCTGCTGGTGGAGTTCAACCTGGAATTTCTGCGGCTCATCTGTTACATCGCAGTTATCGCCTCCGCCGTGCAATTAGTTGAAATAACCATCAAGAAACTAAGCCCGGCGATGTTCCGGGCGCTGGGTATCTTTCTCCCCTTGATAACGACTAATTGCGCCATCCTCGGACTGGCCCTGTTTCAAACGTTCAAAGAGTACAATTTTCTTCAGTGCCTGGCTTACAGTGCTGGCGCGGGCGCCGGTTTCACGCTGGCGTTGATGTTGATGGCAGGGTTGCGAGTGAAACTTGACCTGGCCGATGTTCCCTCTATCAGCCAGGGATCGGCAATCAGTTTCATGCTGGCCGGAATCCTGTCCCTGACTTTTATGGGGTTTGCAGGTTTGGGGGGGCATTGAGCAATGGGTACTTATCTGCTCGCGATGCTGGTCATATTCGTGGTGCTGCTGGGGTGGGTAGCGGTTCAACAGTTATCACAACGTTTTGCCGCACGACATCCGGAGTTTGGTCCAGTGATTGAAAAAAGTGGTTGCGGCAACTGCGGTGGGAAATGCAAATCCCGTAAACAGGAGGTTCACTGTGCAGATTGAGAGAGTAGTCAGGAAGCAGACAACAGGTTCAATTCCCACGACTGCTTTGTTTTCCGGTTACAGTTCCAGCGGAGTTAGGAGACTGCCATGACAGACGAATTCAATATTCAGCCCAGCAGCTACGATATCAGCAGCCCCTTTCTGGCAATGATCGTAAGTTCCGAACCCATTACGGGTAAAAATGCTGAAGCCGAAGTGCGACAGCTGATCCTGAACATACCCGACCCTTCCTTCGTCTATGTGGAGGGTCAGAGTATCGGCATTCTGGCTCCACCGCCTTACGATTTCGGTAACGATCACCACCTGCGGCTCTATTCTATCGCGAGTACGCGAAAAGGTGAGGGTAATCGCACCGAACTGGCCATCTGTGTGCGCCGCTGTTTCTATATCGATGAAGTCAGTGGTGAACAGTATCCCGGCAAGTGCTCGAATTATCTCTGCGATGCGGGAGTTGGCGACAAACTCCAGATTACTGGTCCCTATGGCCGGCATTTCGTCGTACCTAGAAACAACACCACCAACATGTTGATGCTGGGTACCGGAACGGGTATCGCTCCGTTTCGAGCATTTATCAAACACGTCTTTGAAGAGGAGGAAGAGTGGCAAGGTAAGATTCGCCTCTTCTACGGCGCTCGGAGTGGAATGGATATGCTCTATATGAACGATTTGAATGACGACATCAGCCACTATTACGATGAAGCGACATTCCGGGCTATCGAGGCGTTGAGTTCACGCCCCGCCTTCGATGACCCCACAGCATTGGGCAATAAGCTGGAGGAAAATGCCACCGAAGTATGGGAATTGATTCAGGACCCGAAGACCCACGTCTATGTTGCTGGATTGCGTAAGCCCGCGAAAGCGCTGGACACAGCCCTGTCCCACATCGCCGGATCAAAAGAGCGTTGGATGCGCATCAAACGCGAAATCTACCAGGACGGCCGATGGTCTGAGCATTTGTACGACTAGTGAGTATCAATGGGGTCAGACTCGATTGATTCAGAGCCCGACCCAATGATGCAGGTACACTAGCACCTTAAATTTGAGCTGGAGTCAACTCCAGCCCGTCACCTGGTGCGATCCAGTCCCGTGCCGATTGAAAACTTTACGTTTTCCTGTCAACTGTCTCTCCCCACGATCCGGCGCTTCATCAAGTTGATATTGATGAAGGTGCAGTCCAGGCGCAGAAACAAATTCGAAGTCTTTCCGGTCCTAAGTTAATGCCCGGGAGTAATGACCCCGGTTCCCGGATATTTCGCACAATAGACTCCGGGTTGAAAATACCTGTCAAAGTAACCGACAGTAGACAACGCTGTTTTTCGAATCTCTCTAGCAAGCAAAAAGAACGGATAGCAATATCCACTCTCTTTA
>JAAELC010000089.1 GCA_024227135.1 Gammaproteobacteria bacterium
ACGTGAGGCGGCCGAACATGCAGCGGCAATCGTTGCTTACGGATCCTGCGCCAGCTGGGGCGGTGTGCAGTCAGCCGCACCCAATCCGACGGGTGCCGTCGGTGCACCACAGTTTCTTACGGAAAAAACCGTGGTCACTATACCCGGCTGCCCTCCCAATCCGGCGAACTTCATCGGTACGGTCCTGTTCTTCGTGACCTACGGAAAACTGCCACCCATCGATGAGAAAGGACGCCCCAAGTGGGCCTACGGCCGCCTGATCCACGAGAATTGTTACCGGCGCCCCCATTTCGATGCGGGTCGGTTTGCCGAAGAGTTCGGCGACGAAGGGCATCGCAAAGGCTGGTGTCTCTACAAACTTGGGTGCAAAGGGCCGGAAACCTACAACAACTGCCCCAGTCTCGAGTACAACAATATCGGGGGTGGCGTCTGGCCCATTGGTGTGGGCCATCCCTGTTTCGGCTGCTCAGAACATGGCACCGGTTTCAACAAGCCGCTGTTCTCCCTGGCTGACGTAATAACACACACACCTCCCAACATGTTTCCCGATATCGACAGCAGAGAAAGTACCAGCAGCGCCAGTGCCGCCACTGCGGCAGTTGTCGGCGGCGCCGTTGGAATAGCGGTCGGTGCATCCGCGATGGCCGCCAATAAGCTGGGCGACCGGGACGATAATCAGGATTGAGGGGGGATCTTATGAAGCGCAGAGACTTTCTAAAGGCCTCCGTCGGTGGGACCGTGGTCGCGCTGTCAGGCGGCAGCGCCATTGCGCGACCCAATCTCGAGCCGGCCCCTGAAGCGATAGGGATGCTGTACGACTCGACGTTGTGCGTTGGCTGCAAGGCTTGCGTATCCAAGTGCAAGGAGGTCAACGGAATGCCGCCCACGATTCGGGGCGAAGATGTGCAGTACGATTCTGCACTGGACCTTTCACCACAGACACTCAATGTCATCAAGGTCTACCGTGACGGAAAAGCGGAAGTAAAGGACAGCGAGACAAACGGTTTTGCATTCGAAAAGAGAAGCTGCATGCATTGTGTCGACCCGGGCTGTGTTTCCGCCTGTCCTGTCACGGCGCTCATCCGCCACGAACAGACCGGTATAGTCACCTACGATGCAGATGCCTGCATCGGTTGTCGGACCTGCATGACCGGCTGTCCATACAACGTGCCCCAGTTCGACTACAACAACCCTTTCGGGGAGATTCACAAGTGTCAGATGTGCAATCAGGCAGGTGTGGAACGTATCGACAATGGCATGATCACAGGTTGTGCCGAGGTCTGCCCTACGGGGGCCACTCTATTTGGGTCCCGCGAGGCGCTGCTCGAAGAGGCCAGGCGTCGTATGGCCTTGAAACCGGGAGAGTCCTACATGTATCCGCGGGGCGACGTCCGCGACCCGATCAGCAGCCACGAAAGGGCAGTGCCTTCCTACCTGCAGCATATCTGGGGTGAGAAGGAGGCCGGCGGTACCAATGTATTGCACATATCTTCAATACCCTTTGACAAGCTGGGTATGCCGCCCCTGCCAGATCGTTCCTACGCATCGATCTCCGAGACAATGCAGCATTCACTCTACCAATACCTGGCCCTGCCGGCCCTGGCCCTGGGTGGATTGACCTACGTGATCAAGCGAAATGTCGATGACGATGAAGGAGGCGAGAAATGAGCGACTATCAGCCGTTAGAACGCCGGGTGATTACCTTCCCGTTTATCGTTCTCGGTATTATCGGATTGATTGGGCTTTACTTCCTGGCTCATCGCTTTCTTTTCGGCATAGGCTCGGTAACCAATCTCAACGAAGGATATCCCTGGGGAATCTGGGTGGTTTATGACATTGTGGTGGGCACAGCCCTGGCGTGCGGCGGCTATGCACTGGCGATCACCGTGTATGTACTCAACAAGGGCAAATATCATCCCCTGGTCCGGGCGGCTTTGCTTGCCAGCCTGCTCGGCTACACCATGGGAGGTATCGGTGCATTTATCGATATGGGCCGCTGGTGGCAGTTCTACAACGTCCTGCTGCCCTGGCAGATGAATTTCAACGCGGCCATGCTGGAAGTCGCGCTGTGTGTCATGGCCTATATCATCGTACTGTTCATCGAGTTCTCCCCGGTCGTCCTGGAGAGGTTCGGTGCCAGGGATCTGATGAAAAAGCTCGAAAAAGTCTTGTTTATCATCCTCGCAATTGGCGTACTTCTTCCCACGATGCACCAATCATCCCTGGGGACCATGCTGATTGTAATGGGCTACAAGGTGCACCCCCTGTGGCAGTCGCTGCACCTGCAGCCCCTGCTGGCGCTCCTGACCGCGCTGACCATGGGGTTTTCCATCGTGGTGTTTGAGTCCTCCCTTTCGGCGGTAGGTTTCCGACGTACCCCGGAAACACCGCTGATGACCGGCCTGAGCAAGGCCATTGTCGGTCTTATCGCTCTGTACCTGGTGATACGCTTCGGTGAACTGCTGTTCCGCGGAAAACTGGGTCTCATATTCGCCGGGGATTTGCCCAGCCTGATGTTCATCATCGAGACGGCGCTGTTTGTATTTCCCCTGGTGGTGCTTCTCTCCGAAAAAGGCAGAAAGAATGCCAGAACCCTGCTTTATGCGGCCGTGGCTATGTTGTTCGCCGGCTCCCTTTACCGGTTCAACGCATTTCTCATCATGTACAACCCCGGTCACGGCTACAGCTACTTCCCCTCAATACCCGAGCTGATGGTAACCCTGGGAATAGTAGCGATCGAGATCATGATCTTTCTGTATGTGATAAAGCGATTTCCCGTACTGCATCGTGAAGAGCACGCATGAACAAGAATCGAATTGAGGAGGTTTCGTTGTGACTACACGAATTACTGTTGACCCCATTACGCGAATCGAAGGGCATCTCCGTATCGATGTGGAAGTAGACGACGGCAAGATAAGTAAAGCGTGGTCCTCGGGGCAGATGTGGCGCGGCATTGAGAAAATCCTGATTGGCCGCGATCCTCGCGAGGCATGGACATACACACAGCGCTTCTGCGGTGTCTGTACCACGGTGCACGCGATTACATCCGTACGGGCGGTTGAGAATGCGCTGAATCTGGAGGTGCCGGTGAATGCACAGCTGATCCGCAATATCATCCAGTGTGCCCACGCGGTTCAGGACCATATCGTACATTTTTATCATCTGTCGGCCCTGGACTGGGTGGATGTGGTCTCGGCATTGGACGCCGATCCTGTGGCGACCGCCAAGCTGGCTGAGTCACTTTCGGACTGGCCGCTGAACGGTCCGCACGAGATGAGAGCGGTCCAGGAGAGACTGAAGACCTTTGTCGGCAGCGGTCAACTCGGCCCGTTTGCCAGCGGCTATTGGGGGCATCCGGCGATGAAACTGCCGCCGGAAGTGAATCTGCTTGCGGTGGCCCACTATCTGCAGGCGCTGGACGTCCAGAATCATGCCAACAAGGTCGTGGCGATTCTGGGCGGCAAGACGCCGCATATTCAGAATGTGGCCGTAGGTGGGGTGAGCAATTCCATAGGCCATGACGCACCATCGGTGCTCAATATCGAGCGCCTGATGCTGCTCAAGACATTCATCGACAAACTGGATCCTTTCGTCAAATCCACTTATCTAACCGATGTCCCCGCCGTGGGAGCTTTCTATCTTGATTGGGCAGGCATTGGTGGCGGTGTGAACCATTACCTCACGGTGCCCGATTGTCCGCAGGACAGCAAGGGTACGGTGTTCGACCTGCCCGGCGGCTATATTGAAAACGCCGACCTGTCATCGATGAAGCCTATCAAGACCTTTGACGATCCCTATTTCCGGGATGGCGTGGCGGAGAGTTCCAAACACGCCTGGTATGAAGGTGAAAAGGCGCTGCATCCCTGGGATGGTGAGACGGAGCCGCAGTACACGGATTTCCAGGACGAAGGCAAGTACTCCTGGGTCAAGGCACCGACATTCGAGGGCAAACGCGCCGAAGTCGGTCCCCTGGCAGACGTACTGGTTGGTGTGGCCAGCGGTCACGAAGGCTATGCCAAATACCTTGACCAGGTAATGGGAACCCTCAAGGCCGTTTCACAGAATCCGGATATTCCACTGTCTGCGGTACATTCCACCATCGGACGCCATGCCGCACGTGCCGTGCGTTGTGCCGTGATGATGGATACGCTGAAGGACCAATGGCAGAGGCTGGTGGATAATATCGGTACCGGCGACCTGGATACATTCAATGCCCCGGTATTCCCCAAGGAGGAGATAAAGGGTGTCGGTTTCCACGCGGCACCACGGGGTACGCTCTCTCATTGGGTGGTTATCGAGGATGGAAAGATCAAAAATTACCAGGCTGTTGTACCCAGTACCTGGAATGCCGGGCCACGCGACAGCAATGACGAGGCCGGGCCATATGAATCCTCTCTGCTTGACAACCCGGTTGCTGATCCGGAAAAGCCGCTTGAGGTCCTGCGCACAGTACACTCTTTTGACCCCTGTATCGCCTGCGCCATTCATATGCTGGATACCGAGCAGAGAGAAATCGTCAGGGTCAAGGCTCTGTAAGACTCATTTGAGGATCCGGATCAATGACTGACACAGGAAGAAGTATTCTGATCATCGGTATGGGCAACGTTCTGATGCAGGACGAAGGTGTGGGTGTACGGGCAGTCGAAGAGCTGGAAAACCGATACGTATTCCCCGGGAACGTGGCCGTTATTGACGGTGGCACCGCAGGTATGGAACTGTTCGAGCCCATCCGCAACTGTGATCAACTGATCGTGGCCGATGCGGTCAATACCGGTAATCCATACGGTTCTCTGGTACGCATCGCGAATAATGATGTCCCGGCGTTCTTCCAGACCAAACTTTCCAATCATCAACTGGGACTCTCTGATCTGCTGGCCCTGCTGACACTCAAGAATGAGGTACCTGAACATGTGGCTATCATCGGCATGGTACCGCATTCTCTCGAGAACAAGCTGGGTCTGACGCCCGAGGCCACGGCTGGACTGGCTGCCATGGTAGAGATGTTAGTGGCGGAACTGGCGAATATTGGGATTGATCTGCAAGAGCGTGAGGAACGCCGGATCGGTCACTGGCGCAGAGAGGCAGAGAGGGAGAATGCCGTCTCATGTGCATAGGTGTTCCGGTACAGATCATCGAGTCGGATGACCTCATGGCACTTTGCAGGGGACGCAATGGGAACGAACGGGTCAATATGATGCTGATCGGCATGCAGCCCGCGGGTACCTGGGTACTCAATTTTCTGGGGTCGGCACGTGAGGTTATCTCAGACGAGGATGCAATGAACATCAACAAGGCACTCGATGGCCTGTCGGCCATAATGCGGGGTGATGCCAGCGTCGACATTGATGCCTATTTTCCCAATCTCAAATCAGTTCCGGAGGTGTCCAAATGAACACCCCACAAGAGGCGGCAGAGATACTGGGGCAGACGTTCGACAGAATTCTGACCGAAAAGATGACGGGACTCCCAATTATCAATACGGCGCTGAGGGTTCAGACGGTCGGTTTCCAGGATTACCAGGGCAGGATAATCGGAATACTGATAGCTCCGTGGTTGATGAATCTGGTAATGCTGCCGGGAAAGGACGACGACTGGAACGAGTTGGGTCTGGGAAATAAGCAACGCCAACAGTTCCCTTCGGGCACCTACAAATTCCTGGTCAACGAGATCGACGGTATCGGAAAATGCCAGACCCATGCCCTCTATTCACCGATGAACGAATTCGTCACCCATGAACATGCCGTGGCAGCTGCCCAAAGTTTTCTTACTGCCCTAATGGTGGAAAAGGAGCCAGATGAAGAAGAAGCAGTTGACGAAGAACTGCTGGGCCGCATCCTGCGAGGTGAGGCTGATCCAGGAATCAATGCTGACAAATCCATCATGGCCAGCGAAGATAAAAGCACGATAAAAGCCGTTTCACGCCGTGATCTTTTCACTGGCGCTCTTTCGAGCGAGTAATCCACACGCTCTTCGCAGAAAATATGGGCAGCCTGTTGTTGATCAGTCTGTTTATCGGTATGCGCCACGCACTGGAGGCGGACCATGTGGCTGCCGTCGCCTCACAGGTATACCAGAAGCACTCTCTCGCCCAAGCCATTAAGCTGGGTGGTGCCTGGGGATTGGGGCATACCATTATCCTGTTTTTGACCGGGTCCATCGTCATACTTTTGGATACAAGGTTGTCTGAGCAACTCGCGATGGGTCTGGAAGTAGCCGTCGGAATTATGCTGATCCTGCTGGGTGCCAACATGCTTCGTAGTGTGATTGGAGAGAGGATGCGGTTTCAGGAACATAGACACATAGATGGACACTACAGTTTTCATATCCATTCTCATGCAGACAGGCCACTGTTCACCCAAGATAATTCCAGCCATGATCATCATCTGTGTGGATTTCCCGGTAGGGTCGAGGGCTGGCGTGGTAATCCACTAGGTGCACCCTTGTCTGTATCCAGAGTTTCCTCCTTCGTGCCCGGGTAGAGTTCACCGTAATCCCGTTTCCAGCCCCCGCCTCATCGCACGCAGCAAGCGGATTTCCCGCACTGCGCGCACCTGCACACTTCACATCAAAGTTTATGGGACCTCATGAACTGGGTGCACTTTCAGCGACACTGGAAGATATGACACGCGAGCCTCTTGCAAAACTCGCCATCGAAGATGATTTATTGGCTGAAACAGCCAAAATAAAGAAGGGTCCCGGTCCTTTCTGGTGTTAAAATTGGTTTGCACACCAAACCAAAAAGAACCGGGAAATGA
>JAAELC010000090.1 GCA_024227135.1 Gammaproteobacteria bacterium
AAGGTAGAGCAGATCGCAAATAGCCATAACAGTGAGGATTTTCAGATCTATGTGGCCGGAACATCTGTCATCACCCAAACCCTGAAAAAATTCATGATGACTGACATGAAGCGATTTCTGCGACTGGCCGTCGTCACCATCGCCGTTTGTCTCTTCATCATGTTTCGCAGGGCAAGCGGGGTTTTCCTGCCGCTGCTTGTCGTCGCCCTGACCCTCATCACAACCCTCGGCGTCATGGCGGCCGCTGGTTTCCAGTTCAAGACGCCAACCACCATTTTGCCTTCGTTCCTTCTAGCGGTAGGGGTCGGTGACAGCGTGCATATCCTGGCACTCACCTACCTGAACCTGCGTCGTGGCATGGTCCGCAACGAAGCCATAATCAACGCCTTTTCCCATGCCGGTCTGGCTCTCGTGATGACCACGCTGACCACCGCAGCAGGCCTCGCATCCTTTGCTGCTGCGAAGGTCGCTCCTATTGCCGATCTCGGCCTTTTCTCCGCGGTAGGCGTATTGATTGCACTTTTCTACACTTTTACTTTTCTTCCTGCGGCTCTCTCCATCATACCCCTGAAAATCAGGAAAGAATCAGCGGAAGGTCCTGTCAGGATCAGCGTCATGGACAGGCTGCTGGATTCAATCGGTGCGTTCTCAATACAACATCACCGTGGAGTGCTCATCGCCTCATTCCTCGTTATCGGCTGCGGTATCGCCGGACTCTTCCGGGTCTCATTTTCCCACGATGTACTCACCTGGCTCCCGGAGAACCTCCCTGTGCGCCAAGCCACTGAGGTGATCAACAAGGATCTGCGCGGCAGTGTCGTACTCGAAATGATACTCGACACGGGGGTGGAAAATGGCCTGTACGACAGGAAAACTCTCGCTTCCATCGATAAACTGGCAACCGAACTGGAGCAGGATTATAAAGAAAACCAATTGTTCGTTGGTAAGGTAACTTCGCTCACCACCATCTTAAAGGAAATCAATCAGGCTCTGCATGAAAACAACCAGGAATACTACCGGGTGCCGGAGAATGCCAGGCTCATTCCCCAGGAACTCCTGTTGTTTGAGAACTCAGGCTCCGACGACCTTGAAGACGTTATCGATTCACAATTTCGCATCGCCCGTATAAGCCTCAAGGTCCCATGGCTCGACGCCTTGCAGTATCTTCCATTTATAAATGATGTGGAAGCCCGCTTTCACAAGGAATTC
>JAAELC010000091.1 GCA_024227135.1 Gammaproteobacteria bacterium
ATACAACCATGGGATCAAAAGGGTCAGACTCGATTGATTTATAGAAATAATCTGATTATCAATGAATCCAAGCCACCGATTCAGATGGGGCCAGTTTTCTTTAACTGACTGTAGTATCTTGAGTTTTGAGGTGGTCAGACATACGATTCAGTTCAAGCAAAGGATTCAGCCTGCCCGGTTTTCTCAGTTAGGTACCGCACCGCAGAGTGGTGAAGACAGCGTTACGACGTGGAAGCGTCTTCACGAGCGTGAGGTTGATTGAGTTTGCTGGTGTACAAAAAGCGCTTGTCGATTAGGTGCCTGCGCCAATTCAGGTGGCTCATCGAGAACAGAATAAAGTTGCTCATTGTTCCTGGAATTGGCTTGTACATTGGGAAAATCAGCCAGTCCTATGGCAAGTCGGGCCTTCCCGCAGGATGCAGTGAGCTGCTTTTCAAGGAACCGCGTCCGGCGTGAATCTATGCCGGAGAAGGTGTAGTCTTGTTCTCCAGCGACTTCACCATGGTCGACATGGCACGGTCCACCAGCGGGGCTCCCGCTGCATCGATAACCCGTGCTTTACCCTCTCTGAACCAGGCGGCCAGCTCGAAGAGATCGATTTCAGCCACCTTCATGCCTTTTCGATTGACGAACAGGCTGGTGCCGGACATCCTGCTCCGCCAGGAGAGCTTGGCCCGTATCACGTCATCCGGATCACGGGCCACTTCAAGCCAGGTGCCGACTTTCAGGGTTTCCGCCACCTGGCTGTAGTCATCCGACTCGTGACTCTGGTTGGTTTCCCTTACTTTTTCCGCTCCCTCGCCACCTGCAGGCGGTGCCGCTTGCTCCTTTGGCGCCGAACTCATCTCCGGTTCGGTTCCCACCGGCTCCCGGATCAGAGAACCTGCCTGCCTGTCTTTCCACAGCGCCAGAGGTTCCACCGATCTGGCAGGTGTCGCCGCGCCCTTCAGACAAGCCAGATGACAGGCTTGAAGATCCTTGAACTGGCTGGCCATCTTATGAGGGTCATAGGATATATCGTTCAACCCGGATCTGAGAGCCTTCAACAGCATCGGCATCTCATTTACCAATCGCTGACGCTCATTCTGAAGGGGCTTGGGCTCCACACTCCAGAGCAGACGATCCATGGTATCCAATGCTTTCTGCCAATCCGGACTCTCCTGCCCTTTGCGCAGACAGATCAACAGCAACACATCCTTCCACCCTTCCCTGAGAAGTTTCGCAACCACATCCGGGACATTTTCAAGCCCGAACAAGCGATTGTTGATCTCCTCGAAAACCTGGTGCCGTGCGACTTTGAGTTGTTCTTTTCCCTGGGTTACCTGAGCGGTGCGCTGCTCGGTCACCTTGGAGCTCCGCTCTTCCCGTTCGAGAAAAGCCTTCAACCGCTCGTGCAGTTCGGTGAACAGGCTCACATCGTTATCGAATTCACCCAGAATACGCTGAACGATCGACTCCATGTGTGCATAGAGTCCACCGTCCGCCCGGCCATTGGCTTCGCTCCAACCGACTGCGGCCCGGGCCATGCTGTTTAACAGACGACGGGCCGGGTGGGATTTCTGACTGAAAAATGCCTTGTCGAGAATCGCCACTTTAAGCATGGGAATCTGCATTCGAGCCAGCAGCGCTTTCATTCCATCAGGAAGATTCTGATCTTCCAGGATGATCTCGAACAGCATGGTAATGACATCGATGGCATCCTCTTCGGTCCTGTCCATGTGCCTGGCAGCCTGGGCTTCTCCTCCAGCCTGCAACGACTTCAGCAATGTTGTCCGAACATCCAGACCGGGTTCTACCCCTCCATTGACGGGATGAGCCATTGCCTGGGAGCTTTGCTGCAACACCGAGAGTGCGGCCAGCACATCCGCCGCGGGCACTACTACGGGACTGTTCCCACTTTCAAGCGGTGCAGCCGGTGCAGAAACCGGGCGATGCCTGCCGAGCAACTGCTGCAACGTTGAAAAAAACTCGTTCTGCAGATTGCTGTTTCCCTGCGCACCCCCATGGGCTTCCGACACAAGTCCCGATGCCGCTTCCCCGGTCTCCTCCCGGGGCGATGCTTCCGTGGTTGAAATACTTCGGCCGCCAGGGCCCGAACCTGCATTGCCGTTGTACCCGGATCCCCGGTGAGCCTTGGCGGTCAGCGTCTTCAAAATACCCGCGTTGGCCAACAGTTCGTTGAGCTCATTGTAGAAACCACCCAGTGCATCCACCACTTTCCGCTCAAACTGCTTATAAATGACCAGCTTGACCTGGAGATCCAGCACCATCTCGCTGGTGGCGCCATTGAAAGCAGAGCAGATGGCGGCAGGAGCCAGCGGGTTGGTTTTTGAACTCAGGCTTTCGCCACCGAAAATCTGGCTGATACGCTGCTCCAGCGCATAGAGATCCCGGTAATAACGATTTTCCCCCCGGGAGGCCATGGTGGTGAAAGCCAGATTTTCCTCGAGGTCGGTCTTATCCATGAGCGACAGCCCACCTCCCCCCTTACTGGTTTCAGCAGCCCTGAAGGAACCGGTTTTCCAAAACCGGTCATACCCTTCCACCAACCGGCCGGCAAAGCCGTTCTCAATCTTCTTCCGTTGCTTGCGTACCTCCCGCATGGCATCGAAATAGCCCGTCTGGGCCTGATTGGTATCCGCCTTGTCCGCCAGTTTGTAGAGGGCATCATCCAGATTCTCGAACATGCTGCCCATGAGACCGGGCAGCCGCTGGGACATCAATTCCCGGCATGCCTTGACAGTATCCTGATAATGTACCGGGACACTGAATTCTGAGACGCCTGGAACTGCGTTGCCGAAGGAGATGATATTGTTCTGAAAAGCCATAACGATGCCCGGAATCAAACTACTTTAATTACTCTATCGGGAAAGACCGAAAACCCATTAACACTGCCTTTCGCGCTCCCAATCGTGGGCTTAGCGTTGAATTCCCTTCCCATGAAAGCTGGTCTGACAACTACTCAACCCACGTTCAAACAGGCTTCCCATTCGCACCACCCATAAGTTCCCTCATGCAGGCATTCGGCCCCCAGACCCTTTACTTAAGGGGGACGAGCAGAGATTTTTATCAATTGTGAAGTGGTTAACATCGAGCCATGAGTAGTGTAAGGTTCGGCGTGTGAATCAACTTATCAGACATCTTGCGGGCTCGATGATTGAGAGCATCAGAGACCTGGCGCCCATTATTGCGGTCATCGCATTCTTTCAATTGCTGGTGTTGCAGCAACCGATACCGGACCTGGGCGGCCTTCTGGTGGGCACCCTGTTCGTGGTTATAGGGCTGACGCTGTTCGTCCATGGTCTGCGACTGGGGCTTTTTCCCATCGGGGAATCCATGGCCCATGATTTCGCTCACAAGGGGAGCCTGCTCTGGCTGCTGTTGTTTGCCTTCGCACTCGGCTTTGGCACGACGGTGGCAGAGCCGGCGCTGATCGCCGTCGCTGCCGAAGCAGCGCAGGTAGCTGCTGTCGGTGGGATGATCGAAAATTCAGAGGCATCCATGACCTCCTATGCCGATGGATTGCGCATGACCGTGGCGCTCTCCGTGGGTATAGCCATTACCGTCGGCGTATTGCGCATTATCAAGGGTTGGCCGGTACAGTATCTGATCATCGGTGGGTATATGGGCGTGGTAATAATGACCGCCGTCGCACCTAAAGAGATTATTGGTATTGCCTATGACTCCGGGGGAGTCACCACGTCAACCATAACCGTGCCTCTGGTGACGGCACTGGGTGTAGGGCTCGCCTCCAGTATTCGGGGACGCAATCCCATGACTGACGGTTTCGGCCTGATAGCATTCGCCTCCCTCACGCCCATGATTTTCGGCATGGGCTACGGCATGGTGATCCAATGACCCGGTTGACCGACCTGTTCTGGACCCTGCTGGCCACGGTACGGGACGTACTGCCCATCGCCGTTATACTGTTCGGATTCCAGTTGCTGGTGCTTCGCAAGAAAATCATCAATCTTCATCAGATCCTGACAGGATTCGTATTCGTTCTTCTGGGTTTGGCATTTTTTCTTGAAGGACTGGAACAGGCGCTGTTTCCCCTTGGAAAGTTGATGGCACAACAGCTTACCGCCCCTGAATTCCTCGGTATCAAAGATGGTGCAACGGATGCAGGCAGTTGGACACAATATCTCTGGGTCTACCTGTTCGCATTTGCCATCGGCTTCTCGACCACCATCGCAGAGCCCTCGCTGATTGCCGTGGCCATCAAGGCCAATCAGGTCTCAGCCGGTGCGATCGGCACCTGGGGGTTGAGAATATCCGTGGCGATCGGTGTTGCAGTAGGCATCTCTCTGGGTTCCTATCGCATTGTGACCGGTACACCCCTTCACTACTACATCATCACGGGCTACATTCTGGTCATCATCCAGACGATCTACTGCCCGAAATCCATCATCGCACTCGCCTACGACTCAGGTGGCGTCACCACTTCCACAGTGACTGTGCCATTGGTCGCTGCCTTGGGGCTGGGTTTATCCACCAATATTCCGGGCAGGAACCCATTGCTTGACGGATTTGGTCTGATCGCGTTTGCCAGCCTTTTTCCCATCATGAGCGTGATGGGGTATGCACAACTCAGTGAATGGGTCGCCAACCGGGCCAGAAGTAAACAACGGGGCGACGGGAGAGACTAACCATGCATTTCAAATTGATCGTCGTGTTGATCGATGACGTCAAAACCAACGACGTAGTGGAGGCAGCCCGCAATGCTGGTGCTACCGGCTCGACCGTAATCAACCAGGCCAGAGGCGAGGGAATAGAGAAAAGCCGGACTTTTTTCGGTCTGAACCTAGATATTCAGCGTGACGTAATCCTGCTGCTGGTGGAGGAGCATCTTTGCCGGAGCATTTTAGAGACCATTGCCGACGTGGGTGAATTTGATGAAAAACCTGGTACAGGCATTGCCTTTCAGATCGATGTGGAAGATGCCCTGGGCGTACGCCACCAGATCGCAGAACTGACCAGTGTCGTGGAGGACGAGTTGTGAGTGAGAAAAAGACTATTCGTGTTCGAGACGTGATGAAAACCAAGTTTGACATGGTGGATCGTCTTCACACTATTAACGATGCCCTTAATCAAATGGCCCATGAGGATGCCAAATGCCTGGTGGTCAACCGGCGCAACGAGGCAGACGAGTATGGTATCGTGATGATCTCGGACATTGCCCGTCAGGTATTGGCCAAAGATCTGCCACCAGACCGTATCAATATCTACGAGATCATGTCGAAACCGGCCATCACCGTGGATCCCGATATGGATATTCGCTACTGCGCCAGGCTGTTTGCGCGATTTCACCTTTCCCGGGCGCCGGTCGTGCTCAACAGAAACATCGTGGGCATCATCAGTCTCACGGACATGGTATTGAAAGGCCTGCGGAAACAATGAGTGAGCCGGAGGATGGATTACTTGACGGCGCCCACCAGTGTCCATCCCCCAATCATGACAAGCGACCGGAGGTCTGTCCCGTTGACCTGCTGGTGATACATAACATCAGCCTGCCTCCCAAAAAGTTCGGGGGTCCCTGGATAGAGGATTTCTTCCTCAACCGTCTGGACCCGACCGAAGATGAGTACTTCGCAGGCATTTACCAATCAAAGGTTTCTGCTCACCTGCTGGTCAGACGGGACGGAGAACTGGTTCAGTTCGTGCCGCTGAACCAGCGAGCCTGGCACGCCGGGGCCTCCAGTTTCAAGGGACGCCCCAACTGCAACGACCACTCCATCGGGATCGAACTGGAAGGGGCAGACAACATCCTCTACACCAAGGCCCAGTATAAGACGCTTACCCAGGTGACCCTGGATATTATGGCGATCTACCCCAGTATCACTCCGGAGCGGATCACCGGCCACAGCGACATCGCCCCCGGCCGTAAAACCGACCCGGGCCCGGCCTTCGACTGGCCTCGCTACCTCAACAGCCTTAACCCGACACCCCGCAACGCCTGATAAGGCGCATCCTGCCAAATCCCCATTTGAGAGTTGAGGGAACGTCAGCGCAACCCGATCAGTATTTCTTTGAATTCACTCAGTATCATGGCGGTCGCACCCCAGACCACATGCCCCTCCACATCGAAGTAGGGTGATTCGATCCACTCACCGTTGCTCAGGTGTACCCTGCCCCGCCTTACCGTTGAGCGACTGAGCAGTGTGGATACGGGAAGCTCAATTATCTGTTCCACTTCCATCGGGTCCGGAGCGTAAACCGGTGTTACCCGGCTGTAAGCGACAAACGGATGAACGAGATAATTGCTGGGTGGAATGAACAGCGAACTGAGCCCTCCAAGCAGATGACTGCGCTCCACAGGAACCCCAATCTCTTCCTCGAACTCCCGCAGTGCCGCCTGGAGATGGGACTCTCCCGACTCCAGGCGCCCCCCCGGGATAGCGATCTGACCGCTGTGCACGCCATCGTAGCAGGGGCGCTTCATCAGAACACAACGCCACTCGCCCCCCCTGGGAAACAGGAAAATCAGTACCGCACTTTGTCGCTCTCCAGCGTCTGCAACGGATGAGTGTCGGGCACGGCCTTCGGGAGCCATTCGGAATTGAGCCTCTTCACCCGGCAACCGCCCGGTAAGGCGATCTTTCAACCCTGGGATCAAATGCTCGCCGGAGTAGCGTGTGATCTCCACCGTAACGTTACCAATAGGCCAGTACCCTGCCGTTTTCCACTTTGTGATCGAACTGGCGCAGTGGCCGGTTACCCTTCGCGGTGCACTCCCCGGTCTCGATATTGAATGCCCATTCATGCTTGGGACAGGTCAGGATCTTACCCTCCAGGGAAAGATGGGGGATATCGGTGACCTGGTGGGGGCAACGGCTGTCATAGACATTCAGTTCATCACCTTTTCGATAGATGAAGAGGTGGCGCCCCTCATTCTGATAATACTGGGTTTCCTCCTGGGGAATCTCGTCCAGAGACACGATATCGTGCCAGAAAGCCTCGGCATCCAGATTTTCCGGCCTGAACTCAGGAATATCCATGGCGAGCAGAATATCCGTGGCCCAGATTATCTTGGCCAGACCGAGCACCGGAAAAGCCATCATCAGTGCGTCGATAACTTCGTTGGGTGTGGCGCCGTTACGCAACGCCCGCGTCAGGTACTGGCGAAATCCACCTTCGGTCTGCACCGCCACCTTGGTAATCACCGAAATCAGATCCCTGGTTCTTATATCCAGGTGAGAGTCGGATTTCTTGAGAAAAGTGAAATAGGCCTTCATCGCCTCCGGGCGCGCCTGGAGGAGATAGTTCATTGCGTCGCTCATACTGCTGAAACTCCTGGAAAAAACATCGATAGAAACCCATACACCCATACACAAATTGATAGGTCTTCACGCCTGGTTAACAGCCCCGGTCTCTCTGTTCCTGAATGCATCCAGCAGCATCAGGACCACGCCCACAGATATTGCCGAATCCGCCACATTGAATGCCGGCCAGTGCCACTGCTGGTAGAAAAGATCGATGAAGTCGATCACGTGGCCGAACAGTACCCGATCAATGAGATTCCCCAGGGCGCCACCGATAATCAGACTGAGTGCCACCGCCGGCCAGCGTTCGAGTCGACTCAATCCCCTGAGCCAGTAAACCAGCACCAGGGTAACCAGTACCGCAACGATGGAGAAAAACCAGCGCTGCCACCCCCCCTGGTCACTGAGAAAACTGAAAGCCGCGCCTTCGTTGTAGACCAGCGTAAGATTGAAGAAAGGCAACAACGGCACGCTTTCGTACAGCTGCAGACTTCTCTCCACCAGTTGCTTGCTGATCTGGTCGGTAACCACCACCGCCAGTGAAAGCCAGAGCCAATGAAGCATGGTTCAACCCTGTATACGGAAACCCTGACGGTGCCGACCTGAGATCAGCTGCACCGGACCTGACACCTGCCCGCTCAAACGAAGCGCCTCTGCTCCCCGGCTGTGTCTATGTTCTCCACGCACCGACCACAAAGCTCGGGGTGCGCCTGATCGGTGCCCACATCCTCTCTATGGTGCCAGCACCGGATGCACTTGGGCTGGGATGAAGCCCTGGTGACGACCGCCAGGCCCTCGACTTCTGTACCGACGGCCCCATCCGGCTTTTCTGCCAACGGATGAACCCGGGCGTAGGAACTGATCAATGCAAACCGCAGTTCATCATCGAGACTTTGCAGCTTTGCTGCCAGACCTTCATCGCAATAGAGATCCACTTCGGCATCCAGTGAAGAACCGATTGCACCTTCCACACGCAGTTGTTCCAGCTGTTTTCCCACGGCTGTGCGTACCGAAATAACCAGATTCCAGAATTCCCGATCGAAATGCTCGTCCTCATCCAGTGCAAACAGACCCTCGTACCAGGTCTCGGTAAAGATGATTTCCCCTCTTTCCCCCGGGATCCGCCCCCAGATTTCATCTGCGGTGAAAGTGAGAATCGGAGCCAGCCAGCGGGACATCGCTTCGATGATGTGATACATCGCGGTCTGACAGGAGCGCCTCGGCAGGCTGTCAGCCTGGGTGGTGTACTGGCGGTCTTTGATGACGTCCAGGTAAAAGCCACCCATCTCGTTGACACAGAAATTGTGTATCTTTTGAAAAATGAGATGAAACTGGAAGGCCTGATAGGCCTCGATGATCTCCTGCTGCAACTGAAACGCCCGATCCACTGCCCAGCGATCCAGTTCGATCATGTCAGCCCTGTCGATTTGATTGGTCGAGGGATCGAAACCTTTGAGATTAGCCAGCAGGAAACGAGCGGTATTGCGGATCCGACGATAAGCATCCCCGGTACGCCGGAGTATCTCATCCGAAACGCTCATCTCCCCGCGATAGTCAGTCGACACCACCCAGAGACGAATGATATCGGCACCGAGTTTCTTCATGACATCCTGGGGGCTCACCACGTTACCCGTGGACTTGGACATCTTGTGCCCTTTCGCATCCACGGTGAAACCATGGGTCAGCACGCCTTTGTAGGGCGCGCAGTCATTGATGGCCACCGATGTCAGCAGGGAGGACTGAAACCATCCCCGATGCTGATCCGACCCTTCAAGATAAAGGTCCGCGGGAAAGTCCAGCTCGGCCCGGTTTCCCAGCACCGAAAAATGGGTGACACCGGAATCGAACCAGACATCCAGGGTATCGGTTACCTTTTCGTAATCGCCATGCTCATCCCCGAGCAACTCCTCGGGCGTCAGGGAAAACCAGGCCTCGATCCCGGATTTCTCAACCAGGCTGGCAACCGCTTCTATCAGCCGCGGTGTTTCCGGATGCAGTTCGCCGCTCACCTTATTGATGAACAGTGCAATGGGAACACCCCAGGTACGCTGCCTGGAGATACACCAGTCGGGCCGGCTCTCTACCATTCCCTTGATACGGGCCTCGCCCCAGTCGGGGGTAAACTGCACTTTCCGGATCTCTTCCAGGGCGGTTTTACGCAGCCCCTGCTGATCCATTCCGATAAACCACTGGGGGGTTGCCCGGAAAATGATCGGGGTTTTATGGCGCCAGCAATGGGGATAGCTGTGGGACAGGCGCGCTTCCTGCAACAGCACATGGTGCCTTTTCAGGACGTTGATCACCTTCTCATTGGCGGTGAAAACGTGCTCGCCTTCAAACAACTCGGTCCCTTTGACAAAACAACCATCGCTTCCCACCGGGTTGTCTACCGGCAGGTCATAGCGCTGGCCGACGATATAGTCTTCAAGTCCGTGCCCGGGGGCTGTGTGCACCGCACCGGTACCTGCCTCCAGGGTCACGTGTTCCCCCAGAATCACCGGAACCTCCCGGTCATAGAAACAGTGTTTCAGTTTCAGCCCTTCGAAGTCGGAACCCCGCCCATAGGCGATGACGTGATAGCGCTCGATCCCCCAGCGATCCATGGTCTCCTTCAGCAGGCCCTCAGCAACCATCAGACGCTCGGGGCCCTCAGGGCCATCGGCCTGAACCACAACGTAGTCAAGGGAGGCGTTCAGGGCCACCGCCTGGTTTGCCGGAAGGGTCCAGGGCGTGGTGGTCCAGATCACTACGGAAAGGGTACCCTCACCGTGGCCATCGGGCACCGAATGACAGCGCTCCATCAGAAGCTCCGGATCCACCACCTGGAACCGCACGTCGATGGTAAAACTCTCCTTGTCCAGGTATTCGACCTCGGCCTCCGCCAGCGCCGAACCGCAATCGGTGCACCAGTGAACCGGCTTGTAGCCTTTGTGCACGTGGTGGTTGTCGATGATTTTTCCCAGGGCGCGGATGATGTCCGCCTCGGTGTCGTAGTCCATGGTCAGGTAGGGGTTGTCCCAATCCCCCACGATGCCGAGACGCTGAAAATCGGTGCGCTGCCCATCGATCTGACGGGCGGCAAACTTTCGGCAGGCGACTCTGAACCGGGCGGCGGTGACCTTGGCCCCCGGCTTACCGATTTTCTTTTCCACCTGTAATTCGATAGGCAGCCCGTGGCAGTCCCACCCCGGCACGTAAGGCACATCGTAGCCATCCAGGGTCCGCGCCTTGACGATCATGTCCTTGATCACCTTGTTGACCGCATGACCCATATGAATCTGCCCGTTGGCGTAGGGAGGTCCATCATGAAGCGTATACCTGGGTTTTCCCGCGCACGCCTCCCTGATCTTCTTGTAGAGATCCATGGCCTTCCAGCGCTTGAGCATTTCTGGCTCTCGCTGAGACAGGTTTCCCTTCATGGGAAAGTTTGTACGGGGAAGATTTAGGGTACTCTTGTAATCAGTCACGGCCTGCTGCCTTCTCGCGTTAAATACGCCCAATGTCACGAACCAGAGGATCGCTTGTGAAACGGTTATAAGGGGTTCGAACGCCGATCCAATGCGCCCGACCAGGTGTTGTCAAAACGTAACTACTCACCCCGCACGGACAATCTGTTGCGGAAGACGCCGTAAATACCTCCCTGTAGACTTGTCTTTGGCATCCATGCCAAAGACACTTCCTCCACA
>JAAELC010000092.1 GCA_024227135.1 Gammaproteobacteria bacterium
CAGGTCACTCCTGGGCCAAGAGACTTGCGGAAGGAGAGAGAGATGGATCGGTTATGCCAAACGGTGGTTTTGGTGGGAGAAAACACAAGGGTAGGATCGTGACCTGCATTCCTGGGCCCGGTAAGTTGTATCGATGTGGGGATATGCATACCTACATCGATATGATGATCGAGGCCGTGACTAACTCTGACTTGGTCATACTCCTGATAGGGAGTAACGACATCGTGCAGGAGCCCGACAGGATAAACCAATTGGCCGACCAAGTCTGCCAGATAGGAAGAGAACTCTTGAATTCGCACAAGGTTCGTCAAGTGGCTTTTGTGGAAGTGTTCCACCGATTTGGCCCCAAGGGCTTCGAAGGGGGCCACCAAAGATTCCAAGCAACCCCGGGAACGTTTTCCCAGGAAGAATGTGACGATGTGTTCGCCAGGCTGGCCGGCGATTTTAACATACAAATTCGCCGACAGTTTCATGGCCACGAAAACTTTCATTTCATCGCCCTGGACGCCATGAAGTACAACCCTCGAAGCTGGCTCCTCTCTGACGGCACCCATTTGAATCCTCGAGGACTCCGTAAACTTCAAACAATCATCAGGAGAAGGGCCATCAACATAACGTCCTCGTGGTACTCGACCCCCAGACCCCTCCCAGCCCCAAAGGACGAGGCTTACAATGATGAATGGGATCTGGATTGGGGCTCTGGATCATTCAAGAATGTCACACCATCGTGGAGGTACCTGTTGG
>JAAELC010000093.1 GCA_024227135.1 Gammaproteobacteria bacterium
AAATTCCGTGTATCTCTTGCAAAGCGCCTGGTCTGCCACTTTTTCATCGGCATCCAGACGATATCCCACCAGGTTCGGGTATTTCATCATCTGAAATCGTTCGACTTCTCCAAAGATCCTCGCTACTTCACGATGAATCGCGTTGCGAATTGCGGGAGGTTCCTCGATTTTTGCCTGACGCCCATTGACAGCAGTCATTATGTGAATTTCCATGCGTCGGCGTATTTCACTGTCCAACGCTTCCCCCGGTAGATTGAGTCCCCCTGCCCGAATGTAGGCATTGGCAAAAGTCCTGGGGCGTTCATCAGTCAGCATCAGCGCGCGCCGACCCTGCTTGATCGCATCTACAATTATGGTTATCTGCTGGGGCGTGTAATTGTCGTGCATTCGTTTGCAACCCTTTTTTTCTGGCTACGATTGCTTCTGCCCGAATCTGAATACTCATGGGTATACCAAAGAACCTCCCTGTCAGCAACCGGAAGCTGAATAATAGTAAAGCCATCGAGTTTCTTAGTTATTATCGTGGCTGCCTGATAAACCTGACGTCGCCTTGTTCTTATTCTCCTGGGTTTCTAACCAATCCCAAAGTGATAAAGATAAGTAATCAACGGCATGATACTGATCGCCAGAGTAACGATGATACCTGGATATCACGGTCGGATGAGCACGCTCTTTTCCGGCTTTCGTGGATTGTAGTAAACGGTTATATCGCCATCCGCCCCCATCGAAACCTTAGCAAGCTGACGATCAAGGAGAAACCTCACATTGTGGGACGCCACCATCACCCAGGGAGAAATCTTATCGCCTGTATAAGTTATCCCGTCCACCTGATAAGCATAGAGCGCGTCCCCGATAAACTGCTGATCAGGCTTTGCCCGTCTTTCCGAGCCGAAATGTGTGATTTGAGCACGTTTCAATTGCCCCCTCGTACCTGGCCAGTACTTCATACGGTACTGATAAATGCAGGAGTAACCACATACGATAAAAAGATAGACGGCGGCGACCAGAAACAGGGACCTGGGGTCGCCGGCAACAACCGACTGCAAAAACAGCGTTACCTTCTCCAAATCGATACTCCTTCAAGTAGGATAGTGCAAGCCAACCCTACACCCGTTATATCCTGTCACAGCCAGTACGGGTTCACCCTATGCCGGACACGATGATGTCGTGCGTCCCGTCACATCCCTGTCCGGATTATCGGAAAAACACAGTGGCCAGCTGAGCCGGTCCCGGATCAAACAGCAAAGTCCGGGATACTTAGGGTCGCGGAAATCAATAAATGTCCAGAAATTGCGCTGGCTTTTGGTTCAGATTCAAGGCGTGGAAAGGGGCGCATAGTTGTTCTATGCAACCCTTTCCACAACGCGGAAGCTGGGCCAAAAGACCAGCAAGACTGGATAATTATTTTTTTCCGCGGCCCTTAACCCACTGATGGAGCAACGACCCATTACGGGCAACTACCTCGTTCGGCGCTCCTTTTGATTTCCATGAAGCCATGCATACAGGAAAACAGGACAGTACTGCCATCCTTCTCATTCGTACAATAGCGAACCACCATGGCATCCATTCTCAATACCAGAAACTGGGTCTGCAATGCACCGCCAAATGACGCCACATTGTCCAGATGATACTGACTGCATTCACTGAAACTCATTCGCTTTTTTTGAATGATCAGTGTCTTTCCAACGGTATTCGTCGATAACACAATGCCCAGCAACAGAATAGCTGACTCCTTTTTCATAAATATTCTCATTACGGTTAGTAGTAAAGGCTTCCACACTCCCAATATCCCAGGACGGGGGCAACGTGACACTTGAGGAGGAAGCACCAACGAACCCTCTTGCCGCCTGTTAAAAACGGGGGTCAATATGGGTGAATAGTGCCTCACCACGGACATTGCCCCACTCGGCAATGCGAATCCACACAATCTTAGACCCATACTGTTTTCCCCAGATGAGACCACTGCTACATGGATACATCCTTACCACAGCCAGAGATACGATCCATATTCATCAGGCAGCTGTAAAACAGGTTATGATCTAATCAGAATATCCCTGAGCCCGTTACTATCACATTGACAGAATAGTAGCCACCCTGTTTCTCATTACCTCCCCTTTTAACTTTTGCGAGTTCGGTCAAATTCCAGTCTTCAGTGGGCAACGGAGAACCAGAAACCGGGGGTGCAGCCTCCATCCTGCCGAGAGCAAAGCAGTCACTGCTCTCCCCAGAAGTTACCCCGCATGGGTGGTTTATGGAAGAAGTGTCTTTGGCAGGGATGCCAGAGCCAGGCCTGAATGGAGGTATGCACGGCGCCTTCCGCAACGGATCGCCCATGTGGGATGGGCAATAAGGCAAAGCGTATGTGTGATCGCGGCGTCAACCTTATCAGGGCGTATCCATTATCGAGCACAGCCCTTGTTTCAGTTTCTGTAACGCTGACTGCGGGTACAGGAGGGGTTTGAGGAGCAAATGAGGGCCGTTGGGGATCGATACCTTTCAGGAATCCGGGTTCATCGACACCGAAAAAAACGAGCGGCAAAATACCATTGAATTCGAAGCAATATGATGGCGCGCCTGGAGGGACTCGAACCCCCAACACCCGGCTTCGAAGGCCGGTACTCTATCCAGTTGAGCTACAGGCACGCAGGTGGCGAAGTATACCTGCTTTTTCTGATCGTGTCCCCAAATACTGCCCGGGCTGATTTCACCGATACACACATCCTCTCCTTCGATCCCGCGAAGCTCCCGGGCAGATGACCCGGAGCGCGCATAGCCCCGGTTCAGCCTGGGTTTCAATCCGTATGGGGCCAGGGGAGAACAGGCACCACAGAGATACTGTTCTTGGGGGAACCCTCAATCACCCGGTCGCTATAGGTCAGGTAAATCAGTACTTTGCGTTTGGTATCATAGAATCGCACCACCTGCAGGCTCTTGAAGACCAGAGAAGTCCGTTTTTTGAAAACCTCTTCCCCGTTGGCTTTACCCTTTCTGATACTGTCGAGTAATTCAATCTTACCTACCTGACGGCAGGCGATAGAGGCATCGGCGGTGTCTTCCGCCATGCCCACGGCACCACTCATGCCTCCGGTTTTTGCACGACTCAGGTAGCAGGACACACCAGGCACCTCGGGATCATCAAAAACCTCAACCACAACCTTGTCGTTGGGACCCAGCCATTTGAATTTGGTGCTGACGCTGCCGATTTCCTCGGCATTGGCTGTAACTGCCAGCAGTACCCCGATCAAAACTATACTGAAGTACTTCATCATTACGGTTACCTCTGTCAACTGATCATAGACGGCGTTTGCCCACCTGCATTCCGCCAGCTTTGCTCCTGCAGGCACCGGGCTATTTCAATTATCCCATTTACCTGACTTTTTTGCCCGGATCATTCCCCGAAATATGGGAATTGCTCCTGAAACAGGAATTCCTACAGGGGCACCGGGGACTTTGGTCGGGTAAAAAACCTCCGTTTCGGTCAAACACCTCTTAAATTCAAAGACCCGCTGAGAGGATACAACCGGAGAGAAATGCCCCGGTTGCACATCCTTCGCAACTACTCACGCAGAATGAGTGGTCTGTTCCGGAAGACGCCGTCAATACCTCCCTTTGGACTTGGCTTTGGCATCCCTGCCAAAGACACTTCCTCCACAGACCACCCATGGGGGGTAACATCTGGGGAGTGAGCAGTTTCCATCCTTCTCCATTTCCCAGGTTCAGAAACGACGGCCCATGGGTCTCATCTGATCGGCCAGTTTCTGCTGTTCGGGAGTGAGCACCCCGTAGAACTTTTCCATCGCATCGGCCAACTCGGTCATGCTCTTGGCGCCCGACCGCATACGTTCTACCCTGGCTGATACCGGCACCTGGGCTCCCCGCTGGCCGAAACGGCCGGCTTTGGCCTGCATCTTCTCTACCAGAGCCTGATTGAACGCCTGCCATGCCGGTTCCTGTTCTTCGGTGATCTGTAATTCACTCTTCAACACTTCGAGCCGCTGGGTGATCATTTTTTCCCTGTCACCCCAGTTTCTGCCGTGTTTCATACCGTATCCACGACGCCCCATCATGGGATTTTCACCCTGCTCATAGCTGGCCGGACCGTAACCTCGGCAACCGCCCCAACCGCCTCCCTGGGCTGATACTGTGGCAAAGGTTGCTGCGCCGATTCCTGCAACCGCGACCAGGGCGACAATAATTTTTGTTGAACGTTTCATCTGTATTCTCCTTAGCCTTCAACCGAACAGGCACCACGCCTTTCGTGCCTACTATATTCCCATCGATATGTAACTGTGGGATGTCCGGTCCGACCCTTTTTGTAAGCCAATGTAACAGGTGGTTATCCGTTACATTGAGTTACAAATTCGTTTCCTGGCAACCCTCCCGATAAGGTATAAATAGCGGCATGGACAAACAACAACATATCCTGGTCGTGGACGACGACCAGGAAATCAGATCATTACTGAAAGAGTATCTGGAACGAAACGGTTACAAGGTCAGTACGGTTGGTGATGGCAAAGGTATGTGGAGCCTGCTGGATACCACCCATGTCAGCCTGATCGTGCTCGATCTGATGTTACCGGGGGATGATGGGCTGGAGCTATGCCGGAATCTCCGACCGAATTATCGGATACCGGTCATTATGCTGACAGCCAGAGGTGATGAGATGGAC
>JAAELC010000094.1 GCA_024227135.1 Gammaproteobacteria bacterium
GCACTTACTCAAGCTTGGAAGCCCCGTCATTGCGAGCGTAGCGTGGCAAACTCCCTTGTCGTGCCGGGGTTCTGGAGATTGCTTCGTGCCTCGCAATGACGGCTGTCTGGCTTAAGTCAGTGCCATCCGAGTGTGGCACCCCATAGTGCCATACCGCCGAATTCCTGGACAACAGACCACCGGGATCCCCCTGCTGACTGAAAGGAACGAAACAACATCGTTTTCACCTGCAGGGGACAGAAGACTCCCCCTAATTTCACCTGTTTTTTTTCAAGGGAAAAAAGCCCCACTATAGAATGTCAGCCGACACAGCCTTTGCTGCCGGCACATCAAAGAGCAACTGTCGTGAATCGAGCCAAACACCTCTTCAGCTACCGCCGCTTCTGGGCACACAAGTTTACTCCGGCGCCTTTCCTGCCCATGTCCAGGGAGGAAATGTACGAGCTGGGCTGGGACAGCTGCGATGTCATCCTGGTCACCGGGGACGCTTATGTGGACCACCCCAGCTTTGGCATGGCGGTCATCGGCCGCACCCTGGAGACCCAGGGCTTCCGGGTCGGAATCATTGCCCAACCGGACTGGAACTTACCAGACGATTTCCGGAGACTGGGGCGCCCTAATCTCTACTTTGGCGTAACCGGTGGCAATATGGACTCGATGGTCAATCGATATACCTCCGAGCGCCGGATACGCTCTGATGATGCCTACACACCCGGAGGCAAAGGGGGCCAAAGGCCTGACCGGGCTGTGATCGTCTACTCCCAGCGATGCCGGGAGGCTTTCAAGGAGGTCCCTGTGGTTATCGGTGGCATCGAGGCCAGTCTGCGCCGGATTGCCCATTTTGATTACTGGCAGGAAAAAGTGCGCCGTTCCGTATTGACCGACAGCAAGGCGGATATGCTGTTATTCGGCAACGGGGAACGGGCGATCGTGGACCTGACCCATCGGCTGGCGTCGGGTGAGACCATCAGGAGCATTACTGATTTGCGGGGCACGGCCCTCATGCTCAGCGGAGTACCGGCGGACTATACTGTCATCGATTCCAGCGAAATCGACGAACCTGGTAGTGTTCAACCTGAACCTTCCCCCTATCTGGACACCACCAGGACCAGCGCCTGCAGCATTGAACCCTCAGATACCACGGAGCAGGCACCTCGAGTAATACAGTTTGAACGCCGG
The DNA here is from genome assembly GCA_024227135.1 of Gammaproteobacteria bacterium. GTDB lineage: Bacteria > Pseudomonadota > Gammaproteobacteria > Chromatiales > Chromatiaceae > JAHEHQ01. The sequence continues at coordinate 1,180 of JAAELC010000094.1, forward strand.
CCGCGCGGTCTGGATCGAATGCACACGGCGGTGCGACTGCCGGGCTTCGAGCAAGTGAAATCCGATCCAGTATTGTACGCCCATGCATCGCGCATCCTTCACCTGGAATCCAACCCGGGTAATGCCCGGGCATTGATCCAGGCTCATGGAAACCGTGAACTCTGGATCAACCCCCCGCCCGTTCCATTGCAGACCGATGAATTGGATGGCGTCTTCGAGCTACCTTACCAACGGGTTCCCCATCCCGTGTACGGGGGTGCTCGAATTCCGGCCTATGAAATGATCCGGTTCTCTGTGAACATCATGCGGGGATGCTTTGGTGGATGCACTTTCTGTTCGATCACAGAACACGAAGGACGGATTATTCAAAACCGTTCCGAGAAAAGTATCTTAAAGGAGATCGAGACATTACGTGACACGGTTCCGGGATTTACCGGCAACATCTCTGACCTGGGTGGCCCCACCGCCAACATGTGGCGCCTTGCCTGCCGGGACGAGAAAATCGAGGCTTCATGCCGTCGCCTTTCCTGTGTTTATCCGGGTATCTGTAAGAACCTGGATACCAATCAAATGCCACTGGTACGGCTGTACCGAAAAGCCCGCGGCCTGCCGGGCATCAAACGAGTCTTTATCGCCTCCGGCCTGCGTTATGACATCGCAGTGGAGACTCCGGAATATGTGAAGGAACTGGTCACCCATCATGTGGGTGGTTATCTCAAGATCGCCCCCGAGCATACCGAAGATGGGCCTCTGTCAAAGATGATGAAACCTGGCACAGGCACCTATGATCACTTCAAGACTATGTTCGACAAGTATTCCAGGGAGGCCGGCAAAGAACAGTACCTGATTCCCTACTTTATCGCGGCCCACCCCGGCACCACTGATCGGGATATGATGAATCTGGCCATCTGGCTGAAGCGCAATGGTTTCAGGGCTGACCAGGTACAGGCATTTCTGCCTTCACCGATGGCGCTCGCTTCGACCATGTGGCACACCGGACGTAACCCGTTGAAGAAGATCACCCGGCTATCCGAAACGCTTTACTCACCCAAAGGTGCCAGACAGCGGCGCCTGCACAAAGCCTTCCTGCGTTACCACGACGCAGAGAACTGGCCGCTGTTGCGGGAAGCCCTGAAGAACATGGGACGATCAGATCTGATCGGTAACGGTAAGAGGCACCTGATACCCCGCTGGCAACCGGCCGGAACGGGTAATAAGCCGAAGGGCAGCCGTCATTCGGACAGAAAGCAACAGACATTCCATACCAAACACACCGGAATCGAGCTGAAAAAAGGCCGCCAGGTGGGTAAGAAGAAGCCTTTTCGAAAGAAATAAACGGAAAAAGCGGGATATCTCCATCGACAATCCCGTCAATTTCAACGCTGACCGGCGGACACAACGCAGCGGTTAAGGGCCTGGGTAATTATGTATCGTCCCATAATGCGCAGGGTATCAGCTCAGATTCAAGGCGCAGATGAAAGCACATATTATTGATTATGTAACTGAATCTGCAACGCAGACGACGTCCATGGATGGACTAGATTCACGCGAGGCAGGATGCCGGTAATGATAGCTGAGGTGAGAGACCAGC
>JAAELC010000095.1 GCA_024227135.1 Gammaproteobacteria bacterium
GGTGGAGCTATGCGCAGTATCTGGTTGACTATCTGGCTGAGGGTATCGGCTATGCGGAAGGGTTGGCGGCTGGGCTGCCGGCTGGGCTGCCGGAAAAATGATGCCGTTTTTGTAGGGTGCGTTTCACGCACCATAGATCAATGGCAAGGCAATCCAGGTACCCGCTATCTCTTGGTGCGTGGAACGCACCCTACGGAGGTGGGACTTTAGTCCCACATTTTAAGCTGGTTACCAATCTGGAGCCTGGGAACCAGCCTGCCGACGCGCCCAGTAAGTCATCGGGCTGACCTACTTCAACAACGCCCGAATCTTCTCCAGAATAGCCGGGTCTTCCCAATCCCGACCCCCAACTGCCTGATAGATCACTTTGCCATCAGGATTCAGAATATAGGTGGTTGGCAGGCCTCTTATTGGCCATTGCTCGGTTGCCTTGCCATCGGTGTCGAGTAGTAACGGGAAGCTCACATCATACTCTCCGGTAAAGCCAAAAACCTGGTCAAAGTTCTCGCCAACATTGATGCCGATCATGGCGATCCCTTCAGTTTCCAGCTGCTGCCAGGCGCGTTCCATCGAGGGCATCTCTTCGCGGCAGGGTGGGCACCAGGTCGCCCAGAAATTCACAATCACCGGTTTGCCCTGAAAGCTATTGAGGGTATGGTGTTGTTCATCGAGGTCGATGAGATCAAAATCAGGTGCCATGGGGCTGCCTGGAACCGGGGTGAGCGATTGCAGGGCAGCGTAGGCGCTGAGCGCGAACAGCGAGATCAATCCTGCCAGGATGACGAGGGCTGGACGGGTGATGGGGTTTTTCATAAATAAATCA
>JAAELC010000096.1 GCA_024227135.1 Gammaproteobacteria bacterium
CCGTGACTCCAATTGCGCGACCTGACGACTTACCGTGGACTTGGGGATACCCAGATTCTTTGCTGCCGCGGTGAAAGTTTTTGCTTCAACCACTTTGACAAAAACCACCATTTCATTGAAATTTATCATTATTTTTCTCAATTCCAGGCTATCGTCCCAGAAATACTTCTGCAGAACCGGGCACCAATTGAGTTACTCAGCGCCCATCCGGGGAACAGACCCTGAGATGAACTACCAGCGAACTTGTTGTCTGATACACCAGGAGTACCATAAAATGGCTTGACAAGTAACGACATACAGGAAGACCAATATGCATTTCGATACAAGAATACAGGATCAGGTCAGAGTTTCCGCGGAAGCCGAAAAACAGCTGTCTCAGCTGGTGGCTGCGGAAGACGACGTAACCGGGGTCCGGATCTTCATCCATGGCGGAGGTTGCGGCGGAATGAACTACGGGGTCACCTTCGTGGATAAGCCGAACACAACAGACTGTATTCTGGAACAGGGGGATCTCAAACTCTACGTGGACCCGGTGGCATTGGGCTTCCTGGATGGCCTGGAAGTGGATTTCCAATCCCAGGGTCTCAACAGCAGCCTGGTTTTTCGAAACGCCTTCCAGAGTGTCGGCGGTGCCGGGGTCTGTGGGGGATGCGGTGCCGCGGGCGGCGGTGGTGGCGGATGTGCCTGACCACTGCTCGTGAAGCAGTCCGTTCTGCTGGTCAGCCCGGCCCAGAGCTACCGGTTGGCCGCCTATTTGAAGGCAGCCGAAGCGCTGGACATCAATCTGGTGATCGCCTCCGAAGGAGAGCATTCTCTGAATCGAGAGGTTGCTGACGGTATCAGCATTGATCTGGATGACCCGACCGCAACGGCGGCTGCCGTTGCCAGGGCCGACAGCAAAGCACACTTTTCCGCCATCCTCGCGACAGACGATGCCACCGTGGAACTGGCATCCCACATCGCCCGGAATCTGGGGCTGGCCTCAAATCCCATCGCATCGGCCCAGTTCAGCCGGCGTAAAGACCTGGGTCGACAACGGCTCCGCGAAGCCGGCGTGAGGGTACCGGATCACTGGATACTCGATCTGAGCCGAAACCTACACCCCCAGCTCGATGCCCTCCCCTATCCGCTGGTTCTAAAGCCGATCAGCCTTTCAGCCAGCCGGGGGGTCATTCGGGTCGACTCACCGGAAGAGGCTGACAATGCCTGCAAAACAATTGCCCGTATTATCGCTCCTCTCCACGAAGCACGAGAAAGACAAACGATCCTGGCGGAAGCCTATATTCCCGGCAGTGAAGTAGCATTCGAAGGACTGCTGCTGCAGGGGAAACTCCACACCCTGGCGGTGTTCGACAAACCCGACCCGCTCACCGGCCCCTTTTTTGAAGAAACTTACTACATCACACCCTCGCGGTTACCCCAGGAAACACAGAGGGAAATCAGTGCCACCGTAAATCGCGCCTGTGTCGCTTACGGCCTGCATCGGGGACCGATTCACGCTGAAGTGCGACTGAACGAACGAGGCGCATGGATCCTGGAAGTCGCTGCCCGTACCATTGGGGGGGAATGCAGCAGAACCCTCGATACCGCTTTGGCCCACCCATTGGAAGAGTATGTCCTGGCTGCCGCGCTCGATAGCCCGATTCCGCTGGAGAAGCTCCCCGGCGCTTCCGGCGTGTTGATGATACCTACTCCGTCGGCAGGCGTTTTAAGATCGGTTACCGGACAGGATCATGCCTTGCAGGTATCGGGGGTGACCGGGGTTCGAATCACCGTCGAGCCGGGTCATGTCCTGGAAATGCTGCCGGAGGCTTCCGCTTATCTCGGCTTTGTCTATGGGGCCGCAGAGACAGCAGAGCAAGTGGAATCTACACTGCGGGAGGCCCATCAGAAAATAAAATTCAAAATTGACCCATTGTGGCAACCGGCGGACACGAATCACGCTTCATCCAGCGAGGCGATCTTACTACCTCTGGAAGTCCCGGGGGGCATGGGCCCGTCAAAGGCCGCATCGGAATAGGCCGTACAGCAATGCCACAGTTCGTTACTTCTTACCCCCACCGGAACGGAACCCGGAAGGTACCTGCCCATAGTCCCCCTCACCGAAGAAAAACCCCAGCATGTGCTTTTCAATCAGCACCAGATTGCCGGAATCGGCGGTACTGAGACCGTTCTCATTGATAATCATTACCAGCCGTTCCAACCACTGGTCCCATCCCTCCTGGGAAACATTCTCAAAAATTCTGACACCCAGCTCACCGGGATAGGTTGGGTTATCGAGGCCTTCGGCTTCGCGTTTAAGTACTACACAGTTAACAGTTCGACTCATTGATAGATCCCGCTAGTTTGGTGCTCATCGGAAACAATGGAATTCTTTCGCATCCCGGGCCATCCCCGCAACACCTTGAAAGCCAGGGGCTTCCAGCAGGAGCAGGTTTACCTGGGAATAAGGGCCGCGGAAATTAATAAGTATCCAGAAATTGCGCTGGATTTTGGTTCAGATTCAAGGCGTGGAAAAAGGCGCATAGCTATTCTATGCAACCTTTTCCACAACGCAGAAGCTGGACTAAAAGACGAGCAAGACTGGATAATTGTTTTTTTCCACGGCCCTAATTACTCGACAACG
>JAAELC010000097.1 GCA_024227135.1 Gammaproteobacteria bacterium
GCTTGGGCCCCGGCATTTCATCACACATAGGGGATTTAACATAACCAGGCATAATAACATTGATCCGAATACCCTGGGGACCAAGCCATCCCCGTAATGCCTCGCCATAGGCCTTAATCGCCGCCTTGCTTGCACAATAACTTGGTGTCACCGGCAAACCAAAATAGGCTGCCAATGAACTGAACAGCGCAATCTGTCCTCTGCCTCTTGCTCGCATGGCTGGGAGAACAGACTGAACAATAACCATTGCCGCCTTCAGGTTGACGTCCATAAGGGCTTCCACCCTATCCCACGGCTCCGGTTCCCCAGCCGGACCGATATGGGTATTTATCCCAGCGGTGATAATCACTAAATCCAGTGCGTCCAAGGTTCTCAACCATCCCTGCATGGCAGTGAAATCGCGCACATCCAGAAGGTGCGTTACCACTTCCGTCCCCTTTGCCCGGCAGCGACTGGCCACCTCAGTCAGTCGCTCTTCGTTACGACCATGGAGATATAATACGACGCCATGTCGAGCGTAGATTTCCGCCAACGCCCCACCAATGGCGCTGGTAGCTCCGATTAGCAGAATACGGTGCAGGTCGTCATCGGTCGCCTTCATGTACTTTCCTATCTCTGTAAGACCAGAAAAGAACCATTCCAAAGCCCACGCATACGGTTACGTTGAGAGGGATAAATAGGTAATTCTTTTCCCGTAAGGCCACAACAAGCGCCAGAAACGAATACATAATAGAGAACAGTTCACCTGCCAGTAACACCGAGTTAATGCGCGGCATAGTTGACCTGGTCTCGTCATTTCCTTTGGGTGTCCGATGAAAGTCCCCATGGACACCCAAAAGAGCCCGAATGCCCCCGGCAAAATA
>JAAELC010000098.1 GCA_024227135.1 Gammaproteobacteria bacterium
CATTCTTCTTCAGTATGCTGCGCTGATTGTACTACTGGCGGTCATGGGGTATCTCTTTTTCACCCAGGAATTTGGTAACTGAGCCTATAACAATATGGGATATCGTCTTTCAAAAATCTACACACGCACCGGGGACAAAGGCACCACCGGCCTCGGCGACGGACGCCGGGTTCCAAAGGACAGCCCGAGAATCGAAGCTATTGGCTGCGTCGACGAATTCAATAGTTTCCTGGGCATTCTAATTGCTCAGGGACTTCCTGATTCCATCCGGGAAATGCTGAACGATGTGCAACACCACCTGTTCGATCTGGGCGGAGAGCTGGCAATGCCCGAGTACATCGCCCTCACAGCCGATTCAGTCAGTGAACTGGAACGTCAGCTGGACGAAGTAAACGTCGATCTTCCGCCGCTGAAGGAATTCATTCTTCCCGGGGGCAATACCCAGGCGGCACACTGCCACTATGCACGCACGCTGTGTCGCAGAGCCGAGCGCCGGGTGTTGCAACTGGCTCGACAGGAGAATGAAACAGTCAATGACCAGGCTTTGAAATACCTCAACAGGCTCTCGGACCTGCTATTCGTCGTCGCCAGGTACCTGGCACGGCGGAATGGAGGCCAGGAAGTCTTCTGGAACAACCCCGGCAAAGAGCGGAAACAGGATTGAATAACAAACAAATCGCACCAGGACTGCCCGTAACCCTTCACTTCTCGCTGAGTCTGGCCGATGGAAAC
>JAAELC010000099.1 GCA_024227135.1 Gammaproteobacteria bacterium
AGCAAGAACGGCCTGGCAGTAAAAGATATTGCCGATCTGGGACGCGTATCCCTGCGCACAGCCTACCGGGATATGGAGGACCTGCAAGCCGCGGGCTTCCCCATAACCTCCGAAAAGGTAGGCAAAGCCGAACGCTTCAAGTTCATGGAAGAATCATGGTTCAATATCCCCGAACCGATAGATCCCCTCGAATTGCTATCCCTTGAGCTCAGCGGAGACCTTTTCAACGTCTTCAAGGGAACCGTATTCCATGACTCCCTCCAGAGCGTCCGTAAAAAGATTCAGTCCACACTTCCGCCCAAGACATTGGCTTATTTAGACAGGGTGCGGTCGGCTTTCCAGATGGGGAAGGGGCCCTGCAAGGATTACGGCTGCTTCAGCGAGATCATCAGTGAGGTCAATACGGCTGTCACCGACCGCAGGACCATCGAAATCGGCTACCAGGCACTGGGACAGGAAGAACGAACACACCGAAAAATAAACCCTTACAAAGTCTGGTTCTACGATGGCACCATCTATGTCATCGGATTGTGCCATCTGCGCAACGAACTGCGGAGTTTTGTGATCGACCGCATCAACATGCTCAAAATGACCGACGAGCATTTCAAAATCCCCGCGGATTTTTCCTTCGACGAATACATTAAAAACAGTTTCAAGGTCATGCAGGACGAACTGTACACAGTCCGGATCCGGATCAGCCCGGATTGGGCCCGGTACGTGGGGGAGAAGATCTGGCACCCCAGTCAGCGGATCCAGAAACAGTTCGACGGGGGAATCGAAGTCATTTTCCAGGTGGCCGGCCTGGATGAAATCAGACAGTGGGTACTGAGTTTGGGACCA
>JAAELC010000100.1 GCA_024227135.1 Gammaproteobacteria bacterium
CAAAACGATAAACACGAACAGCAGGGCTGCAAACCCTGTAGTGAGCCCACGGACTCCTTTATCGGCTTGAGACGCTGTGATGGCGGGCAGCCGTCGGTTCTTGAGATTAGATTCAGACATAATTCTCCAATCGAATGGTAAAAGTGTGAGTGAGAATCCCAGATTGCTCCAGCGGTGTGGATTGCGTGGGGGTTCATTGGATGAGACCGCTCGGATCTCTCTTATGTTCCAAAAAAAGCGGATTGTCAGTCCTGCCCCTATAGTTCTGAGATGTGGGGCAGGTGCTCTGGGCAGTGGAACCGGAGAGAACACCCACCCCTTCCCCCATGCACTTTTGTGGTCTGCCCCGAATACTGCCAGCTGCCTTCATAGCAAATTCCAGTATGCTATATGATCCCAATAAGCTGATTTTAAAGAGTAATTCCGTTATTCCCCCATAACTGCCCCCCCGAGATTACACCCCATGGGTGTTCTGTAGAGGAAGTGTCTTTGGCAGGGATACCAAAGCCAAGTCTACTCCAAAATACACTATGCTATACCTGCTACCCTGGGAAACCACCCACATTTCCTTCCGCCCACCGCCAGTGTGCTATAACGATACTGTCTGACTCACCAGCCATCTCTTACCACGAAAGCGAAATACTGGCCGGGTCGGGGTCGCGTCGGTTGAAAAACACCCAGACCCTGAGCTGGATGCTGACCCGGACTCACGAGATGAAAAGGGGTGCATGGCAGTGCAGAGGTTTCATCCGTTCGTTCCCGGCCGAACCTGACCGCCGAGTTTGACCACAGAGGAGTTTAACCATGGCTTGTTGTCACTACTACGAGTTTACCGAGTCCGGAGAAGAGATTTTCAGCGTGGATGCCACCGCCATAAAGTTTGGTGCAGGCGCATTGGGCGAGGTCGGAAAAGATGCGCGGGTACTGGGGATTACAAGAGCCGCTGTATTTACCGACCGAACTGTCCGTCAACTTGAGCATTTCCAAACCCTGATCGACTCTCTCCGTGCCGCCGGAATCGAGTTTGAAGTATACGATCGTGTAAAAGTCGAGCCCACTGACGAATCCTTCAAGCTTGCCAGCGAATTCGCCCGCGAGGGGAATTTTGACGGTTATATTTCGATGGGCGGCGGATCCGTCATCGACACCTGCAAGGCCGCCAACCTCTATGCCACCTGGCCGGCCGACTTCCTCGCCTATGTCAATGCTCCCCTTGGCGAAGCACTGCCGGTACCAGGTCCGGTGAAACCACATATCGCCTGCCCGACGACATCAGGAACGGGCAGTGAATGCACCGGCATCGCCGTGTTCGACCTGCTCGAACTGAAAACCAAAACCGGTATCGCCTCCCGTGAGCTGAAACCGACACGTGCCGTCATAGATCCCACCTGCACCTACACCTTGCCTGCCAATGTGGTGGCAGCCAGTGGATTCGACGTGCTGTCCCATGCATTGGAGTCCTACACAGCGCTCCCATATACCGCACGCAACCGACCTGAACATCCCCACTTGCGCCCGATAAGCCAGGGAGCCAACCCCTTCAGTGATATCGGTTCCTGCGAAGCATTGCGGCTGGCGGGACTGTTCCTGGAACGGGCGGTGGCGGATGCCGGCGATCACGAAGCTCGGGACGGTATGATGTTTGCCGCCACGCTGGCTGGAATTGCCTTTGGAAATGCGGGTGTCCATCTGCCACATGGCATGTCCTACTCAGTATCGGGACTGATCCGGGATTTTTATCCGACCGGCTACCCGGACGACGAACCGATCTGTCCCCATGGAATGAGCGTGATCGTCAACGCACCCGCTGTCTTTCGATTTACCTCATCGGCCTGCCCCCAACGCCATCTGAAAGGTGCCGAATTACTGGGTGCCGATATTGCCGGCGTAACCGAAGCTGAAGCAGGAGAACTACTGGCTCAGAAACTGATGGCTCTGATGAGGTCAACCGGTATGCCCAACGGGGTTGGTGGAGTGGGTTATGACGAAAAAGATATTCCAGGCTTGGTATCGGGTGCCTATGCCCAGAAGAGGCTGCTGAACAACGCACCAAAGCACGTTGACCAGCAGTCTCTCGCTGATCTGTATCACAATGCCCTGTCCTACTGGTAGTCAATCTGATTGCGAACCCCTACGGATTCAGACTCATCCAGACAGACATCGAAAAGGTGCACACCAGTACTCCATAAAATACACCTCTAAGAGATGTAACGGCTCACCCCCAAGAGATTGCCCCCCATGGGCGGTCTGTGGAGGAGCTGTCTTTGGCAGGGATGCCAAAGCCAAACCTGCAGGGAGGGTTTTATGGCGTCTTCCGCAACAGATTGCTCGTGCGGGGTGAGTAGTTACTATAAGACAATAAGAAAACCACTACACATGGTGGAGGCTTAAAAGCCTGTCTATTTCCAACGCTCCGGTTCTATCTGGACACTGCTGCCTGCGTCACCCAACCAGATCACATCATCCTGAATAGTACATTGCAGCTTCATGTTGCGTTGAGCAAGTGCAGCCATTTTCACAACACTGCTCTCAGGCAGGTGATATATCCGGAGCCTCTCGAAACGCTCCAGACCATTGCCAAGACTGTCAAACCAGACCCTGGCACTGCGATCGCTGTAGCTGTAGATGGATACCTCCCTGGATCGACCACAGGCCTTGCGAATTCGTTTCTCATCCGGCTGTCCCAGATCGATCCAGAGTAGAATCTCGTCACTCAGGGATTTACACCAGAGATCGGGCTCATCATCGGTACTCAATCCCCGGGTGAAGGTCAGATTCTCCCTCGCATTCAAAGCATAAGCCAGAATACGCACCATTAGCCGGCGATCTGTCTCAGAGGGATGGCGGGCAATCGTCAGGGTGTCATCCTGATAGAGATTACGATCCATATCCGCTATCTGTAAATCCGCTCTGAAAACAGTTGCTTTTAATGCCATGATTCTTCTCTTCCCGGGTAACGCGATACTTATAGTGTCCTGACCTGATCATATATTGTCGAGAGTTGTTTTCAGATCCGCCAGAATCAATGGGATACACACCTGTCTACAGATGCCTGTTGTTTCAATGCCTGATTCAACAGCAAACTGTATCTGCTCACTCCCGAGACTACCCCCCATGGATGGTCTGTGGAGGAAGTGTCTTTGACAGGGATGCCAAATCCAAGTCCACAGGGAAGTGTTTACGACATCTTCCGGAACAGATCGCCCATGGGGCCGGAGTAGATACAGAAAGCAATGACTCAATGATCTCCATCCAATTCAGGACATTGCATCAGTCCTGTGATCGGGACAGTAACAACAGAGCCCTGGAGTGAAATTCCCGCCGGTACAAGACCACGACAACCCAGACCACAGCCGCAAACAGAAGCAGTGGATTAATAAACCAACTTAATTCAGCCAACGCAAAGTAGTAGGCCCGAATACCGTCATTGAAGTGCCGTGCACCCAGACTGTTCAACCGGGCGAGTCGCAGCGCATGATCCCTGGCAGTGGTGGAGGTACTGCTTTCCGGTTCCGGAATAGAACCCAGCAGGATGGCACTGTAAGAGTGCTGACGTATTGACCAGCTGAACTTGAAAAAAGCGTAAACGAAAATCAACGCGAGGACGATCACTTTCAGAAACCAGAGTGCTGGCGTCGTATGCTGAATGAACGGTATATCGGAAGCGAGTTGATTGGCTTTGTCCCCCACCCCCATGAGAGCGATTGAACTCGCAATAATCAGGATAGTGGTGGACGCAAAAAAAGTTTCTTTTCGCACCAAACCGTTAATCACCTGACTGTCCACTATGCGATTATTGCGTCGGGTCAGGGAGAGTGCCCACTCCTCCCGCCATTGGTCCATCTTGTTGAGCAAACTGATACGGGTTGTTCTGCCGGTGTAGACAAGATAGCTGGCCCAGCAGACCACAAACCATGCCAATGCGGCTAGATCCATCATGGGTAAATCGGTTTTCATGATTCCTTCAATCATCAGTTTCACCAACAATTGATCTCGGTCGGACACAATACCGGTGCTCCATCGGCCTGATATTCAGGACGGCGTTTCAGTTCTTGAGAAAGTCGGTAGTCCGTTCAGCAGAGCCTGATTTGGTATAACCATGGACAATCCAAGCGGGAAGTACCCGCAAGGCCGGCCCGGGAACCGGTTCAGGGACAATTACGCCAATGGGATCCATACCCTCTCTGACCATTAGACTCCCCGTTACATCAGTCCGGGTCTCTCAGTACCACCTCCAGATTCTAAAAACCCTAGAGAAGAGGCCTAATTGACTCACTAATCACGATTATCGAGCTTGCAACACAACTTGACAAGTAAAATCGATACTAATAGTCTCAATTTAACAATATTTCAGTATCACAGGGGATCACCACCCTCTGCCGGGCGCCAATCATAACCGGAAACAGAAGATCTGCCATCACCGAAGCCGTATTTGTCCTGCTTCACAGATAGGAACGATCGATAAATCAAGTTAAAACACCAGAGGAAGAATCGCTATGAAAATGACTCCCAGTGAAGCTTTTGTCGAAACGATGGTTGCCAATGAGGCAACCGACATGTTCGGCATCATGGGCTCGGCTTTCATAGATGCCATGGATATTTTCGCGCCGGCCGGTATCCGTCTGATACCGGTGGTGCACGAACAGGGGGCAGCGCACATGGCTGACGGCTTCTCCCACGTCAGCGGCCGCCATGGTGTCACCATCGGCCAGAACGGCCCGGGCATCAGCAACTGTGTCACCGCCATCGCCGCCGCCTATTGGGCTCACTCTCCAGTGGTAATCGTCACCCCGGAAACCGGCACCATGGGTCAGGGCCTGGGCGGATTCCAGGAAGCCAACCAACTCCCAATGTTTCAGGAGTTCACCAAATACCAGGGGCATGTCTGCAACCCGGCGCCTGGATGGGCAAACCCTGGTCTGTGATTCGAACAAAGCGGAGCGCGCGGAACAGATCAAAGCTGAGAAAGCAGCCTGGGAAAAAGAGTTGGATGACTGGACCCACGAAAGGGACCCGTACAGCCTGGATATGATCGAAGAAGCCAAGGGGGAAGACAGCAGTTACCTGCATCCACGGCAGGTGCTGCGTGAGTTGGAGAAGGCCATGCCGGAAGACGTAATGGTCTCCACCGATATCGGCAACATCAACATCAACTCCGTAGCAAACAGTTATCTGCGCTTCGAGAAACCACGCAGTTTTTTCGCGGCTATGAGCTGGGGTAACTGCGGCTATGCGTTTCCGACCATTATCGGTGCCAAAGTAGCCGCTCCCCACCGGCCGGCTATATCTTATGCGGGTGATGGCGCCTGGGGAATGAGCATGAGCGAAGTAATGACCTGCGTTCGTCACAACATTCCGGTCACCGCTGTGGTCTTCCACAACCGCCAATGGGGCGCAGAGAAAAAGAACCAGGTGGATTTTTACAACCGCCGCTTTGTGGCAGGTGAACTGGACAACCAGAGCTTTGCCGGAATTGCCCTTGCCATGGGGGCGGAAGGCCTGGTGGTGGACAAACTGGAGGACGTGGGTCCTGCCCTGCAGAAAGCGGTGGATATGCAGATGAACGATGGTAAAACCTGTATCGTCGAAATCATGTGTACCCGTGAACTGGGAGACCCCTTCCGCCGCGATGCACTCTCAAAACCGATACGTTTTCTGGAGAAATACAAGGATTACGTGTAACTGCTCACCCCCCAGAGATTGCCCCGCATGGGCGGTCTGTGGAGGAAGTGTCTTTGGCATGGATGCCAAAGCCAAACCTACAGGGAAGTATTTACGGCGTCTTCCGTAACAGATTGCCCGTGCGGGGTGAGTAGTTACGATTACGTCTATTCACCCATTGGCTGAGGCTGGCGTCAGGCCGGCCTCTCTATCGGTGTCGCTCAATCCCAGCCCCTACATTTGAGTTGCACCATAGGATCAAGACCATGACCTTTCAAAACGAATCTTACGATTACATCATTGTCGGCGCCGGATCTGCCGGATGCGTTCTGGCCAACCGACTCTCTCAGGACTCTGGCAACCGGGTATTGTTACTGGAAGCCGGGGGTAAAGACATCAATCCCTGGATTCATATTCCGGTAGGCTATTTCAAGACGATGCACAACCCGAGTACGGACTGGTGCTACAAGACTGAGCCGGACAAAGGGATCAATGGACGTCAACTGGAGTGGCCCCGGGGTAAGGTACTGGGTGGATCCAGCTCCCTCAACGGCCTTCTGTATGTCCGAGGCCAGGCTGAGGACTACGATCGATGGGCGGCACTGGGTAACCCGGGTTGGTCCTTCGAGGACGTACTCCCCTATTTTAAAAAATCAGAAGATCAGGAGCGTGGAGCAGACCCCTACCACGGTATTGGGGGTCCGCTGAAGGTATCCGATCTGCGCCTTCGCCGACCCATCGCTGATTACTTCATCAGGGCAGCCACCGAAACAGGCATTCCCTTCAACGAGGACTATAACGGAGCGTCCCAGGAGGGAGTGGGATATTTCCAGCAGACTGCCCACAAGGGCTTCCGCTGGAGTACCGCAAAAGGCTTTCTCCGCCCTGCACGAAAACGCTCCAACCTGCGGATTGATACCCGTGCCCAGATCACACGCATTCTGTTCGAAGGCCGTAAAGCGGTCGGTGTCGAGTATAAGAAAGGGGGCAGACTGCAACAAGCAAATACCCACAGTGAGGTCATTCTTTCAGCAGGGGCTATCGGCTCACCCCAAATCCTTCAGGTTTCCGGTATCGGCCCCGGAGAATTGCTCAACAGGGCAGGAGTAGGACTCGTGCATCACCTTTCCGGTGTCGGTCAGAACCTGCAGGATCATCTCCAGATCCGGTTGGTTTTTAAAACCAGCCAGCGCACGCTGAACGACGAGGTCAACAACCTGTTGAAACAAGCCTGGGTAGGTGCTCAGTATCTACTGACACGCACGGGCCCCCTCACTCTCGCGGCAAGCCAGGTAGCGATCTTTACTAAAACGGATCCATCACTGGAACGACCCGACATCCAGTTCCACATGCAACCCCTGAGTGCGGACAAGCCCGGTGAGGGCGCCCACAAATTCTCGGCTTTTACCTCATCGGTCTGTCAGCTGCGGCCCCACAGTCGAGGTCATCTGGAGATCAAATCAAACGATCCGCTGGAATACCCGGCCATACACCCCAACTATCTTTCCGATGAGCGTGACTTGCCGGTTGCTGTAGCAGGTATCAGGCTGGCACGACGAATTGCAGAAGCACCTTCACTGGCCCCCCATATCATCGATGAATATGTTCCGGGACGTCAGTTCCAGACCGACGAGGAACTACTGCAGGCAGCACGCCAGTACAGCCAGACCATCTATCATCCAACCAGTACCTGCAAAATGGGACATGATGAATCGGCCGTGGTGGACGATCGACTTCGAGTACACGGCATCGAGGGACTTCGGGTAGCGGACGCATCGATCATGCCGGAAATCGTATCCGGCAATACCAATGCCCCCACGATTATGATTGCAGAAAAAGCTTCAGACATGATTCCGGAGGACAATCGTTGACCGATTACCGATGAGTGACAACAAGGTTTTCGCGGCCCTAAGGGCTGCGGCAAGAAATAAGTATCCCAATATTGCGCCGGATTTTTACTCAGATTCAAGGCGTGGATAGGGGCGCATAGCTGTTCTATGTAACCCTTTCCACAACGCAGAAGATGAGTAAAAAAGACAAGTAAGATGGGATATTTTATTCTTGCCGCAGCCCTAAGGTGTAGTTGTTTTCATCTCGGCTGCGGCATCGCGAAGCATCGGCAGGTACTGGCGAAGCGCTTCCAGGGGTTTGCGTACCGTGGGGGCATGTACCGCCACCGTGAAACGGATTTCATCTCTCTCGCCGAGCACGGGTACCGCCAGCGCCACCATGCCAGCCATGAACTCCTCACTATCCACGCCGATACCTTCTTTTCCAATACGACTGAGTTCATCCATCAGCAGTTCGGAATCGGTAATAGTATGGTTCGTGTAACGCTTCAATGGGGCCGCCCGGATCAAACGACTGCTATGACGTTTCCCCATGCTGGCGAGAAACAGTTTTCCGCTGGCAGTGCAGTGCAGTGGCAGTTGTGATCCAACCGGAAGCTGGACGCGATAGGGCTGGCTCGCCTCCACACAATCAAAGTACATGGTGTGATCGCCATCGAGCATGGCACAAATGCAAGTCTCACCCGTCTTTTCAGACAGTACCCGCAGAGCTTCACGACGCGGGGCACTCAATCCCACATTGGACATGATACTGAGTGCCATACCCTGTGTTCGTGGTCCTGGCAGATAGCGCTGGTCTGTGGGCTCACGCTGCAGCAGGCCGGCCTCTTCCAGATGCTGGAGTATGCGATTAACCGTCTGCCTCGACAGATCAAGTACTTCCGAGAGTTCTTCCGCAGATGTCGGACGGCGGGCCTGCACGACCTTTTCCAACACAACCAGGCCGCGCAGAATCGTGGGATGTGCTTGTTTATCATTCGTCATCAGATACGGCCAGATTCCATTGAATCATCCAGTTCCACCGAACTGCAGCAGGAAAGCAGACAGATCGCCCAACAAATGACTCCTTCGATATCATCTATCGTACAAAGTTATGGCAATGTGTACATCTTAATTGAATTTTTGATATTATTTAACTCAATAATAGTGCAGTAGTGCATTCAGGGTAAGTTGCACTCCATGGCCCGTAACACCCCAGAACGTGTCCCCCTGACCCAAAGAATTCACCGGGAATAGCGGCACCCACTACAGCTTTCTCATTGAAATTCATCATCTTTTCAGAAAGATGGAAGACGCTCAGGATAATGGGACAGAATCACCGGGTATGAAAACCCTGGAATCGATCCCACAAGGTAACGACTCACCCCGCACAGGCAATCTGTTGCGGAAGACGCCGTAAAACCCTCCCTGCAGGCTTGGCTTTGGCATCCATGCCAAAGACACTTCCTTCACAGACCGCCATGGGGGGTTAATCTCTGGGGGGCGAGCAATTACCCCACATGAACTACTGATCTACGGTTGCTGCGGCGATCACCGCCTGCCCAAAGGATAATCCACCATCATTGGCGGGGATACTTGACGGAGCGAGCACGGTTAATCCACGGGCTCGCAATAAGTACCCGGTGCGCTCCAGAAGCAGACGATTCTGGAACACCCCACCGCTGAGGACCACTGTTTTCAAACCATGCCGGGCGCACAATTCTGCTGTAGTACGAGCGACTGCCAGCGCTATCCCGTGATGAAAACGGGCGGCCATTACAGCGGGCAATGTCTCCCGGGAAAGATCCTCCAGCAACCCAAGCCAGAGGGGTCCCCAGTGTAGAGTGTCCCCTTCCCATTCAAACCCGTAGGCAAATTCAGCCTGCTCTTCAAAACTGTCGGTTGCCAGCACTTCCAACTCAATCGCAGCCTGCCCCTCGAAACCGGCGGAATCCCGGCAGATGCCAATCGCAGCGGCAACCCCATCAAACAGACGCCCGGCGGATGAAGCCGGTGGACTGTTCAATTTCCGTTGTGCCATGGCCCTTAGAGTATCTATTGGCTTTGTTTCGAGAAAACGTACGATATCCAGCTGAGAAAACTCCCGGACCACATGTTCCCATCCAGGGGATTCCATCAAGTGAGCCAGCGTATTGCGCCAGGGCTCCCGTATAGCCTGCTCACCCCCGAGCATGGCTACCGGTTGAAAGCAGGCCAGGCGCCTGATACCTGAATAGTCGGCAAGCAAAAACTCTCCCCCCCAGATACTTCCGTCATCTCCATACCCAAGCCCATCCAGCGCCACCCCTAAAACACTGTCCGTACTGAAAGGCAAACCGTGTTCCGCCATGCAACCTGCAATGTGAGCATGATGATGCTGCACTTCAATGAGTTGAATACCCTCCTCCGCCGCCAGTGTTTTACCCAGTTGGGTCGAGTAATAACCGGGATGCCTGTCGACCACGATCACCGAGGGATGAAAATCGTACAACTTCCGATACAAGTGCAGGTTGTATCGATAGTCCCTGTAGGTCGAGGCGTTTTCCAGATCACCGAGATGCTGGGAGACGATGGCCTGTCCCTGGTCCAGCAGGCAGAAAGTACTCTTGAGTTCACCACCCATGGAAAGGATAGGCTCAGGGACAGCCAGAGAGGACGGTAACACGATCGGCTGGGGAGCCACACCGCGACCGCGACGCAGGAAGCGAGGTCTTCCGTCAATCACACGCTCTACTGAATCATCGAGACGGTTGACGATATCCCGATCGTGCATCAGGTAGCAATCCACTATCGAGCCGAGTCGTCGTTTTGCATCCCGATTGTCGATAGCCTGAGGCTCGTCGCTGAAGTTGCCGGAAGTCAAAACGACAGGGCGCACCATCTTCTGCATCAGCAAATGGTGCAAGGGAGTATACGGCAGCATAAAACCAAGGGTATTCTGCCCGGGAGCCACCCCGCCGGCAAGGAACTCCCCATTTGCCTCCAGGACCAGTATTGGAGCAGATCGATCACCAAGCCGCTCTGCATCCCTGGCATTCACCCGGGCAAACCGTCGGATCATATCCATATCACGCGCCATCAGCGCGAATGCTTTATGGTAGCGCCCCTTGCGGCTTCGCAGGTTTTTCACAGCCTGCTCACTACCGGCATCACAGGCCAGATGGAACCCCCCTATTCCCTTGACAGCAACCACCAGACCACGGCGAATCAACCGTGCAGCGGTTTCTACCGCATCGTATCCAGGTTCGGGTTGGTATAAGCCTTTTTCATCCTCCAGCCAGACCCGGGGACCACAATCACTACAGGCATTGGGTTGTGCGTGAAAACGGCGATCGGCAGGATTTTCGTACTCTCCGAGGCAGGCAGAACACATGGAGAAGCCCGCCATACTGGTGTTAACCCGGTCGTAGGGTACAGCTCGAATGATAGAAAGCCTGGGGCCACAGTGGGTACAGTTGGTAAAAGGATAACGATAGCGCCGATCCCGCGGGTTCATCACTTCCGCCAGGCACTCATGGCAAGTCGCCGCATCAGCCGCTACGCCGGTGTGGCTTTCACCCTCCCGACTGTGGGTGATGGAAAAGTCACCGGGAACCCCGACTCCCGCTTCCAATGGATTGCGAGCGACCCGATCCACCTGGGACAAGGGTGGCGGGTCGAGGCTCAGGGAGGCAACGAAATCGTCCAGGTCAGCTCTGTTGCCCCAGGCGTGTATCATCACACCTTCGGCGTCATTCCATACCTGCCCGACAATACCGAACTGCCTGGCCAGCCGCCACACCGTTGGCCTGAAGCCGACCCCCTGAACGATACCGGTCACCCGGATTCTCTCACCTTCCATTCATATACCCTGTCAATGTAGTAATTACGGATTCAGGGCCATGGAAATCAGGAATGTTCTGAAACAGCGCTGATGGAGTACCGGCCCGGTCTTCCCGGGTAACTAATCACCCCGCACGGGCAATCTCTGCAGGGTGAGCAGTTACCTTCCCGGAACGAAAAGCCACCTGAATCACCCAACCCAAAAGCGCTGCCGGGCAGCGCTCACCGATCCCTGGCTAAAAACTGACTCTGATCAGCCCGCAACCTGATCGATACCGGTCTCGATGGTCTCCACCTTCTCCAAACCATATCGCTCCAACTTGCTCCGCAGACCAACCCGGGATAATCCCAACTCTTTTGCAGCGCGGCTCTTGTTCCATTGATGCCGAATCAGGGTTTCACGAAGAATGCGTGCCTCCAGAATTCCGACCCGCTCTTTCAGAGTACCCTGAATATCGGCAATATTCTCCACTCCAGGTCCTTCATCCTGAGGCAGCGCGCGGAGCACGCGTGACGTCAGCAATTCTGCTCCCAATTGATCGCCTCCCCATGACAAGCATATGCCGCACTTCGTTCTGCAATTCCCGCACATTGCCAGGCCAATGGAAAGCCTGCATGCAGGCGACCGCCTCGTCGGTGAATCCGGTCACCCTTTTGTCAAGACTTTGCATCGCGGACTCCAGCAGACTGTTGGCCAGAACAGGAATGTCGATGCGCCGTTCACGCAACGGCGGTAACGAAACCGTCACTGTCGCCAGCCTGTAGTAGAGGTCCTCCCGAAAACGTCCACCGCTCACCTCCCCATCGAGATCCCGGTTGGTCGCAGCAATAATACGTACATCGACCTTGCGGGTACGCCCACTGCCCAGCGGCCGTATCTCACCCTCCTGCAACACGCGCAGCAACTTCACCTGAAATGCCGGTGAGACTTCTCCAATCTCATCGAGAAATACGGTTCCGCCGCTGGCCCGTTCTAACAAACCCACTCGATCTTCCGTTGCACCGGTAAAAGCACCGCGTATGTAGTCGAAAAGTTCACTCTCCAGCAACTCATCGGGTAACGCACCACAGTTTTCCACCACGAAAGGTTTGTTCCAACGCAGGCTGTTTTGGTGCAGTGAGCGTGCAGCCAGCTCTTTTCCGGTTCCCGATTCTCCAGAAAGCAGGACCGAAACATCGTAAGGTGCAACCTGCCGCAGCTTCTCACAAACCTCATTCATGCAGCTGTTGGCGGTACGAACCATCCCATCGTCGCAATGATGCCGCTTGTGCAGCTTCGACCGCTTATCAGTCAGCGACTCATCGGAGTTGCCGGAGACCATTTTCAACCCGATTGATAGTGCCTCGTTTTTACGCTGAAGCTCAAACAACCGGGTCGCATTTCTCAACGTGAGAATCAGATCGTCCCGCCGCCAGGGCCGGGATATGTATTGATAGATTCCTTCATGATCATCCGTATCGATGGTCTCCCCGGATGGAATCTGATCGATAACGATCATACGAATAACTTCGGGCCATTTCTGCTGCACCTGCTCGAGAAACTCCCCACCGCCAATATCGGAATGGTACTGTCCGACCAACATCACCTGCACCCATTCCTGTTGCAGAATCGATTGAGCATCATCGATTGTAGAAGCAGTCCGCAGATCGAACACTTCCTTCAGGTCACGGTGCATGGCCTGCCGGATCCCGGAATCCTCATCGATATAGAGCAAAGTCGGCAGTTTACTCATGACTGGCTCCGTGAAGAACCATCACGTTGGCGATGCTTTGCGATCGTCAGGGGAGTACGGGATTTTGGTATCTTGTAGACGAAGTTATAACGTGCAATATGATAGCTTGGATCGAATCCATAAAAGTTCAATCGCATACCTTCCAACTCCTCGTTCCGGTAGCACAGCAAGGGTTTGAGATTTTCGTCTTCGGCTCGGCGTGTTCTCTTCTTCGCCAGACTGTCCCGAAAAACCTCCATGCCTGCCATTTGTGCTGCCCGACACCTGACCTCCCTGGCAAATTCATGAAAGCTCCTCCCGAACGACTGGTCTACCAATCCAAGTGACAGGGCCTCAGGTACCCCCATGGGCAGCCTCGCCCTGACGATACGCTCAGCATTCCGGGCTCCGGCATACCGTGGTAACAGATAACTCCAGTACTCGGAGCCGAACAGATTACCCATATCCTTGTAGTGGGGATTCAGAATCACACCCTTACGCGCCCACACTTCGTCGCAGGCCCGAGCGAGAAAAACTCCGCCAGCACCCGCATTACCCTGCATAGCGGCGATCGTCAGGTGGGAATCACACTTGATGATCTCCAGTGCCAGGTCATTCATTGCATTGATATTCCGCCAGGATTCGTCAGCCGGACTGTCGGCAGCCTCAATCCGATTCAGATCCATACCATTGGACCAGAAATCGATTCCACCCATCAGAACCACCACTTTAATATCTGGCTGGCATACACCGATGTATGCCTGGCGTAGTCGTTCACACTGACGGGTACCCATGGCACCGTTATAGAGAGGAAAGTGCAGATAGGCCACCTCCCCATCCCTCTCGCACCAGATGTCGCGATAGCCGCAATGCTGGTCTGGTGTAATCACTGGAAGCCCGGATACCTCACTGGCCAGAACCATGGTTGCCGGCAGCTTGAATGGATGTGCAGCCGACTTGTCGCGGAGATAGCCGATCCATACCGCACCGTCCACCGTTGCCCTGCAGATCGCCCCTTCACAACAGGCGAGCACTGCGCCGGGAGCACCCTTCAACAGGGTCTCCGGCATTGCGTCGTAAAGCAACAACTCACGGCCAAACAATGAATCCCGCACTCCCGGAAACCCATCCGCACTATTGATTTTTCTTAACAGGGTCTCCGTCTCATCCCGGTCCCAATCGATCTTCCGATCGGCTTGTCCCATCAATGGATTCCACTTTCCGCCAACACCCGGGTCGGAGTCAGTCAAGGGCAACGGGGTAAAAGTCCCGCTTTGATAGCGCGACACTGCCAGCAATACCCCCTCCACCGCCGCTTCGGCGGTTTCATGACGATACAGACTGGCCTTTTTTCCTGGCCGCATATCAAACTCGACGGAAGCCCAGATATCGCCACCATCCATTTCTGCATTGGCCTGCAATACAGTAACCCCCCAGTGCCTCTTTCCGGTCATCACTGCCCAATCCAATGCTGACGGACCTCGATCCCCCCGAATACCAGGGTGCACTACCAGGCAGATATGTCTGCTCCAGATACTCTCCGGAATAGCCCGTTTCAAGAAAGGCGCAATAATCAATTCGGGTTTGAAAAGCTCAACTGCCTCTTCAGAAACACTGTCGTTAATATCAAACTCCACCGAAACTTCATGCCCGCAATCTTGAAGTTCCACAAACAGCCGCTGGGTAAGGCTGTTAAAGGCATGGGTTAAAAAAAGAATGCGCATGCCTTTTTTTTACCACTCTTTTACCACTCTTTTACCACTCTTTTACCACTCTTTTACCACTCTTTTACCACTTCCAAAACCGCGTCATCAGCAGATTCTCGGCAGCTGTTCCCCCGCCAGCCAGTCTACCATTCGACTGCCACCAAACCGGGTTTCCATGGTCACGAACCCAAGGGGATCATCAATCACCCTGCCTATCTCTGCTGCCTGGCGTCCCAGCGGGTGCGCCCGCATGACTTCCAGCAGCCTCTGCGCATCACCAGAAGGACAAATACAAACCAGCTTACCCTCGTTAGCAATGTAAAGCGGATCAAGCCCCAGCAGTTCACAGGCTGCCACCACCTCATCATTGAAAGGTATGCTGTCCTCATAAATACTCATACCGACACCAGATTGGCTGGCCAGCTCATTCAGCGTCGTTGCCAGGCCTCCTCTCGTGGGATCGCGCAGGCAATGAATGGCCGGAACAGACCGCACCATATCCGACACCAGTCCGTGCAGCGCCGCAGAATCTGACATTATCCGAGTCTCAAATTCAAGATTTTCCCGGCTGGACATAATAGCAACCCCATGGTCCCCCAGGGTACCGCTGATGAGTATGGCATCTCCCGGTTGTGCCAGATGACCAGAGATATTGATACCGGGAGGCACCATCCCGATCCCCGTCGTCGTGATGAATACACCATCGCCATTGCCCCTTTCCACCACCTTGGTATCACCGGTTGAAACCGGTACACCTGCAAGGGAAGCGGCCTCGGCCATGCTGATGACAATTCGTTCCAGATCGACAAGTGGAAAGCCCTCCTCAAGAATAAAGCCAGCGGCCAGACTGAGGGGCTGAGCTCCCGACATGGCTACATCATTGATTGTTCCGTGTACCGATAACGAACCGATATCCCCCCCCGGAAAAAACAGGGGTGAAATGACATGGCCGTCTGTACTCATAACCATTCGACCACCCACCACATCAAATGCCGCCTGATCGTTTCCCTGACCCAGCAACTCATTGTCGAGATGCTTGAAAAACAGCTCATTGATCAACTGAGCCATGGTCCGCCCCCCACTGCCATGCCCCATCTCCACCAAACCGTCACGAATATTCAATCGCTGTGGAAAACGCTGTTTCATTAAAGTTCAATCCTGGGAATTTTGAAAACGACCATTGCCGGATAGTGGAATGCTGAGAGTCGATCGATCATAAAGGTTTGACTGTTACTCCAGCCCCTCCTGAGAGGAATCCGTGCCAGTGCTTTATCACTGTCACGTTGAAAACATCAGTTTCGAAAGCGCCCATAGCTCCAATACGCGGCACAGGCCCCCTCGGAAGAGACCATGCAGGAGCCTATCGGGTTATCAGGTGTACACAAAGTACCGAAAAGTTTACAGTCAGTAGGCTTTTTTACGCCCCGCAGTATATTCGGACACTCACAGCCTGGAATATCAGGTGTCCTGGTGTCTCCCAGTTCGAAACGTTTTTCAGCATCAAACTCAGCATATGACTGCTTGATCTTCAAAGCACTGTAAGGAACCTCTCCCAGACCACGCCACTCAAAAGTACGCCTAAGCTCCATCACTTCGGCTACCATCCCCTGAGCCTTGGAATTACCTTCCCTGGATACGACCCGGGTATATTCATTTTCAACTTCATGGCGACCCTCGTTGATCTGCCGCACCAACATCAATGCCGACTGCATCATGTCGAGGGGTTCGAATCCGGCGATAACCACCGGCTTCTGGTATTCCTCAGCAAAAAATTCATAGGGGCGACTACCGATGACCGAACTGACATGGGAGGGTCCAAAAAAGCCATCGATACACAGGGTTCCTATTTCCCGAACCTCTGGTGACTCCAGGATATTCTGAATCGCGGCAGGGGTCAGCACATGGTTGCAGAACACGCTGAAATTTTTCAGCCCCTCTGCCTGTGCCTGCTTGATGGCCACAGCGGTCGGGGGGGTTGTAGTCTCGAAACCAATCGCAAAGAACACCACTTCCCGGTCCGGATTCTCTCGAGCGATCCCAAGTACATCCTGGGTCGAGTAGACCATCCGTACGTCCGCACCTTCCGCTTTTACACGCTGCAAGGTTTTTCTGTTTCCTGCGGGAACCCGTAACAGATCACCATAGGTACACAGAATCAAATCATGCTTCAGGGTAATTCCGATCGCATCACTGATCCGCCCGGAAGGTAACACGCATACCGGGCACCCCGGGCCATGCACAAAACTGATATTCCCAGGCATAAGGTCCTGGATACCATAACGGAAAATGGCGTGCGTATGACCGCCACAAAACTCCATCAGTTGATATTGGCGAGCGGGATCAACCTCTCTTTTTATGGCGGCCTCAAGTGTCTGCGCCAGGTCCTGCTGCCTGAATTCGTCGATATACTTCATGCCTCTGCATTTCCGGTCAATCCGGCCTCTGCAAACAACTGTAGTGTTTTCTCTGCTTCTTCCGTGCTCACTTTGTTCAGTGCGTAGCCTACGTGAATCAATAGAAAGTCATCGATCCGTACATTTTCCACCAGCGCCAGGGAAACCACCTTGTTGACACCCCCCAGGGTAACGGTAGCTGTATCGGTTGACTCATCTATGGAGATGACTCTTGCGGGTAATGCGAGACACATAAGGTACTCTCTAAAATTCTACAGTGTGATGAAGAGCCACCCATCGAGATGGGGTTTAAAAGCCTTTTCATCATTGTGATGAAGGTTCTGCACCGTAACTGAATCAACTGTACTCAGCCGGTCGCCAGACACTGTACTCCTGCTTTTCCAAACTGTCAGGATATCAACCGATAGAAGCCAGCTGCCGGGTTGTTTTAGCCCACTGATACCAGGTTTCCATACCCTCGCCAGTCAGTGCCGAAACCTGCAACACCTTGATACCGGGATTGACTCGCCGGGCGTATTCGATACACTTTTCCACATCAAAATTCAGGTAGGGCAACAGATCGATCTTATTCAACAGTATCAGATCGGCAGCGTGAAACATGTCCGGATACTTGATCGGTTTATCCTCGCCTTCGGTGGTAGAGAGAATCGCCACTTTGTACGCCTCACCCAGATCGAAAGCCGCCGGGCATACTAAATTCCCCACGTTTTCTATAAACAGTACACTACCGTTTTCCGGCTGCAGGGTATCCAGGGCATGACCGACCATATGCGCATCCAGGTGACATCCCTTTCCGGTATTGATCTGCAATGCCTTGACACCGGTCTCCCGGATACGCTCAGCGTCATGGGTGGTTTGCTGGTCACCCTCGACCACCGATATCTTCAACTGACCTTCAAGATCAGTGATAGTCCGGGTCAACAGGGTCGTTTTTCCTGAGCCGGGCCCGGAAAGCAGATTCAGCGTCAGGACGTCTCGCTCCTGAAACCAGCGGCGATTAGCGGCAGCATACTGGTTGTTCCTGCCCAGAATGTCTTCCTCGATCTGTACCATGCGGGCCTGACTCAGCCCCGGTGCATGGGCATGGGCCGGACCCCGACCATAGTCATGCAGATTCTGCCCGGTTTGTTTCGAATCCCCACCCTGATCCCGGGAGTGATGGTGTTCGTGATCGTGGGAATGTCCATGATCTTCGAGTTTAGTCTCACCCTCGCCACAACCACATACGGTACACATCAGTTTACCTCCAGTTCTTTAATACGCATCTCTTCTCCACCCGTTACCTGCAACTGGTAGCTGCCACACAGGGGGCAGGCATCGAACCGCTGCTCCACCGTCACCGTCTTACCACAGGGCATGCACCACGCCTCTCCCGGAACCTGGATAATTTCCAGCCGGGCATGATCCGCCAGAGTACCGCGGGTTACCGCATCGAAGCTGAAGCGCATCGCTTCAATTTCCACACCGGACAAACGCCCGATTTCCAGCCAGACAACATTGACCTTCTCGAAACCCCGGCGCCTTCCGTTGTCTTCCAGAATCTGCAGGACACTCTCACACAATGACATCTCATGCATTGATTCAAAACACGCTAGTTGAAGATCAAACGATAACCGACACAAGGATCCACAGCGCTGATGAGCAGCCGGGCCTGTTGCTCCACACGCTCCGGGTCACCCCGTAAAGTGGAAAGCGCCTGTGCCACCACACCCTCCGGATGAAAATTCCATTCCGTCGGTGCCAGAATCTGGTAATTGCAGACAGTAATACCACTCAATTCCACACGATGCACCAGCTGACCCCGGGCTGCCGCGACCTGACCAATGCCAGGATTGACCGCGGTACCACTCGAAAGTGCCCGACCACCGGAATCCAGCGGCCCCACCGGCAGACGCTCCGCCAGCTGGGCCATTTCGGTCAGCCGGGCAACCAGCCGCACCAGAAGTCCATTCCCGTAAACAGCCTTCAGCTCCTCGAGCAACCGGCTCTCGACACGGGTCATGGCGGAAGTTTCACAACAATTACCATTCCACCGGGGATACTTCACATAGCCGCTTTGCCGAAACGCCACATGAAGCTGCTGCTCCGACAACGGGGGCAAGGGCGTTGAATCACAGGCCCCCACGGCCCCCCACCCGGTTTGTACGAGTCGGTGAATCAGCCTGGCCGCCACAGTCCCGCGGCGTTCCGCCCAGGCCAGTAACCTCTCCGGATCTTCGATTCCCAGCCACTCGCCAGGAACCACTGAATACACCCGAATTCGCAACAGCCCCCTCACACGCTCCCGCACAGCCATCAACGCACCGCTATCAGCCCGGAACTCCGTTCCACCGACCGTGAAGGGATCCCCCGACAGCCCAAGGGCCTGTCGAAAATCATACAGAATCCTCGTTATCTCGGTCACACCTTCGCTGTCTTTCTCCGCGTCCGTAATCGAAGGCCAATCGAGCAGGATACGCCAGAGGTGTTCACGCAGTGTCTCCATGCTCACCAGTGAGTCTCTTAACTGCTGCATCCGCTCTGCGGCCGGAAACCCCAGTGCCTGCTCACAGGCCCGAACACCGGCACAGGACTGAGCGGTCCCGCAGACAGCGAACAACAGAGGAATCAACTGCTGAGACTCGGATACATCTTTGCCGTTCAATACCCGAGAGGCATGTACGGGACGATTGGACTCAATACTCACCCTGTCGACGGCTTTATCCGTCACTCCCAGCCGGATACTCAACTGGCCCTCGACACTCATTCATCGGTTCCCGAAATCTTTCCAAAGAGAAGATCTCTGCGACTGATCAATCGATCCGACGGGTTGTCCAGCGGTGGCTGGGCTCCATGGTGCCCAGCCGATGTATTCGGCCGGGTCGAACCCGGTTCGGCACGCGGACGTTGTCCGCTCATATCAGGGGGTTGCCGGTTATCCCTGTCCATCAACCCCTCCATCACCGCCTCCGCCGTTGCCACCGCCATCTGTTGATCGGCAAATTCGAATACAGGGGAATACAGGGAGCAACTCATATACTGACCGATGCCCTTCTCGTCACCCAGGATGAACTTCCTGCATTCCAATCGTGTATCCCCATTCAACCGGGTGTCGTCACCACCGTATGAACCACTGAAACCCCGCTGACCGCTCACCGATACATTTCCAGAATTTCGCCCAGACGTTCCGCATTGTCATGAATATCCTCCGGTGCGGCGCACGCCACCTCGGGAACCTGTACTTCTTCCAGGGAATTAAGGATATTTCTGTCCTGACTGTTAGAGTGCTGCACCCACCACAGATAACGTATTGCGGTACTGCTGATTCGGTAATTTCCGTACCCCCGGGACAAAATCTTCACACTCCCCTCACCCAGACACTGAGCCAGATAGGGCAGATCCTGATCGGTCTGGGGCAGCAGTGTAAGATTGATGACATGGGCCGGATCACCCGCTTCGCAGGAAGCAACCTTGTCGTTGATCTCGGCAAGCAGCGGCGGCGCATTGACCACGCCGTCGGGAAGGCCGCTACTGTCGCCGCTACTGTCAGTGGTGATACAACGTTCAGCCCCCACAAACGCCGATTCGCAGATGAGACGGGAAACAGGGGCGACTTCTACCGTATCGCCCTGAACCCCGCCATTGGCGTCCAGGTACTTTATCCTCCAGACTCCGGCCAGCACCGATTCCTGGATACGGGCGCCCCGCTCTCCTGAGGACACTATGCTGACCTCGCCTTCCCCAAGCACCTGATCCACCAGTTCAAGATTCTCTCGATCCAGGGAATGGAGCTCCAGCGGAATCCCGGACATCCCGGTTTCATATCGTCTCAGATTAAGGTGCAATTGCTGCAACAACTCAATCCCGGCCCCCAGACCCACAACCTCTTCCGGCTCCGGCAGGGGTGGTGCAACATAAGTCTCCATACTCGAGGGCATCTGCAATATATCCAGCGCTTCACCTTCGGACTCCGCCGGCTGGCTGCCGGGCCCAGTCAATGAAACCGGAATGTACGAATCAGTCATGCTCCTTCTCCTGACTATCAGCTGGCGCAGTAACCACCGGCACCTTGAAACCCGGTATGGCGACAGGTTCGGAATTCAACAGGTCACGCACCAGGTGCAGATAGTCATCCCAGTTCCGCATACCGGTGATAACACCCAGATACGCACCCTTGCGCAGAAGCACCAACGCTGGCCAGGCGCCAAAACCATAACGGCGCTGGAGTTGATGCTGGAAATCCTGGTTGACAACCCCAGCCTGTAAACGACCTTCAAAAGCCTTGATCAACTCCGGCAGAACCATCGCCACATCGTTGCTCTCCGGAAAACGTTCCGGGTTTTCAGTAAAAAACAGTACCACCTCATTTCGGGTGTCTGAAAACCCATCCAGATCAGCCTCCCCCAACAGGGGGTAACCCGTTCTTTCAATCATCCCGGTGATCAATGAAAAAGCCATGGTCAATCTTCCTCACTCTGTCCAGGCCCGGGGTCACGGAGATGTGCGCGCAATTGGGGTTCACGATCGATCAGGTCCTGAAACAGATGATCGATATCCGTAGCCCCCAGCAACACCTGGTCGACTGCCTGCAAAGCATCGGCAATCTGCGATGCCCGTTCCGGTGTCAACACCTCCCGAGCCGTATCGAGAAAAGTCAGCACCCAGCCGCCAACTGGCAGGTCACCAACAAGCAGCATGTCAATCCTGACGCAGCTCATCTCCCGATCGACACCAGGCGAATCCATCCTGAACTTCCACGATCTGGGCAGGGATGCCGATACACATGGTCAGTCGGTGGATTTCCGGTATTTGTTGAGATGATGATCCAGGTCCACACAGAGGCCTTCCGACGGGGTGGATGACTGGGTGATACCGTTGAAATGGCTGGACCGCAAAACCCGGATATCGCCGTCGCGAAAAGCCTCCTCTTCTGAGGGGCGTTCAGCCTCATAACGCTCAATATCAGCAATTGCTGCGGGTAAGCCGCTGTCGACATCGAGTGGAACGGTCCTCCGGTGCGCCTGAATGCCAAAACCGGCAAGGTAGTCCAATGCCATATCGACTGCCGGTAGAATCTGGGCTTTCACCTCGGGTCGCAAACTGCCCCCGTAGTCTTCCAACTCCACAGGTTGCACTCCCACAAGCAGAAGATGGGTGGGATAATCCCCCGGCAACTCCGCCAGCGCCAGTACCTCCTGAAAGTCTGTCTGATGCAGACTGACTATCCTGCAGCCCAGAAACTTCGGAACTTCCCCACCTTCCACCCGTTTCAGCGTTCCCCCAGGCAAACCGTAGTCAACAGCATCGAACACCACGAGAATGTCCGCCTCCCGGACATTCTGCACCAGATAAACGCCCTGAGTGCCACCATCCAGGAGCGTAACGCTGTCTTCGAAGACAAAATGCCGGTTTAAATACTCTACCGCTCTTACTCCAAACCCTTCATCCGCCCAGAGAAGGTTGCCAATCCCCAGGACCAACACCCGACTGGATGGGTTTTCCGACGGTACTGCATCACTCTCAATTGACTGATTCAACCCTTCCGCGCCTCTATTAAGCACATCAAACGGATGAAAAAACCGTGAAAAATCTGTAATCAGACAGAACGCCCATAAAGCGCACGGACAGTAAGCATTACTGCCAGGTCCCTGAAGATAATGGAAATGGCTTGAGGATTCATTATCACAACTTACATCTACCGATTGAAAAGTTTTATCAGCCTGAAACGAAGCATTCTGACTGGTAAATTGACAGTTTACCCTACTACTGGAAAGTTATTAACCACTTATCAACCCTCACCATGATCTACATACCCCAGTGATGCCAGAGCCGCACATCCTGGCTTTGCCCTGTAAGAGGGATCAGCCAGCCAAACAGCGTATCCTGCCAGCTGCCCAGGCCGGTTTGCTCGGCATAGAGGGCGAAACCAGCAAGCACCATGGCAAACCCACCGATGGTGATGATGGTCACCATGAACAGGTGAGCCAGAGGATTGTGCCCTACGTATTTTTTCGGCTCTTTCTCCAGAAAGGAATACCAGCGCACCTCGTGCAGCAGCTCCTTCCAGTAGTTTCTGCGAAAAACTGGCAGCTTGAAGAGTTCACTTGAGTGCTCATTTCCCACAAAAGCCCAGTACAGCCGCCCGATGAAGGCAATGGTGAAAACGTAGGCCGAAGCAAAATGAACAAATCGAATGTACCCCATCAGAAAATGATCACTCGCTTCCCCCGGCAGGGTTGGCAACGGATTGGCAATCAGGTAACCGGTGATCGCCAGCAGGGTAATCGCCAGGGCATTGACCCAGTGCCAGATTCTGACTGGCGCCTCGTAGACGTAGACTGCGGTTTGTTTGACTTGAGTGTGCATAATCGAACCTCCCCGTCTCAGCGAACCTTGATCCTGGCCAGCTCTTCACCTTCTTCGCTCATGATATGGGTTGAACACGCCAAACAGGGATCGAAGCTGTGCAGAGTGCGTAGAATCTCCACCGGCTCCTCCTTCCGTGCAACCTTGGTATTCATCAACGAGGCTTCGAAAGCACCGATGTTTCCCTGGCTGTCTCGTGGCGAGCCATTCCAGGTGGTGGGAACGACACACTGGTAATTGTCGATGCGCGTGTCTTTGATGCGTATCCAGTGACCCAGCGCCCCGCGAGGCGCTTCGGTAAACCCAACCCCTTTGGCTTCCGTGGGCCAGGTAGCCGGATCCCAGTTATCCACATTGGCCGTTGTCGAGTCGCCCGCTTTGATATTCGCCATCAGCTTGTCTATGAAGTAACGCATCTGATCGGAAGCCCAGTCGGCCTCCAGTGCCCGCGCGGCGGTACGACCCAGTGTGGAAAAGAGCGCATCCACCGGCACAGCCAGGGTTTTAAGGACAAAATTGATCTGCTCGGTGATCCCCTCATTCCCCTGAGCGTAGCCGATGATATAACGTGCCAGCGGGCCAACCTCCATCGCATACCCTTTCCAGCGGGGTGCCTTGATCCAGGAGTATTTTGCACCCTCATCGATTTCCTCGATGTGGGTTCGGGTACCTTTGGCGTTGGGACCCAACTCGTAATTCGGCTCGGTAATACCATCCCAGGGATGCAGCCCCTTGGACTCATCCGGATATTTGTACCAGGCATGGGGCACGAACTCCTGTATCTCTTCAGGATCGCGCAGATCCACCGGATACACCTCTTTCAAATTCCCATTGATGATAGCGCCCCTGGGCATCATCAGGTTACTGGCGGAGTAGTCGTTGGCACGATCAGGGATATCCACATTAGGAGAGGACATTCATCCCGGACAGACCACCACCGTACAGCCACCCTTTGTAGAACTTCCCGATTGCCAGAATATCGGGGATATAGACGTTCTTGATAAACTCCCGGGTCTGATCGATGATCGAAGAGATCTGGTTGAGGGTGACCATATTCAGCGGTGCACCGGCCCCCATATCCCCATCCACATTGATAGCACAGGGCACGCCGCCAACCATCCAGTTCGGATGGGGATCCTTACCCCCCCCAGGATCGTACGGATTTTCATAATCTCTTTCTGAAAATCCAACGCCTCCAGATAATGGGTTACCGCCATCAAATCGGCTTCCGGGGGCAACAGATTAGGCCGGATTGCTCCAATAACCGTTCTTGAACGGGCCAAGCTGGCCACTCTCCACAAATCGCTTCAGACGATTTTGAATATCCCTGAAATATCCCGGTGATGATTTGGGATGATGGGGTGACACCATCTGCGACTCTGATGTTGCCTTGGGATCTGCCTTCAGCGCATTGACCGGGTTGACCCAGTCCAGCGCATGCAGATGATAAAAATGAACGAGATGATCGTGTACCTGCAGGGTTAACTGCATGATATTGCGTATAGAGTTGGCATTTTCCGGAATCTGAATACCCAGTGCATCCTCCACGCAACGCATATGGCCTTCTATACGGGTGACCGGGTCCACAACTACCCGCTGACCTGAAGTATCCAGTTTGAAACCGTTTGGGGTTGTTCGGACACTCATTATTCGTCACCTCCCTTTTTCTGCGCATTTTTCAATGCACTGACTGCGGCGTGTGCCGTTATTGCGGCACCCACAACCCCGGCAGTCGCCAACCCCACCTTATCAGCATTCGCTTCCACCCCGAACTGGTGGGTATCGGTCACATGCTGATAGAAAGAACCCTTGTCCCAGAACCCGTCCTCAGAACACCCGATACAGGGATGTCCGGCCTGAATCGGAAAGGACAGCCCGCCATTCCAACGAATGGTCGAGCAGGCATTGTAGGTGGTCGGACCCTTACAACCGACCTTGTAGAGACAGTAGCCTTTATGTGCTCCTTCGTCATCCCAGGACTCCACAAACTGACCGGCATCGAAATGAGGCCGGCGGTAACACTTGTCATGGATGCGCTGGCTGTAGAACATCTTGGGACGCCCCTGACGATCAAGCTCCGGCAATCGTTCGAAGGTGAGCATGTAAGTGATGACCGCGGTCATCACTTCGGCAATCGGGGGACAACCCGGTACCTTGATAATTGGCCTATTGGCGATACCAGGCACTTTGTGCACCTGCGTCGCCCGGGTCGGATTGGGGCGCGCTGCCTGAACACAACCCCAGGAGGCGCAGGAGCCCCAGGAGATGATTGCCTTGCAGTGCTCTGCCGCCGCATTACACTGTAAAAAGTGTCGTTCATTGGCCTCTTCTCCCAGGTAGGTGGAAATGGCTGATACCATTCTCGCGGATGGTTCTCCATATAACCCTGAAATAAAGGTAATTATTAAGCCTCTACTAAATTTACTAATAGTTTCAGTTTATTAGGAAATTTCCCGTGAAGTGATTGCCCAACGCAGTGCACACAACAAGCACACATTGAAATTAAAATGGAAACTAACTTTCCAGGAAACCACTCACGCCTCGCGTGGTAATCACGGGTCGAGTGGTGTTCAAACTTTTCTTGAA
This sequence comes from Gammaproteobacteria bacterium, assembly GCA_024227135.1. GTDB lineage: Bacteria > Pseudomonadota > Gammaproteobacteria > Chromatiales > Chromatiaceae > JAHEHQ01. The sequence goes on from JAAELC010000100.1 coordinate 26,076, forward strand.
GAGCCACCCTGACCTGAAGTGACGATGAGCTGCTCCGGCCCGCAAATCCGGCTCAGTCGAGCTTGATTTTCTGTTCGACAGGAAACACCCGGCTGGCCAGCCACTCCGCCGTAGAACCATCGTAGAGGCGCGTTTCCCGATTGCCAAGCAACTCGTGGGACACAAACCAAGCCAGCGAAGTACGATGCCCGGTGTGACAAAATGAAATCTGCTCTCCCCCTGCGGGCACACCGGCAACCTGATAAATCCGTCGCAGATTTTCCTGACTGTGAAACCGCGCACCGCCATTTACAGTAAGCCAGTCGAAGGGAAGATTCACCGCGCCAGGCATGTGAAATCGCTGATAGGCAGCGGCAGGCTGCAAGTCCAGAACCACCAGATTCGCTTTACCGAGTGATGCAGCTAACCACTTGGCATCCACCAATGGCTGGATCGCCTGTGCCGAGAAACTGATGGACAGAAGCAGCAGCAGGGCTACCAGATTTTTCGGGTTCAATACATTCTCCATTATCGAGACGAGCTGATCGTTGATCGCCCGTCATCACAAACTACCTGCGGAGGCAATAGAATACATGACCTGCCGCGCACTTTTCAGTACACAGAGCCCTGCCACGACTCAAGCCCCATGGTTTTTGGGCTATACTCAGTCAGCAAAAAACCGGGCATGACATATCCTTTCCATGGATAGCGTACTCACTGTCCGGGTCTTGTGGGGCCTCAGGCGAAAAAACCTGGGATGGATTACTGAAGAACCGGCATTTCCAGCCTGCGCTCAGTCAAACATACCGTGACAGGGTAATGGAATTGAGCCGGTATTTTATCTACGGACCCGCGATTCAGAAACTGAATCAAGCCGTAAACCAACGAACCAAGGAGGTATACCGTGGCATCACCCCTCGACGTATTGAATCCCATCAACTCCGTCGCCACTATTGCTGACTCGGTCACCAAGGGTCTCGACGAACTCTTCACCAGCGACGAAGAGCGGGAGCGGGCAAAACTCCTGATGATGAAGGAACTCAATCAGCCCCATATCATCCAGGCAATGACCAATATGGAAGAGGCCAGACACTCGAGCATATTTGTCGCGGGATGGCGTCCGGCACTGGGCTGGTTGACAGTTTTTCTTCTGGCATATGCCTGGGTTGTGAGAGACCTCATTCTCATCATTCTACTGGCTATGGATGAACAGGGAATCGCCAATGGTCTGCCTCAAGTAAACTCCGAGGAGATGCTGACCCTGGTTTTTGCACTGCTTGGCCTGGGTGCGACCAGAACCTACGAAAAGGTCAAAGGTGTGGCACGCAACCAATGGAGTACCACACCATCCGCCCCCCCTCAAGCACTCCGAACTGAAGCACCGCCATCACCCCGGGAGGCTGAACCGCGCCAGGAGCGACCCAAGGACTTTTCGGAAGAGGAAAAGCGCAATGCGTTCTCCAGAAACCGTCGTGTTTTTCCAAATGACGTAAACTGATCAAGGGGGAGTTATCATGCGATTATCGGAGAATTTCACGCTGGAGGAGCTGCTTGCCTCCCAGGTTGCTGAGCGTTCCGGCGGTGACATGCTGCAAGAACAGACCAACCCCAACCGTAACATCATAAAGAATCTCACCTACCTCACCCATCAGACCCTGCAACCTCTCAGAACACTGCTTCGAACTTCGATCACCGTATCCAGCAGTTATCGCTGCCCTGCGCTCAATACCGCTATTGGAGGCAGCGCAAAAAGCCAGCACATGGAAGGAAAGGCGGCGGACATCGGTATCTCCAGTGAACTGCTGCACCGCCCCTCCCGCTTGCACGTCCGTACCGTAATCGAAGAGAAAGTCCGCATGGAGACAGGTCAAGGCATCCGCCAGGAAGTAAACGCCAGCTACTACCTGTTTGCCACTGCCTGTTTTTATCTCGAAGAGCTGAACGTAGACCAACTGATACATGAGTATGGCAAGGATGGGTCACCAGCCTGGGTTCATATCAGCAGCAGCCCCGATCAACGAAACCGTCGTCAGATCCTGATCAAACGTAAAGGTGAGGGGTATACAGAGCTTGGCCTGTCTCAGGCACTGTTGCTGGGTTGCAGGTAAATTCCAAAGCCTGAATCGCGCTCCTTTCTTTGGCTGTATCTACTCACCCCCCATAGGGGATAACATCTGGGGGGGTGGGCAGTTACTTCTATTCTTTGTAATTGCTGACAGGCATGACGAATCACCCAGCGGTCAATCTCTGGCATCAAGTTATAGCGCTCAGCAGCGGGAATGAAACGATCCGGACTTCCACGATTAACTTTTGACAACTGCAGCAGATCATCGATCTGCATACCCATGCGCTGTGCACTGTTTCTTATCCGATTGAGATAGTCGTGGGCCGTTTCATCCAGCTGATAGATGTCTTCGGTGACAATAGGTCCATCCGAAGCAACAGCCTCTTTCAGTCGCTTTTTCCATATTTTCTGCCATTTCGGCAACCCCCTCCAGGAAGGAGAATTCCAAACCGTTTACCCACAAAATCCTCTCTCTTACAGCCTATCATCTTGAGCGGCAGTTCATTGATATCCAGCGTCGTTCCGTCAGGAGACAAGATCGCCATAAACTGAAATTGCTGGTCGAATACTGCCCGATAGCGGGCTTCGCTCTCCCGCAACCTCAATTCGCCCCGCTTGCGTTCGGTGATATCCCGATCGATCCCCCGGTAACCCGCCAGAGATCCCTTATCGTCGAAGAACGGAACGCCACTTGTCTCCAGGATCACCTCACGCCCGTCCCGATGATGATTGACGTTCTCAAGCGCATTGATAGGCGCTGCTTCGGATATCGTGTGCTGGTAAATCCTGGATACTCGCTTCCCCTCAGCCGCCAACATCAGGTCGAAAGGCGTTTTTCCTATAATTTCTTCAGGCCGACAACCCAGAAACTGCCAGCATCGTGGACTGACGATAGGTGTACTCACCCCGGCTGTTGGTTTCCCAGATCCAGTCCTGACTGCTTTCCACCAGATTTCGGAACCTCTCCTCACTGGTCACCAGCGCCGCGTCAGCCAACTTACGTTCCGTAATGTCACGCCCTACCCCGACAATGGATATAACCACCCCTTGGTCGTCCAGCACCGATGCATCCAGCCAGCCCAGCCAGCGCCAGCCCTCAACGGTCATGGCACGTTGTTCCAGATAGGCCCTGTGCGGTGGTTGGAAAAGACTTTCCACCGCCTTAGCGGTGCTCTCCTGGTCCTCCTTATGAACCGGGGGCATAAACACACGGCCCAATAGCTCGCTTTCGGATTTTCCAAACAGCTTGCAGTAGGAAGGGCTGACGAACTGAAATCGGCCTTCGCTGTCCACTTTCACCAGAAGGTCGGTCTGATTTTCCGCCAGTAACCGGTAATTTGACTGCTGTTCCCGTAGCGTCTCCTGGACTCTCTTGGCCTCGGTAATATCTTCATAGATGCCCACAACCTCTTCAGTGGGCAGCTTGAAGATGTAGACTTCCAACCAAAGTGCCAGTCGACTATCAAGATACTCCTTCACCGGGTGAAATTCAGGTTTTCCGCTATACCAGACCCGCTGAAATATTTTCAGCAGTCCCATCTCTTCCACACCCGGAAATACCGCTTCCACCGGCTTTCCGATGACCTGATCCCGCTACATTCCAGTGATACGCTCAGTGGCACGATTGAAGTCTTTAAAAGGGAATACATTGCCGCTATCGATAACTTCATACACCCCCACACCGTCACTCATGGCATTGAACAGTTCCCTGTAGCGGGACTCGTTGTTCCGCAATGCAGACATTTGGTCAGTGCGTTGAGCGATCAACTCTTCCAGTCTCTTTTCGTTCTTGACGATGACGCGGTTGAGTAATCGCTGCCGGAAAAACAACAGGGTAGTGACTGTCAGAAAACCAGAGCGATGGCCGCAACAAACTGATACACGAGCTGCAGACGGTATTCATTCGACTGGAACTGAATGAAGTCTTCCTGCAGAGTGATCCAGATGCTCATCTCCCGTTGTGCAACTTCCCGATAGAGGGTGTTAAGATTCTGCTGCAGCTTTTGCATCCGTTCGTCCGTAGCCGCCAATCCCTGGGTTTCAATCAGGTGGATATTCTCCCGTATGAGTGGAACGACACGGTCGGCGAGTGGCTCGACATCAACATATTCACTGAAGATGAAACCCAGGGAAGCTTCCATGTAATTCAATGCATCATTGACCAATTCCTCATCTTCAGTGCTTAGTGCGGTCAGATAGGCCTCGGATGCACGAAGGTTTAGAATACTGACCTTTAAGGTGTGGCGTATTGAATCAGCCATTTTCATAGTCTGTTCAGACTCGGTCAGTCTCTCGGCTATATGTTCTAACGAATGAAAATAGTAGATCCCGATACCAAAGAGAATGAGTACCAGAAATGGTACCATTCTTACCATTGATGGAGGCGCTATCTGAACTCCATTCTGGTTATCATCCATATCCATTTCGGCAGGCTTACCTGATGCGCTTTTTCACGTGGATCGTATCCGGGAATGATGATCCGTATGGGGCCTTTCGTTGCGAAGCTGATATGCTTCCCATTCACCCGGGTTACCATCAGAATTCTGCTGTTTTTCCACTCTGATGGCGTGAATTCGACTTCATAGTCGTCAATAGTCCGCATAGTGACACGAGTCACCTCCGGCTTGCCGAAATGTGCCACAAGCTGATCGAGCCAGACACCGGCGAAACGATCGGCCCGCTTGTCATAAGGACTGTAGGATTCGATCTCTATCAGGCCGATCGACTCGATTTGCTGTATCGAAAGTCGATAGTCCATCCCCTGAGCCACCTCACCAACCAGCCTGACTTGCGCACTGTCATCAGCCACACTCACGACAGCGAACAAAAATAGAAAAAAACCTGTTGTCACCAATTTCGGTGAATGAAGCATAGAAGCGATCCCTGGGACTAAACCGGCAACTTCAAAGGCTGCCAGTACTCCCTCTACCTGATATTGATGGGTTTAGCATTCCCACGGGGGAGCCTGTCAGCGTCCATGGACCGGGTTGCTCCTCTCGCAATGGGAAGCGGCCATCTCATGGAAGGTGCGCCTTGCCGTGAACGCTCAAAAACCCACTCCATCTATTGCAGTTTCCCTGATAGAGCACTAAGAACAGCCATACCAGTTACTTTTTCCTTACCATGCTGTAAGTCGGCAGCCATGTTGTTATTTCCCTGTCATCACTGGCAATATCCAATTCACTGATTGAGCGTGCTGTATTTGTGGGGGTAGTCGCAACAATCCATGAATTGCCTGATCACAGGCTGATGGCGTATTCTCAGCAGTTGATGGGGACAATCCGATCCAAGGCGACTACCGGGCGGATGGATGTTGCTCAGCCACAGCAGACGGAATACAGACAGACTCTCAGATGAACATTACCGCGGTTCTCCAACCCTGGCCCATCGAGGCTGTCGCAGCCATCGTGGCCGGCATCCTGATACTGATTGTCCCCAGGATCCTGAATTATGTAGTAGCCACCTATCTGCTCGTCATAGGTGTTCTGGGGCTGTTGCATACCTGGCAGGCTCACGCTGTCAACCCGCAGACAGTAATGGCGATCGTGGCCGGGGCGGTCATACTGATCAAGCCGGCAATATTGAGCTATGTCGTCGGTATATATCTTATTCTGTTCGGACTGCTGGAATCCGGATTGCTAAGACTCTGGTGAAATTTGACGGGATTTTAATGTCAGCCAGTAACATCGGTTTGAGAACGACCGGCCTATTGCTGTCAGCAGTATTCAGCCTGACAGTGAACAGTGCCCATGGGCCGTCCCAGTTTCCGGCAGGCATTGTTCAGGAAAGGATCCCATGGCGCACGCTTTCCTACGCATTTGATGGTTTTTTTGGCAGGGTCACGACCGGGGTTCAACTCTCAACCATCCCTGCACCCGAAGCTTCGGAAAGGCTGATCCCTGTCCCGGGAGACTGGGTGGTTCAGGCACCGGACCCGGAAACAGTGACCATCAAGGTTCATTCCAGCCTCAATCCTCTCTTTGGTTCTGATGAACACCTGAAGATTCAATCATGGTGCAGTCCCGATAGTGGGGCTGCACTGCAGCGAGTCAGGCTTCGGCAAGGCAACCAGAAATGGCAGAAGTCATACCGATTTACGGACAGTGGCGTTTACCGTTTGCGAAGAAAACCAGCCGACCCCGGCGAAGGAGCGTTAAAACCCGACCAATGGAGTCACGTGGGTGATGCGTTTTATGGATATCAGAATGAAGCTTCGGAGTGCCGCATTGTCCTGGAGCCCAACGGCCTGTTATATCTCATATCGGCTCTGGAATTCCAGGTTCAGCCATTCCCTGTGCATGTCTGCGTGTTCAACAAAAAACAGCTCCACAGAGTCAGCATCTTTGCCCACCTGGGCCCCCGTCTGGATATCGACTACCTTGAAAAGTCCGGAAGTAAAACTGCCCGGGTTCAAAAAAGCGTGGATACCATCCGATTCAGCTTCGAGCCAAAGTCCCTGGCCCCCACCGGCACAACACCGGAGGACTTTTCCTTTCTGGGACTGAAGGGAGACTTCGAACTATTTGTCGACCAGGATTCAGGAATACCGGTTCGGGTGAGCGGCAGCATTTCACCCATAGGAAACGTGGATATCCTGCTTCGGGCAGTGGAACTCAAACCCAGGGCTGATTGACTCCCCCTCAATGTGCACCCTCGAGCCGAACCTGCCCGGTACCCTTCAGTTTGTTGCTTTCCCTCATTGATTGAGTTCCCCGTTTCCGGAGTATTCGAACACCCCCCGTATCGGGCCAATACATAACGAAATCTTATCGATTCCATAAATAAGTAATATTTTACTATTTTAGTAATTGCTAATAAACTGTTTCTCAACATAGCAACACAGCTTAAAACAC
>JAAELC010000101.1 GCA_024227135.1 Gammaproteobacteria bacterium
ATTCCCCGGGTGCGGTGGATGCCTGCCTGGTGGTTCATCTGGTTTTACTCCGTATTTTGAAGCGGTATCTATGGTTACGTTACGACGACTTTTTTTAAGGCTCCAGATGTGCGGTCTGAAAAGGTGGCAAGGTTGTCCTTAGTCCCCTTTTTTGAAGTACTTAACCTTGCCAAATCATTTTGGCAAAGGGGGGTCAAGGTTTCTGGGGAGGGGGTCAAGGTTGGTATCGCAGGTATAGATTTTCTGAGTTTTCCGACATCCAGCAGGCCGATAGGACAGGCAGCATCTTCCAGATCAACATCAACCAGCAGCTCATAACGCAGGGTCGATCCCATGCGCCCGTAACGTGTAACGACATATTCCAGCTCTTGAAGGCGGTCCAGGTGCCGCTTAACCTGGCTGTAAGTCCAGCCGCTCGACTCGCACAACTGACGGCGACTAAAGAAAGCGGTGGACTGCTCCATGTCCTCACGCCGGCACAAGTCCTTTACCAGCTCTTTTATACAGTTAAGCAGTCGGCGGGATTGCGGCGGCAGCTCGTCAAGCGAGCGGGACAACAGTTCCGGAGCCAGCCGGTTGGCCAGCTCGATATCTTCCAGGGTAACAGTAAGGAACCGGCCACCATCGACGGGGCAGGATTCCCGGGGTCTTTGATGCTGATGCAGCAGGGCGATTGAATCGATCATCGTAAGGTATTTTTCGTGATCGCGGCGGGTGCGGGTGCGCTCGGCGGTAAACGTGAGTTGATCGGCCCAGGGGTTCACCACATCGACCGGTTCCAGCAGGCGCTGCACATTGCGCAGCA
>JAAELC010000102.1 GCA_024227135.1 Gammaproteobacteria bacterium
CCGATCTGTCATGCAATTATTTCCGATATTGATCTGGATGGTTCACCTGATATTCTGGCTGGAAACACGGTATACAATGCTGATGGGAGCACAAAATGGCAGCGGGCTGACCTCAGTGATGGGTACAATGCCGTCGGCAATTTTGATTTGGATGCCTTTGCCGAAGTAGTTTTGGTGACCGGTGGTGACGTGTATATCCTGGAACACGATGGCCAGACCAAACTGTCAGCAGCATTGGCAGGGGGGTCGCATGGGGGCGCACCGACTGTAGGTGATTTTGATTCCGATGGGTTGGCGGAGATTGGCGTGGCGGATGATAACTACTACAACCTGTTTGAACACGATCTCACACTCAAATGGAAAGTTGAAAACGATGATGGGTCCGGCCGTACGGGTTCAACCCTGTTCGATTTCGAGAACGACGGCCTGGTGGAAATTGTCTACAGCGATGAGGAACGTTTGTACGTTTTACGCGGGTTAGACGGGAAAATCCTGCTGGATGTTGAGGCACGAAGCCCAACCGGTGTGGAAGCCCCAATAGTTGCTGATGTGGATAACGATGGTTCAGCAGAAATAGTGGCCATGGCTTCCAGGGATGGTATTGACCAATCCGCCGCCTTGTTTGTATTAAAAGCGGTTAATGATAACTGGGTTGCCACGCGACCAATCTGGAATCAGAACAGCTATCACGTCACCAACATCAACCTGGATGGGTCAATCCCCGCTCATGAGCAGCCGAACTGGTTAACTCCTCGGCTGAACAACTTCAGGCAAAACCAGTTCTTACCTGAAGAAGAGAACAAGGCAGGCGATTCTTTTACATATAAGGCCAACGACGGTGCCCTGGACTCAAACGAAGCGTCTGTATATATCGATCTACTACCTGCTAACACGGCCCCCAGGTTTGTTTCAACACCGCTGGAAAAAGCCAGTGCCGGGTTTGAGTATCTATATGGCGCCCAGGCCATAGACCGGGAATACGATGTCATAGTGTTTGCCCTGGTCAACGGTCCTGCGAGTATGTTTGTTGATCCCGCTACTGGCTTGGTGCGCTGGATGACTAGCCTGAGTGATCTGGGCACTCACCCGGTAACTTTGAGCGTAACCGATAGCAAAGGTTACTCAAGCCTCCAGCACTACAATTTAAAGGTTGAATACCCACTGGTCGTTCCCGATGTGGTGGGGGATCCGCTCACGCTTGCCAGTGATCGAATCGAGCGAGCCACCCTGAAAACCGGGGCTATTTCTGAACGAACTCATCCGCAAGTTCCGGCCGGTCGAGTCATCGAACAGTTTCCCTTGGCCGGTTCGACGGCCAACGTGATCGCTTCGCCGAAGTCAGCGGTGCGATTGGCTTTGATGGTTACCGTTGCGCTGAGATCCGGTCCGAGGACGATGGTTTCCGGATTGCTGGTGAGCGTAAAGAATTTCGGCGCG
>JAAELC010000103.1 GCA_024227135.1 Gammaproteobacteria bacterium
AGCAAGAAAAAGGGAAAATGACCGATAACATGAAGAAGTAAGCATAGATAGTCTTGAACGGACAAAGAGGAACGGGATGGCCGGATAGCTACCGAGTTCCCGCTCTCAATCATCCCCATGCCGTTTCTCTGGGTTCGTTCATTCTGGTGTCGGGAACTCACCAGAATTCAAACAAAAGGTAGCACCATCACTCTCCAAGTTTGAATAGACTGCATCTGTTCCACAGATCACAGATCAAGGAAATTCAGGCAGTGAGAGACCTCTACATCAACGCATTCCATTCTCAGAGAGACAACCGGGTAAGGCCGATGGATACCTCCTGGGAGAATATCGTTGCATTGTTCACCTCTGAGCATGAGATCACACGCCAGAAGGAAGACTCCAGCCTGTTCAACGGAGCGCATTACAAGTCGGTTGCCGAGATACCGGAATACAGCGATGACTGGGTGCTAGATCCATGGTCAGGAGACATGTTCGCTAAACGGCGACAGGTCAATCTGATAGAGAATGACCTCCTTGTACTGGATTACGATGGCGGAGTTACGCTGGTGTCTTTGACAACCTCTCGACTTAGGGGAAAAGGGCGTTGATGCTACCTATACGCAAGGCCGTCGACAGGGGCATGGTCATCAACGGCGTCGGGTTGCTGGAGAAGGCGGGGGTGGGTAAATCGGGGCACTGGGTGCGGGGATCGGAAGATAGAGGACATAAGACAGAGTACGGGGAGCAGCCGTAACCCCCTCGATCCGGGCCCCGCCCTCCTGTACGACAATCCCCTGCGGTTTTCGGTCGAACGGCAGGATTCGACTGTCTGCACAACAGCCGAACACCAGCGGCGTACACGAAATAAAGGCTAAAAAACTTCTGAAGTTCGCGGTATTATCAGCGGCCAGGGATAATAATCAGAGGAAGGGACTCCCTAAAACCTCCAATTGCTATCCCCCATTTCTCACTGCATGGTCCGGACGATTCCAGGCCTCCAGACTTGTAAGGATTTATCGTGCGCTTCAAAAAAAACCTTAAGTTCCACCCGACCCCATCGTCTCGCCGCTGCAGAAGGATCACTGCACTGTCGTTGACGCTGCTCCTAACCTTCGCTTCATTGCTGACCAACCAGGCCCTCGCCAGCACCTGCGACGCGGGCACCGGCACCGATGTCTTTGGGCCAGTGTTTCAGGATACGATATGGAGCAAGGCGGGGTCGCCGTATTGCGTAACGACCCATGCGATAGTTGAGAGTAGTGTGACGTTGACTATCATGCCTGGGGTGGTGGTTAAGTTTTTATCGAGTACGGGCAACAAGTATAGTTTGACGGTCAATGGGGAATTACTTGCAAGGGGAACAGAGTCGGAGAACATCGTTTTTACTTCATCCAGTGAGACACCGGAGGATGGTAACTGGAGCTATATTGCCTTTTCCGGATCCGCAGTTGGTACGACTGTTGATGAAGAAGGGAATTATCTGTCCGGGAGTATTCTCGAACATACTATAGTGGAATACGGTGGTGTCAGTGGTTATATGATTACAAGCCAGGTACCTCTAACTATCTCCAATTCTCGTATACAAAATTCCTCAAAAGGGGGTGTGTACTCAGGCAGCGGTGATATGCACATAGTGGGTTCTGATTTTTCCAATAACAACCTGAGTACAGACGGAGGCACGGATCGTGGCGGAGCTTTGCAATTCAGCGGGGGTACCTTGACCATAACCGACTCGATATTTGAGAGCAACGCTACGAGAGTCAACGCCAATACGACCTGGGGTGGGGCAATTTATATCGGATACTCTGCCAGTACAGTAATAAGTGATTCATCCTTTACAGACAATGCTGCAAACTCACGTGTGGGAAATGGTGGGGCAATTTACAGCTACGGCCCTATTACAATCAGCAACTCTGACTTTGCAGGTAATTATGCCAATGTTAGAGGTGGTGCGGTTTACGGCAAATCCAATTCGACAAGTATAAGTAATTCCACTTTCGCCGATAATTCTTCTGGTAGAGGGGGAGCAGTTTACAGTCAGGGTGTGACGATTGATAACTCCACCTTTGCAGGCAACTATTCCGCTAACGGTTCCGTGCTGATTTGCTGTGGGGTTTCCGAAATAACCAATAGCCTTTTTTATGGTAATCGAGGTGGTGCGGGACTGCAATTTACCGACAACTATCGAGGAAGCTACAACATCATAGCCACAGTACAACGAAGCACATTGGTTGATTCCTCTTACGGCATCCATATCGAGGAACCAAGATCGAGCGAATGGGTCCAACTTACCGTTACTGATTCCAACATATTCAACAACGAAATATATGACGTATACAACGGCTCTCACAGCCGATTTGTCACCGCCACCCAGAATTACTGGGGCACTACCGACGAGTCCGTAATATTCCAGAATATCTGGGACAAAAACGACGATCCGAGCAGAACTGAAGTCGATTTCGGCTACCGCGACGACTCTTATTTGACGACCATCAGCGGTGTCGCCCCGCCTCCACCCTCTGACATATCTGCGGACCCCGTAAATCACGATTTCGGCTCGATCAGAGTGGGGACCACAGCGTCAACAACCCTGATCCTCACCAACGACGCAACGTCGGACACCGACGTCGGCACATTGGCGTTTGCCGGGAGCGATGCCAATGCGTTCAGCTTGGTCAGCGACAACTGCTCGGGTGTCACCATGGCGGCTGCAGCCAGTTGCACGGTGCAGGCAATCTTCAGCCCTGTTTCCGCTGGGGCCGTGAGCGCGACCCTCGAAATCGGCAGTCATCATACGGTTGTCCCACTCACCGGCAACGGCTATGCATTCTGGGTATCCGGCAATGTCACAACCACGGTTGCCGGGCACGACAATCTAGACGTGATCGGGGCGACCATCTCGCTTGAGGGCACGAACCACTCGACCATGACCGACGAAAACGGCGCCTTTCTGCTGGAACTGCCACCGAGCCTGCCAACCGGCAGCTACTCGCTGGTCGTCACCTACCCCGATTTGACGAACAGGGAGACCTGGAGCATCTTACTGACCAACGGCGTGCCGCAGGAGATGGGAAATATGTCACGGCCGTTACCGAAAATCGGCGATACCGACGAGGACGGGGTCATCGACGATTGGGATAAATGCGCCGATACAGCACCGGACTCGCTGGTTGATCCTGACGGCTGCCCCGGGGAGGTGAAAAAGCAGGTCATCGTGATACCGATCATGTAACTACCTGATATCAGATAACCTGTACGTGGCGAATTGTTGCTCAAGCTGCTTTGGGGATCTGATGAATCCCTTGGCAGCGAGTCTGCCAGCGGAATTTATTCAACTTGATTGGCAATTTGGTCACGACGCCCCCGACTTCAGCCGGCGTATCACCGCCAAGTGATCTATGGGTGCGGTGTTTATTGTAATAGGTTTGATAATTCTTGAGCTTTCTCTCCAAATCAACGGCGTTCCAGAATAACGTTTGATCAAGATAATCACGGCGAACGGTTCCGATGAGACGCTCAATAAAGGGATGCGAGGAGGGCGTATAGGGAATGCTTTTGACTTCGTCGATATCCAGAATGCGAAGGTTAGCTGCCCATTGATGGTAGGTGAATAAAGGGTCATGGTCTGAGCTGAGGTACTTTGGGGTACCCATAGTAGAGATAGCGCTATTGAACATTCGACACAAGGCTATACCGTCTACATCACCGGCATGTACGCCAAAGCCAATGATGCGCCGTGTGAATTGATCCATGACCACGAGCACCCAATGTGTCTTGAGCAGAATAGACTCACATCGAAACAGATCGACACTCCAGAGGCTATCTTTCATATGGCCAATGAAAGTCAGCCAGGAAGGACCTCCATCGGTATCGGGGGCAGGGGAGTAGTAGTTGGCCAGAATCCGTCGGACAACAGCCTTGTTAATATCGATACCAAATAACTTTGAGATTTGTTCTGCGATCTTTGGGCAACCGTACCCTGGATTTTGCTGTTTCATTTCAACGATGACCAGGATGAGTTCCTGGGATGGTCCCTTGGGACCTGGCTTGCCTTTTTTACGAGAAGGATAAAGCAACCGATATTTCCGTTGCTTGAGTGCTTCGTGGAATCTCAGCAGAGTTGATGGTCTTAGAGTAATCGCGGACCGTCGGATATGGCGTCGCCTGAGGAAAAGCGAACAGAAACCCAGTAAGAATCGATCGATCACCGAAAGATTGGGCGCGCGTTTCCGAGAGCGATTGATGACAAGAAGTTGCTGTTTCATTAGTAGACTGTCAGCAACAATGGCTTTCGCGCCACCCGGACCCAAGAGCTTGGCAAGAGTGGTCAACAGATGTATGAGTAATAAGGCCAAGTCCTTCATGGTCAAACAGGGTAGGACAGACTCCCATCGGGCGCAAGATCTGTTATTCTGTCTGTTTTTACCCCGCGAAGTTACAATTCGCCACCCACAGGTAGCAGCAAGACGCTCGTCAGTAGCGGGCTTATCTCTCTTTGCAGTCCCTTTTTCACTCTTCTTGCCATACAGTCGCTGCTTGAGATCCCTGATCTTCGCATGCGCTAATGCGAGTTCCTGTTTCAGCTCTTCGTTCTGCTTTCTTAAATGCCCATGCTGGCTTTTCCAATAGTTCGCTTGCCACTTGAGATCAATATGTTCGGCTTGAGTCAGCTGGATGATGTTTTGGGAAAAAGGGGTACTGGCAATCTCCCCCGTCACTGTGGGGCGCGTAGCGGTAGCCTGATGTTGGGCAGGACTTGTCATGTCCAGTGTTATACAGGATTATCCCAGATGTGTC
>JAAELC010000104.1 GCA_024227135.1 Gammaproteobacteria bacterium
GACTCTTAGGTCGCTTTCGACGGCGTGCTCGATGGCCATGGTCGAGGATGAGCGTTGTTAGTTCAGGCGGTGTTTTTTTGCTCGCTAAGCGGAAACCAAGGGTTTCATGCACGAATTTCGTGGCTAACATGCCCAGGGCGAGATTCCGTCTCGGGGGCAATATCTACCCTTTACGCTCGTTCGCATAGGGTGTTGAAGGGGAGGTGTTACCTATCGTAGGTAGGAAGGCATTGCGGCTGCAGTCCGCGGATGGTGGTTGTTGAGGTTGGATGACCTCGAGCTCCTTTAACGTTGGTTCGATAAGGGCTGTAATTACAGTGCACTACCAAGCTAAAGTAGGGTTAGTTTGTAGCACGGGAGGTTACGTGAGTAATAGTATATTAGATAATTATGATGGGATTAGCCCTGCGACTGGGTATTGATCAGATACTCAACGGACGCAGCGGCGATAGATAGGCGACTGGTTAGAGAGCGCTTTCTTGTAATAAATCCGGAAACAGGACATCGTCCAGAAAAGAAGGATCGGCTGGCTCACGATGCCATCGCCGATACTTTGAGTGATGCACAGGCTAATGTAGCCTGTCCTAACTAACCTTAGGGGTACTCATTAACCTGGGCAGCGCAGATTGAACATGCCACGAAGCTGGTTCTGATACTGAGCTCAAAATATAAAAGGAAACAATCTGCTGGGCTGAGAGAGCAAGATGAC
>JAAELC010000105.1 GCA_024227135.1 Gammaproteobacteria bacterium
AACCCTCCCTGTAGACTTGGCTTTGGCATCCATGCCAAAGACACTTCCTCCACAGACCGCCCATGCGGGGTAAGTTCTAGGGGGTGAGCAGTTACCTTCAAGGTGGCTTTCTTTTGCCGCATTGCCGGTGTCCCCTTGCCGCCGGCGGTTCGTTGATTACCGGCATCAGTCCCGAATCCCACCCGCTTGCTGATCTCCCGCGTGGTCGAACCGGTGCGAAGGTTTTTCTGCAGTACCCTCGAGCGATCAATCCGCTGATCGCTTCCATTGGCCCTCCGGGGCGTATACCCATGATGTTATTCAAAGGGTTACATACCAGAACCGTTTTGGGATCACAGCTGCATGGTTTCCTGGAGGTCGGTTCAAACCTGCTGAGTCCAGGATAGATCCCCTGTTTCATCCTTCTCCTGGAATGTCCTTGCAGATGCCTGCTGGTAGTTTGGCATGAAGCCTGCTTGCTGTTGTTGAAAGCCAAAACAATAGAAGGGTCAATCTATGGGACTCGATGACACACTGGGTCTGCATGAGCGGGCATTGAAACTGCGTACACGGCGCGCCGAAGTACTGGCAGGCAATATTGCCAATGCCGACACCCCGGGTTTCAAAGCCCGGGATTTTGATTTTCATAAAATGCTTCAGCAGCAGCAGGATCAGTTGCCGCGCATGAAGGTGACAGACAACCGGCACATTCAGACCGAGAATGGCATCGTACCGGCTGGAAGTATGGATTATCGGATACCCAGCCAGCCCACCCTCGATGGGAACACGGTGGATTCCCAGCTTGAACACACCGCCTACGCTGCCAATGCGCTGGAGTACCAGGCCAGTCTGCAGTTTCTCAGTGGCAGCATCAGAAAACTCAAAACCGCAATCAAGGGGCAATAATCTATGTCCATGTTTAAGATTTTCGACACCGCAGCATCCGGCATGAGTGCCCAGTCGTTACGATTGAATCTGGTCTCCAGCAACATGGCGAACGTCGATAGCATCAGCAGCAGCATCGAGCAGACCTATCGTGCCCGGCAGCCGGTTTTCAGCGCCATGCTGAATCAATTCAATCCGGACGATCCGGCCATCGGGGTGGAAACCAAGGGTGTGGTGGAGAGCCAGTCGCCTCTGATCATGGAATACGATCCGGAGCATTCGATGGCCAATGACGAGGGCTACATCTTCAGGCCCAACGTCAATTTGGTGGAGGAGATGGCCAACATGATTTCCGCTTCCCGGTCTTATCAAAGCAACGTTGAAGTCGTCAATACCGCGAAACAGTTAATGTCCGCCACCCTCAAGCTGGGTGAATGAGGTAAGAGAATATGAGTGCAATCAATACCGATGCCAATGTATTTCAATCTCTGGGGCTGGCCAGGGAACAGGAGCAGCAACCAAAGCAGGACCAGCTCCAGATGGAGAATTTCCTGGAGTTGATGATTACCGAGCTGACCCACCAGGACCCCTTTAAACCAATGGAGAATACGGAGCTGGCGACCCAGATTTCCCAGTTCGCCACGGTTTCCGGCATCGATCAACTCAACAGCTCCTTTTCAGGTTTGTCCGGATCGCTGCTTTCTGATCAGTCACTCCAGGCGGCTAATCTGGTGGGACGTGATGTGCTGGTTCCGATCAACGGAGGATATCTGGAGAAGGGCGGCTTGTTACAGGGAGTGGTGGGACTGGAAGGTTCTGCCAGCAACGTAACGGTTTCTGTCCACAGTGCTGAAGGGGCACTGGTCAGAGAAATAGAGCTGGGAACCCAGGCGGCAGGTGAGGTCGGGTTCAGCTGGGATGGAAAAATGGACAATGACGAATATGCAGACCCGGGTCGCTATCGGATCGAAGTTCAGGCCATGGTAGGTGATGAACCCGTAGCGCCCTACTTGCTGACTCAGAGTCAGGTCAACAGTGTAAGCATCGGATCCGCAGGCCAGGGTCTCATTTTAAATCTGAATGGAATGGACTCCATTTCATTCAACGACGTAGCGGAAATCCGCTGAACAGACATTCAAAAGGAGAGTCTATATGCCATTTCGTATAGCGCTGAGCGGTCTCGATGCCGCATCAACCGACCTGCGGGTAACCGGGCACAACATTGCCAATGCGGACACCAACGGATTCAAAAACTCACGAACCGAGTTTGCTGACATCTACGCCAATTCGCTGCAGGATGTGAGTACCTCCACGTCTGGTCAGGGGGTGAAGGTTGCCAGGGTCGCCCAGCAGTTCGGTCAAGGTAATATGGAGTTCACATCCAATAACCTGGATATCGCCGTCAACGGAGAGGGTTTCTTCGTCATGCGGGATGATTCCAACAACGAAAGCTACACCCGCGCAGGGGCATTTTCGGTCGATCGCGATGGGTTGGTGGTCGATCACATGAACAGAAAACTCCAGGCGTTTCAGCCACTGGATAATTCGGGTGACCGATTCAATACCGGTGCCACGGGTCCAGTGGTGTTGCCAACAGTTTCGGGTGCACCCGCGGAAACCGACCGTGTAACGGCAGGTCTGAACCTGAGTAGCTCGGAAATGACACCGAAACTTGCCTGGCCCGCTGGTCCTGTCGATACCACCGATCCTGCCTATGATGCAACCCAGGATCCGAATCTTGAAACCAATATCACCGACGAAATGTTTAACCACACAACGTCGGTCACTCTCTACGATTCCCTGGGTACGGCGCGCACCGCAAATCTTTACTATGTGAATTCAGGAACCCCCGGGGTGTGGCATGCCTACACCTACATCGACCAGACCCTGGCTTCCGTGAATCCTGCCACATCCCAGCATCATGCAACACTGAATTTCGATACCGTCGGTAATCTGATCACTAATTCGGGTAGTGTCGACCCTCAGGGTCGTCTTTCCCTGGCGGCCTGGGAGGATGACGCCATTCCAGGGGCGGGGGACGGGGTTCTTTCCAACGGCGGAAACTCCATGGAGATTCAGTTTGACTACCTGAACACCACGCAGTTCGGTAATGACTTTTCGGTCAACAACATGACCCAGGACGGTTATGCGTCAGGCCGGATCAGTGGAGTTGATATCGATTCCACAGGTGTGGTGTTTGCCCGCTTTACCAACGGTCAGTCGACAACGCTGGGCCAGCTGGCGCTGGCGAAATTCAACAGCATCCAGAATCTGCGTCAGAACGGTAACACCAGCTGGGCGGAGACGTATACCTCCGGAGAAGCCCAGCTGGGGGCGGCTGGCACTTCCAGCTTCGGGTTGACTCAGTCAGGTGCACTGGAAAACTCCAATGTGGATCTGGCATCGGAGCTGGTGGGATTGATCACGGCTCAGCGCAACTTCCAGGCCAATGCCCAGGTGATCACGACCGCCGATTCCGTTACCCAGACCATCATCAATATCAGATAACGGATTTTCGTGTGTCTAGTCTTTCCGAAACAGGGGGAATGTCATGGATCGAATGATCTACGTTGCCATGAGCGGGGCCAAGGAAACTTTGCTGGCTCAGGCCAGCAACAGCAACAATCTGGCAAACGCAAATTCACCCGGTTTTCTGGCGGAGCTGCAACAGTTTCGCAGCATGCCGGTATTCGGTGACGGTTTTCCCACGCGGGTCTACGGTCTGAGTGAACGACCAGGTATCGATTTCAAACACGGTGATATTCTGCATTCCGGTAGGGACCTGGATGTGGCCGTGGCCGGCGAGGGTTGGTTCGCGGTACAGGCACCCGATGGTAGCGAAGCTTATACCCGGCGTGGTGATCTGGTGGTGGATATCAATGGGATGCTGACAACCGGCAACGGATTGCCGGTGATCGGCAACAAAGGCCCTATTGCCATCCCACCGGCGGAAAAAGTGGACATCGGTCCCGACGGTACGATCTCCATCGTTCCCCTGGGCCAGAATTCTGATGAAATCGCCGAACTGGACCGTGTCAAGATGGTCAATCCGGATCTGGCGGATCTGAAGAAGGGAAATGACGGGCTGATGCGACACAACGAAGATGCCCCGATACCCGCGGACGCAGCGGTACATCTGACCACGGGTACTTTGGAAAGCAGCAACGTTAACACGGTCAATGCCATGGTGGATATGATCGAATTGTCCCGGCGCTACGAGCTGCAAGTGAAGATGATGAAGACCGCAGGGGATATTGAAGAGTCGTCCGCCAGTATCATGCGCATGTCGTGATTCGATCCCTGATTTCTTGTTGGCAGGATAATTGCTAGTTATTTTATAACATTTCTAGAAAAAGGATAAACGACCATGTACCCGGCACTTTGGATAGGAAAAACAGGCCTCGATGCCCAGCAGACCCGCATGTCGGTGATCTCCAACAATCTGGCCAATGTCAATACAACAGGATTCAAGCGGGACCGTGCCTCTTTCGAAGATCTGATCTATCAGAATGTCCGTCAAGTGGGTGCCAACTCGACCCAGGATACCCAGTTGCCTTCGGGGCTGGTCACAGGTACCGGTGTCCGCACGGTGGCAACCCAGAAGCTACATACCCAAGGCAATATCATTCAGACCGAAAACAGCCTGGATCTGGCTGTTCAGGGGCGGGGTTTCTTCCAGATTCTGATGACCGATGGCACGATCAACTACACCAGGGACGGTACCTTTGCACTGAATCAGGATGGTGAGATCGTCAATAACAATGGCTTTCCCCTGGAGCCCGCGATCACCGTTCCTGAGAACACCCTGAGTGTTACGGTCGGTTCTGACGGAACAGTTTCCGCACTGGTCTCAGGGGACGCGACCCCGACAGAAATCGGTGCCATCGAGCTGGCGGATTTCATCAATCCGATGGGACTGGAAGCGATTGGGAGTAATCTGTACCGCGAAACCGTATCCAGCGGAACGCCTGCCACCACCACGCCGGGGGAGGACGGGGTCGGCACATTGATGCAGGGTGCCATCGAGAGTTCCAACGTCAATGTCGTGGAAGAGATGGTGAACATGATCGAGACCCAGCGCGCTTACGAAATGAACTCCAAAGCGATATCCACAACCGATGAGATGCTTTCCTACATCACCAACCAGCTCTAACCCACCATGACTAAGATGATGAACCGGCAATCGCTACTTCTGATCCTGCTGCTGGCAGTGATGCATCTGACAGGGTGCAATACTCCGCCGAAAAGGGATCCTGCCTATGCTCCGGTGCGCCCGCCGATCCCGGCCCCATCGCCGGAAGGCAATGGAGCCATTTTTCATGCCGGTTATGAGAAATCCTGGTTTGAGGATCTTCGGGCCAGGCGTGTCGGGGACATGATTACCATCAAGCTGGTTGAAAAGATGAAGGCCAACAAACAGGCCAAGACCGACGTTAAAAAAGACAATTCAACAACCGTCACCAATCCCACGATTCTGGGTTCTTCTCCCCAGTTCAACGCACCCGGTTTTATACCGCTGCTCAGTAATACCGACAATAATCTGGCATTCAGCCTGGAATCCGCCAACGAGTTTGCCGGAGACGGAAAGAGCCAGCAGAGTAATCTGCTCGAAGGTGACATCACTGTGACGGTCATCGATGTGCTGGCCAACGGTTATCTGATGGTCAGGGGCGAAAAACGCATCGGTATCAATCAGGGTAACGAGTACATCCGTCTTTCCGGCATTGTCCGCCCTGCAGATGTGGACTCCACCAATACCGTGCTCTCCACAAGACTGGCCGATCCCACGATCGTCTATGTAGGGGACGGGGCGGTTGCCGACGCCAATGCCGTTGGATGGCTGGCCAGGTTTTTCATCAGCGCACTCTTTCCTTTCTGAGGTTGTCCGATATGATGCTTTCTGAAGCAGTTTCCCGCCGATTGACTCTCTGTCGGCTTCTCACCGACGGCAAGCAGATAGCCTGGTTTGCCGGTCTTCTCATGTTGTCCGGTGTCTTCGCTGTTCCGGCTCAGGCGGAACGAATCAAGGACCTAGCCAATATTGCCGGTGTCAGGAGTAACCAGTTGCTCGGTTACGGTCTGGTCGTGGGTCTCGATGGTAGTGGCGACAAACGCAACGCTTCCCCCTACACCATGCAGAGTCTTAAAACCATGCTGACCCAGCTGGGTATCGTGGTCCCGCCGGAGGTTAAGATCAAGCCGAAGAACGTGGCGGCGGTGAGTATTCATGCGGACCTGCCACCCTTTGCAAAAAATGGTCACACCATTGATGTGACGGTATCGTCCATCGGTGATTCGACGAGTCTGCGTGGTGGCAGTCTGTTGATGGCTCCGCTCAAAGGTGCGGATGGCCGGGTTTATGCTATTGCCCAGGGAAATCTGGTGGTGGGTGGATTGAGTGCCAGCGGTGCCGATGGCTCCAGTGTGACGGTCAATATACCGAGTGCCGGCCGCATCCCCAACGGGGCCACAGTGGAACGTACTGTGCAGACGCTGTTCAATCAGGGAAACTCCCTTACTCTCAATCTCAAACAGACTGATTTCACGACGGCAAAACGCATGGTGGAAACCATCAACGAAGCTCTGGGCGAGGGCACTGCCAGGGCTGTTGATGCGGCTTCAGTGCAGGTCAGCGCACCCCTTGACCCATCCCAGCGGGTGAGTTTTTTCTCCATGGTGGAAAATCTCGAACTGGTCCCGGGTATTGCTCCAGCGAGGGTTGTGGTCAACTCCCGAACCGGTACGGTCATTATCAGCGCAAATGTACAGGTGACACCGGCTGCGGTCGCCCACGGTAATCTGACGGTCACCATCAGTGAGAACGACCAGGTTTCCCAGCCCGGCCCCTTTGCCCTCCGCGGCAACACCGAAGTTGTCAACCAGTCCGATGTGGCGGTCGACGAAGAAGCGGCTCGGATGTTTCTGTTTAAGCCGGGAACGACCCTGGACGATGTAGTGCGGGCGGTCAATCAGGTAGGTGCGGCTCCCAGTGATCTGGTAGCGATACTGGAGGCATTGAAACAGGCAGGCGCCTTGAAGGCGGAACTGATCATAATCTGATGAACCCGGCCGCCTCCGCTTCTGTTTACACGGATTTTTCCAGCCTTGCCAAACTCAGGGTAAAGGCAGGCAGCGATGCCCAGGGTTCCCTGGATAAGGTGGCGCGTCAGTTTGAATCATTGCTGATGCATCAAGTGTTGAAGTCCATGCGTCAGGCGAATCTGGGCAAGGGATTGATGGACAGCGATCAAAGTCTGTTTTACCGGGATATGTACGATCAGCAACTCTCGCTGCATCTTTCGGAGAATGGCGGTATCGGGCTGGCCGATGTGATCAAGCGGCAGCTGGCGGTGCAGGGGCCCGATGGAAAACCCATGGCCAGGCGACTCGAGGACTACCGCGGTTCACCTGTGATGCGTCTTGCATCGGGTAAGACAGAAAAAAGCCTGACAGAGCGGCCCGAAACCCTGACAGCGCAGACGGCAAAAGAGGCAATAGATAAGCATCAACGGGATGAGCCCGTGAAGCAGGTTCAGTCGGCCAGGGCTCCAGAATTACCGGGCCTGGAGGGTGCGGCGGAAGGAGGGACCGGCGAGTTCGTGAAACGTCTCTGGCCGTGGGCCGTGGAGGCCGCCGGCAGATTAGGCCTCAAACCCCAGGCCCTGATTGCCCAGGCCGCTTTGGAGACCGGGTGGGGCAAGCATGCCATGAAAAAGCCGGATGGCAGTGCCAGCAACAATCTTTTCGGTATCAAGGCGGACAGTCGCTGGAATGGAGACCGGGTTTCGGTCACCACCCATGAGTACGAACAGGGAGTCGCGATCAGGAAGAAGGCCTACTTCAGATCCTATGATTCAATCCGGGACAGTTTCGAAGACTACGTCAATTTCCTTCACGCCAATCCCAGATACCAGAAGGCGCTGCGTGTCACCGATGACAGTCAACGTTACTTCAGCGCGCTTCAAAAGGCCGGATACGCCACAGATCCCCGGTATGCGGAGAAGATCCAGCGGGTTCTCAGCGGGAGGAATATGGCAGCGGGGATCGAAGGGCTAAAGAACGCGGAAGACACGCCGCTATGAGACTGAACAGGTGGAAATCGCCGCAGTATACGTGAAATCCCACCGGGAGTTTCTACCCGTCGGGATTTTGAAATCAGGGAACACCGGGTAGTGGTTCCGCTGGATTGAAACGGTGCTCCGGACTTCACTATGACACTGGGAACTTAAATTGACTGGAATTCTCACCAACGGCGTTACCGGACTACTGGCGTTTCAGAATGCACTGAACACCACCGGGCACAATATCGCCAACTCGGATACCCCGGGTTACAGCCGTCAGCGCACGCACCTCGCAACCCAGACGCCCCAGTTTGCCGGGGGGTACTGGATGGGCAATGGTGTCAAAGTGCAGGCCACCGAGCGCCAGTATGACCAGTTTCTCGCCACCCAGACGCGCTCCACGCAGTCAGCAGCATCCGAACTCCAGGTATTTTCGGGCCACGCCGCCAGCATCGATAATTTACTGTCTGACCCTGATGTGGGCCTGGACCCGGCCGTTCAACGGTTTTTTGATGCCATGCAGTTCTTTGCGGATGACCCGACTTCGATTCCCTCCCGTCAGTTGCTCCTGACCGAATCCCAATCCATGGTGAACCGTTTCCATGATCTGGGCGGCCAGCTCAAGGAGATGGGGGATCAGTTGAATCAACAGTTGGCCTCCGTAACCACCGAGATCAATGGTTATGCACAGGCGCTGATGAAAGTTAATAACGATATTGTCAATGCTGGAGGGGGGGCTGGAGGCGCTACACCCAATGACTTGTTGGATCAGCGTGAGACATTACTCAACGAACTCTCAAAGCTGATTGATATCAATACGGTGCCTCAGGATGACGGTGCCATGAATGTGTTTATCGGTCGAGGGCAGCCACTGGTTCTGGGTATCACATCGGCGACACTGGCTACTTCCCGGGGTACCATTGATCCCAATCAGCATGAGGTGATACTAAAAAACAAACTGGGTGATCAGGTGGTTACCGACCAGCTGGCCGGTGGTGAAATCGGTGGTCTGGTGGGATTTCGCAAGCAGATTCTAAATCCCTCGGAAAACAGGTTGGGTTTGATTGCGGTGGGTTTCAGTGACAGTTTCAATACCCAGCACCAGCTGGGGCTGGATTTGAACAGTGACGTCGGTGGCCCCCTATTCGGTGAACCTGTGGTAGCCGTGTCCAGAGATACGACCAATTATTCGGGCAGTACTCTCAGTGTCAGTGGGGCATTTACTGATACAGGCAATCTCACAGCGAGTGACTATGTGCTGCAAGCCAATGACAGTGCGGGTAATTTTACCCTGATCCGCCTCACAGACGGAAAAGAGTGGCCCATCGCCACAGGGGGGGCACCCTACAATACAGACTTCGTATCGGAGGACGGTTTTCGGCTTAATCTGGATTCCGGCGCGGCGGGCGCACGATTCGGCGATCGTTTTCTGATCAGGCCCACCGGAAACGGGGCAGTCAACCTCAGTTTGGAAATCAATGATCCACGCAAATTTGCAGCCGCGAGCCCGTTACGTAGCGAGGCCGGGAGCAACCTGGGAAACGGGACTATCTCTCCACCCAGCGCGAAGGATACTTCCAGTTTGAACAATGCTACCAATATCAGTCTGGTTTTCGATGCTGAGAATAATCGTTTCCAGACGGATGTGGACCTCGACGGTGATGGAAACCTGGATACGCTGGATTACGATCCCGCAATCCACAGTACCGGGCGTACTTACAGCCTTACTGGAGGGCATGGCGATCCGGAATTCACCGTATCAGGCACTCCGGAACACGGTGACCTTTTCAGGATCAAGTTTAACCAGGATGGTATAGGCGATAACCGAAATGGGTTGGCTCTGGCTCGACTCCAGCAGACCAAGACCCTGTTTGGGGACGCCTCTGCCGTTGGCAATGAGACCGCCACTCTTCAAGATGCTTATGGTCTGCTGGTTTCCGATGTGGGTTCCCGGACGCGCACAGCCCAGATCAATACCAAAGCGAGCGACAGTCTGTTGGAACGTAACCAGATGACGATGTCCTCCATCAGTGGGGTGAACCTGGATGAAGAAGCGGCCAATCTGATTCGTTATCAGCAGGCCTATCAGGCATCAGCCCAGGTAATATCGGTGGCAGGCACGGTATTCGATTCATTGATCAGCGCGGTCAGAGGCTAGTTGGGACCATGACAAGAATATCCACCTACATGATCTCCCAGCGGGCACTGACAGCCATGCTGAGTCAGCAGGGAAAGCTCAGCGACACCCAGCGGCAGCTGAGTACCGGCCAGCGTATTCTCAATCCGTCCGACGACCCGGCCGGTGCTGCCCGTGTACTGAATCTCAACCGGGCGATCTCAACTGTGCAGCAATACCAGACCAATGCCAAACAGGCGCAAGGTAGACTGGAGGCGGAAGAAAGCGTGCTGTCGGGTGTCACCAACGTGCTCCAGCGGTCAAGGGATCTGGCGATTCAGGGAAACAACGGCACCTTGTCGGGAGTCGACAAGAAAGCCCTGGCGTTGGAGGTGCGCCAGTTGCTGGATCAGACACTGTCCATGGCTAACTCAAAAAACAGCAGTGGAGAGTATATTTTTTCCGGGTACCAGACCGATACCCAGCCCTTTTCTCTCCAGGCTTCGGGAAATTACCACTATGCGGGAGACTTGGGACAACGCCAGCTTCAGATTTCCTCCGATCGATTCATTGCTGATGGCGACACCGGGTTCGATGTGTTCGTCGACGTCAAAACGGCAAAGATGGCCAGCGTGCAAAGCCTTGCAGCTTCGGATCTGGCAGCGATAAATGATGGCGATTTCACTGTCGATGGGGGAAACCGCATTGGGCCGGTGAGTATCGGGGCCATACCAATGGCCACTGATGTTGCTGAACGCAGTCGTCAACTCCGGGATGCCATTAACAGGGTTTCGGAGGACACTGGGGTAAGGGCAGTCAGCGATGGTGGGACTCTGACGCTCAGTACGCTGGAAGGAGAGCGCATCACCGTCGAGCAGGCGGCGGGTGTCGATGCCAGAACTGGTCTGGCCAGTGGCACTACGGTCGCCAAAGAAGCCAAACGCAACATCTTCGACACCCTGAATAACATGGCAGCAGATTTGGAAAAGGATCTCAGGGTCGATCGCTATATCGAGGATTTGAGGCTGGCTATGGATAATATCCTGGAAACCCGCAGCAGAGTGGGTTCACAGCTCAATACCATCGATCAACAGAAGGAAGTGAATGCCGACCTGGAGTTGTCTCTGGCATCCAGCAAATCTGAAGAACAGGATCTGGATTACGCTGAGGCCCTGTCCCGATTCGAGCGTCAGAAACTGGCCCTCGAAGCGGCCCAGCAGAGCTATGTGAAAATCAAGAGCCTGTCGCTGTTCGACTATATGTAACCCCTAAGAACCGCCTGGGTGGTTTTGTTATGACTGCATCTCGGCAATTTTCACCCGCCATTCTGCCGGCCCGGTCTTATGCACCGACTCACCCTGGCTGTCCACCGCCACCGTTACCGGCATATCTTTTATCTCGAACTCCCTGATTGCTTCCATTCCCAGATCTTCGAAAGCCACCATTCGGGCTGAGCGTATTGCTTTGGAAACCAGATAAGCAGCACCGCCTACGGCCATCAGGTAGACGGCACCATGGTTCTTGATCGCTTCCAATGCGACCGGCCCCCGTTCGGCTTTTCCGACCATGCCGATAAGTCCGGTTTTCTCCAGCATCATGTCCGTAAACCTGTCCATACGCGTGGCGGTGGTCGGCCCGGCCGGGCCTACTATTTCATCACCGACAGGATCTACCGGTCCAACGTAGTAAATGAATCGGCCATTGAAATCCACCCCTTCCGGCAGGGGTTTTCCGCTATCCAGCAGGTCTTGTATCCGTTTGTGAGCCGCGTCGCGACCGGTAAGTAGTTTTCCAGAGAGCAGAATACGTTCACCAGGTTTCCACTCCCGAACCTGTTCGATGGTCACCTCATCCAGATTAACCCGTCGGGCGCCATCCCCTGCCTCCAGTTTGATATCCGGCCAGATATCCGGTGAGGGGGGTGTCAGTTCTGCGGGACCGCTTCCATCCAGGGTGAAGTGCACGTGGCGCGTCGCGGCGCAGTTGGGAATCATGGCTACCGGAAGGGAAGCGGCATGGGTCGGGTAGTCGTTGATCTTGACATCCAAAACGGTGGTCAAGCCACCCAGGCCCTGAGCTCCGATTCCCAGCGCATTGACCTTTTCAAACAGTTCCAGGCGCAGTTCTTCCGCACGATTGGAAGGTCCTCTGGCCTTGAGTTCGTGGATATCGATATCTTCCATGAGCGCTTCCTTGGCCAGAAGCATGGCTTTTTCCGCGGAGCCCCCGATACCGATCCCCAGCATGCCGGGCGGGCACCAGCCCGCACCCATGGTGGGCACGGTTTTCAATACCCAGTCCACCAGACTGCCCGAAGGGTTGAGTACAGTGAATTTCGACTTGTTCTCAGAGCCACCGCCCTTGGCAGCCAGCCTGACTTCCACCTGGTTCCCCGGTACCACCCGGCTATGAATAATGGCGGGTGTGTTGTCCCGTGTGTTACGTCGTTCTCCTGCCGGGTCGGCAACCATCGAGGCACGTAGCAGATTATCCGGATGACCGTAGGCCCGGCGTACCCCCTCGTTTACCATCTCTTCCAGGCTCAGGTCCGACTCCCATCGGACGTCCATGCCCACATCCAGGAACGCAACCACCATACCGGTATCCTGACAGATGGGGCGATGGCCCTCCGCACACATTTTGGAGTTGACCAGGATTTGCTCCATGGCATCCCGTGCAGCCGGGGAGGCTTCCTTTTTCCAGGCCTCAGTCAGTGAGCGGACGAAATCTTCAGGATGGTAGTAGGAGATGAACTGGAGTGCATCAGCCACGCTTTGAATCAGGTGCTCTTGTCGTATAGTGGTCATGGTGTGCGGCCCTTCCCCGGGCGTGGTTTATGGAATATTGATGAGCTGCGAGCCTGTGCTTTGAATCATCGGAAACGAATCAACCCGTTCGTGAGCAGGGTCTGCTGAGATTTCGATATTCCAGATCCATAGATATCTGATAGACACCACTCACCCCGACAGGTGTTCGTTTCCGGCAGGTCAGGCCTGTACTCGGCACAGTGACATTCCGGAGAGATGCTCCCGTTTAAACCTGCAGCAGCAATCGGGCCGGGTCTTCCAGTACGTTTTTAATGGTAACCAGGAATTGCACGGCTTCACGGCCATCAATGATTCTATGGTCGTAAGAAAGTGCCAGATACATCATCGGTCGAATGACGATTTCCCCGTTCTCCACCATCGGGCGGTCCTGGATGCTATGCATCCCAAGGATCGCGCTCTGGGGCGGATTGAGAATCGGTGTGGAAAGCATGGATCCGAATACACCGCCATTGGAGATAGTGAAAGTGCCGCCGGTGAGATCTTCGAAAGTCAGGCTTCCATCGTTGGCTTTCTTGCCGAAGTCCCTGGTTACCTTTTCCAGTTCGCCGAATGAAAGCCGGTCGGCATCCCGGAGAATGGGAACCACCAGACCGCGAGGGGAGCCCACGGCGATACCGATGTCGTAATAGCCGTGATAGACGATTTCCTGTCCATCCACCGATGCATTGACTGCCGGGAACTTCTTGAGTGCCTCTACCGCTGCCTTGATGAAAAAAGACATGAAACCCAGACGAACTTCGTGCTCTTTCTCGAATGAATCCCGGTAGCGTGAGCGCAACTCATTGACAGCTTTCAGATTTACTTCATTGAAAGTGGTCAGGATGGCCGCATTCTGCTGGGCTTCAAGCAGGCGTTTGGCAATTGTTGCCCGTAGACGGGTCATGGGCACCCTTTGTTCCGGGCGTTCTCCTTCTATTCCCGACTGAGTGATTTCCGAATCCATGGGTGTGCTGGCTGCAGCGCTTTCAGGTGCTGATTTCCTGGCTTCCACGTAGCTGGTGACATCCGATTTGAGAATCCTGCCGTCTTTTCCCGTCCCCTTGATTTCCCGGGGGTCGATTTCCATCTCTTTCACCATACGTCGGACCGCTGGGGTCAGTACCGGATCCTGGTCAGTATCCGGGGTTTCTGCTGCAGCGGGCTCCGGTTGTTCGGGTGCCTCCGTTGGAGCCGGTGCGGCGGCTGCACCTTCTTCAATCACAACGAGCAAATCACCGGCCTGGACCGTGTCCCCTTCATTGGCTGTAATCTGGCCGAGAACGCCATCCACGGGAGATGGAACTTCCAGAACTACTTTGTCTGTCTCCAGGTCTACCAGATTTTCATCCCTTCGAACCGTGTCGCCGGGGCTTCTGTGCCAGGAAAGAATCGTGGCGTCTGCAACTGATTCTGGCAATGCGGGTACGTTGACCTTAATGCTCATTATTTAGTGGTCCTTCGGTTCATGTTGGGGTTGATCCGACCGGTCAATGCTTCATCGATCAGAGTGTCTTGCTGTTGGACGTGCACCGGGTAGAAGCCGACTGAGGGTGCAGCGGAACTGGCCCTGCCGACATAAAAAAGCTTCTTGCCCTTCGATATCTGTGTGCGGAAACGGTGCCTGATCTGCCGCCAGGCTCCCTGGTTCTGTGGCTCCTCCTGACACCAGATAATACGCTTCACCTCGGTGAATTTATCGACCGCCTTGTCAAACTGCTTTTCGGGAAAAGGATAGAGCTGTTCAATACGGACGATTGCGACGTTGCGTAATCCTCTGGCCCGGCGGGCTTCCAGCAGTTCGTAGTAGACCTTGCCGGAACAGACGATGAGAATGTCTATCTCTTTTGGATTCACATCGTCCACTTCGCCAATGACCGGTTGGAATTCACCGCCGGTGAATTCCTCCAGTGCGGAGGTGGCCAGACGATGACGCAGCAGACTCTTCGGTGTAAAGACCACCAGGGGCTTGCGCATGGGTCGGATCATCTGGCGCCTGAGCATGTGAAATACCTGGGCCGGTGTGGTGGGAATACAGATCTGCATATTGTGCTCGGCGCACAGCTGAAGATAACGTTCCAGCCGGCCGGAGGAGTGTTCCGCACCCTGTCCTTCATAGCCATGAGGCAGGAACATGGTCAGGTTGCAGTATCTGCCCCATTTGGCGCCACCGGAGCTGATGAACTGATCAATCACCACTTGTGCACCGTTGGCGAAATCACCGAACTGGGCTTCCCAGATGGTCAGGGTGTTGGGTTCGGTGGTGGCATAGCCATACTCGAAACCCAATACCGCTTCCTCCGACAACAGGGAGTCGATGACCACGAAATCGGATTGGGTCTCTGAAAGGTTCTTAAGTGGGGTATAGCTTTCTCCATCGGTCTGGCTATGCAGAACGGCGTGGCGGTGAAAAAATGTCCCGCGACCGCAGTCCTGGCCGGATAATCGTACGGGATAACCATCCTCCAGGAGCGATGCGTAGGCGAGTGTCTCCCCCATGCCCCAGTCCACCAGTTGATCGCCGTGGGCCATCTTGCGGCGCTCGCCGAGGATTTTGGCTATTCTTGCGTGTACCTTGAAGTCCTCTGGCAGACTGACCAGCTTTTCGGACAGGGAGGCCAGTTTCTCCCGGCTGACGGCCGTGTCTGCGGGGTGCTCCCAGGGGATATGCTGGAAAGGTGTCCAGTCAGCGTTGTTTCTGAATTCCAGGTTATGGAGTGTGGGTCTGGCGACTACCATGCCCTCTTCGAGAGAGGCACGGTAATCCTCCACCATATTGCGTACCTGGTCCGGGGATATCAAGCCCTCAGCGATCAGCCGGTCCGCATAGGTGCTTCGCGTGGGAGGAAGCCGGCGGATTTTCTGGTACATCTGTGGCTGGGTAACCGAGGGCTCATCCGCTTCGTTGTGGCCGTGGCGACGGTAGCAGATCAGGTCGATGATCACTTCCTTATGGAAGCGCTGACGGAAATCCAGGGCGAGACGGGTCACGAATATGACCGCTTCCGGATCATCTCCGTTAACATGGAAAATTGGTGTCTGGACCATCTTGCCCACATCAGTGCAGTATAGCGTCGACCGCGTGTCGTTAGGGTCGGATGTGGTGAACCCGATCTGATTATTGGTGATGACGTGCACGGTACCACCCGTGCGGTAGCCGCGGACCTGGGACATCTGCAGGGTTTCCATCACTACGCCCTGTCCGGCGAATGCGGAGTCCCCATGGATCAGGATCGGTAATACCTTATCACCGCTCTGATCGCCGATGCACTCTTGTCTGGCTCGTACCGAACCTTCGATTACCGGGTTGATGATTTCCAGATGCGAAGGATTGAAGCCCAGCGCCACATGGGTGAATCCCCCCGGTGTTTCGATGTCCGTAGCAAAACCCTTGTGGTATTTGACGTCGCCGGACGTCATGTAAGGATCAGGGGTTTTCTTGCCCTCGAATTCGTCGAACAGCTCGGTAGGGGGTTTGCCCAGGATATTGACCAGAACACTGAGTCGCCCCCGATGCGCCATCCCGATAACCGCTTCTTTGATGCCGTCGGCCCCGGCGCGTTGGATCATTTCATCCATCAAGGGAATCAGGGATTCACCACCCTCCAGGGAAAAGCGCTTCTGACCGACGTAACGGGTATGGAGATATTTCTCCAGACCTTCTGCTGCGGTCAGCAGTGTCAGTAACCAGATCCGGTCGTCGGAGGTAAGCTCCGGCTTTGCCCGGTAACCTTCCACCCGCTTCTGGATCCAGCGTTTCTGACGGGTGTCAGTGATGTGCATGTACTCGGACCCGACGTTGCCACCGTACACTTCCTTGATGAGACTGATGATCTCTCGAAGGGGCATGCGGTCGGGTGCAAACAGGGATCCGGTATTGAAGATCGCGTCCATGTCCGCTTCACCCAGGCGGTGGAATGCCGGGTCCAGATCAGGAACTGTCTCGGGTTCGCGCAGGTCGAGGGGGTCCAGCGTGGCGTATTGATGGCCACGTACCCGCCAGGCATTGATCAATCGCAGGACTGCGGCCTGTTTTTCCGCCGCTGCGGGTGACATCCGCTCTTTGGTATCGCGGGTTATCAGCCGGCTTTCTCTGGCCAGACGAATGAAGTTGGACTTGATGGGGCCGTGGGCGATGTCGGCCGTGGAGTTGTCCCCATCCTGGGAGGTGAGGGTTTCGAAGTGCCTTCGCCACGCAGGGTCTACGCTCTCGGGATCTTGTAGATAGCGTTCATACAGACTCTCAATGAAGGCCGCATTCCCACCAGACAGGGCAGAGGTATTTCGCAGCATTTCCAGTATTGAGCTCATTTTTGGATGTTCAGCCTAATTTGGGTGGACAAAGATGATGGAGTGTGCTGATGTTATCAATAGGTTAGAGTTTTTTAAACAAAAAAAACTGATTAGTACGAATATCCTAAAATATTGGATGTTACCGTCGTCTCAACAGAGGGCCTCCAGGTATGGTTCTGCCCAGGTCGTCCCGGGTCCGGTGATTCCATAGCCCCCGCTTTTTCTGTTTAGCTTCTTTCTCGGATTCGGCATATCGGATTCTGGCGGGTTCTGATTGCCCGTAGGGATCATGGCGAGCCAGGCCGGACTGGATCATTCGGATGTTGACATCCGCCCCGCCATGGAAAAGATAGCCGGTCAGTTGACCTTCACTATCGGCAAAGGCGTGTTTCAAGGTGAGAAAGCGGCCCATGATCAGCCCCCTCAGGTAGCGCATCGCCTCAGCGCCCGGTTTCTCATGGGGAGAGGGGGTATGGATACCAATCAGCCTCACCCGGTGGTGTGCGCCCTGTTCGGTGACCAGAATCAGCTGGTTTCCAGAGATAAGCCGCGCAGGGCGGCCGGATATTGGGGCCAATCCTCCTAGACTCAGATCTGAGAACAGCAGACAAAGGAGCCCCACTGAGAGCAAGGTTCCGTATTGCCGGAGGTGGGTTATTTGAGTGGCTCTCCGAAGTGGAAAATGGGAAGTGAAAAATGGCGTCCCCGGCAGGATTCGAACCTGCGGCCTTTCGCTTCATACCACCATAACTTTCGCTACCAGCCGAAGGCTGTTTGTGGTCTGGACTATCTCTTCACCCTAGGTTCATTCGAGCCCTTAGGTGCTGCCCGTCTAGTCTCTGCACCTTCCCTTCGGAGGGGCTTGGCTCAGGATTACCACCGCCGTTACGCGCTGAGGTTTCCCTGAGTTTGAGCAGATTCACACAAGGGGTTTTCCACCTTGGTGCCCTGTATTACGTCATGCCAAGGAGGCGAACGCTCTATCCTGCTGAGCTACGGGGACGTAAGCCCGATAGTTTAGCAAGACCTGACGGTGGGCGTCACCCTTCGGATGGGCGACCACAATGACAGTCGCACTGTATAAGGCCAGTCGATTTGCCCAGGACCTGATGTTGGGCGCCGGGTAAATTCATGCTTGGGTGAGAAGAGCCAGGTGCTTACACCAGCATGGCAGAAAATTCTGAATCACTCGCGGTTGAGCAAGACTCCTTAGCAAAGAACGCATACCCAGGTTTTGAGGCGTCTGCAACCTGTGTTCTAAGCCTGGCACCTCGGAACACACGATGGGCCTTGTGTAACGGGCATAAGCGCATGGATTCAACGGTTGAAGTTGATAGCTTCAATTGTCAGAAATTTTTACAATCCCGGGCCGTAAAAATCACGTA
>JAAELC010000106.1 GCA_024227135.1 Gammaproteobacteria bacterium
GCGGAAGCTCCCGGCCCATTCCGTTTAATACCGCCACAATCAACAACATCAACACTTCCGTTCCTGCCACAGGGGGGCCGAGGTTGCCGACATTGCCAACATTTCCATGGTCGCGGATGTTGCTGACGTTGCCGACATCGCCGACATTTTCGGCGGCGTCAGCGTCGCCGACATCGGCGAAGTGTTCTGTACTGCCTGTGCCGACAAACCTTGGTCCTACAGCATCGCCGACATCGCCAACAACTACTCCGTTACTTCATGTCACCGACAAGATTTCGGGAGAGACATTCCTAGTTGACACAGGTGCGGAGGTGTCAATCATCACGCCCAAACCGGGGGATAAAGAAGCTGCTGTGGGGGTCAAGCTCAAGGCTGCGAACGGTTCTGGCATTACGACCTACGGGAGACGTACGCGCAGAATCAGGCTCCAATGTGGAGAGTTCTCCTGGTCCTTCATCGTGGCGAAGGCCAAGAATATTATTGGGGCAGACTTACTACGGCGCTATGGGTTACTAGTTGACCTCAAGGGCAAAAGACTTGTCAATTTCGAGAGGTCGTGGATGGTCAGAGGCAACGTTTTGCCTGTCCTGGACAATGTCAGAGGTATCTCCGTGGTGAGCACTTCTGTTCCCGGATCGTTCGAGGAGGAGATCAGGCAACTGGTTAGGCAACGTCCCAAGTTGACAGAACAGACTTTTCAGCTCACAGAGACCCCACATGGTGTAGAGCATGAGATAGTCACTACAGGGCAGCCAATTCGTTGCAGACCAAGACGCCAAAATCCCGAGAAGATGGCGATTGCCAAAAAGGAATTTCGGTTCCTCGAGGAGATGGGCATCGCCGTCAGGTCAAACAGTCCATGGGCGTCGCCGTTGCACATCACGCCCAAACCCAACGGTGGATGGAGGCCTTGCGGGGATTTCCGGCGGCTTAATACAGTCACAGTGCCTGACAGTTATTCGGTGCCACGGATTCATGATTTTGCAAATGGGCTGGCAGGCCGGAAGTGGTTCTCCAAGGTAGATCTGGTCAAAGGTTACCATCAGGTACCAATCAAGCTGGAAGACCAGCCGAAGACGGCAATTTCAACGCCTTTTGGGCTTTACCATTTCCGAAGGATGCCATTTGGGTTGCGCAACGCGGGGGCAACGTTCCAAAGGATGATGGACTCAATTTTCCAGGAGTTTGATTTTGTCTTTGTTTATCTCGATGATGTCTTAATCGCAAGCAAGAACAGGGACGATCATCGTAGACACCTGGGTCTATTTTTTGACCGGTTGGAACAACATGGCTTGTTTCTACAAGTATCCAAATGCCAGTTTGGCGTGCAGGAACTTGAGTTCCTGGGCCACTTGATTAACAAGGAAGGCATCAAGACGGTGCCCAAGAAGGTGGAAGCCATCAGAGACTACCCAGAACCAGTGGGAGCGAAAGATCCAGTTCAGGCTCTGGAGCGGTTCTTGGGGATGTATGTGTTTTACCACCGGTTCGTGCCCAAGGCTGCCGAGCTGCTCAGACCCTTGTATGAAGCCATGGTGGTGGATGTTCCTCCAGGAGGGAAGCCTAAGGCTGTCACGGCTGCTGCTAGGCCTCGACGACCGAAGAAGAAACTGGTTTGGTCGGAGGACACGTCGGAGGCATTTCGAAAGGCAAAGGAGGCGATGGCAGAAGCCACGCAGTTGTCCTACCCAGTGACTGGAGCCAAACTGGCACTCACCACAGATGCCAGTGACACGGCAATAGGAGCGGTCCTCGAACAACTAGTCAAAGGTTGCTGGCAGCCCTTGGGTTTTTTCAGTCGGAAGCTGAGAGGTCCGCAGTTACGGTATTCCACTTATGATCGCGAGCTTCTGGGAATACACTTGAGTGTCAAACATTTTCTGTACTACATTGAGGGCCAGCCCTTCACCATTTTTACAGATCACCAGCCACTAGTTAATGCAATCAAGATGAAAAGCGACACCCAATCGCCACGACAGGCACGGCAACTGTCCAGTATTGCAGAACACTCAACTGACGTTCAACACGTGGCCGGAAAAGCAAATGTGGTTGCAGATGCCTTGTCGAGAGTCGAGTTCAGTCCGTCGCTGACACCTTCGGATAGGGGCAACCAGATGGCACCGAACAACTTTGATGAGGACGAGGTGCAACCTCTGGTTTGTTACGCCATTGAAAAGGGCATTGATTATGCGGCTTTGGCTCAAGCGCAGATCAACTCAGAGGATGTTCAGCTTTACAGGACGGCGTGTACTGGGTTACGGCTCAAAGATGTTTCGTTTGCCGATGGTACATTCACGGTCCTGTGCGACATCTCCACGGGTAGGGCGCGGCCCGTAGTCCCAGAGGCCTGGAGAGAACCAATTTTCCAAGCCATTCATGGCTTAAGCCACCCGGGAGTCGAAGCGACAAAGAAGCTGGTGTCGGAAAAGTTTGTTTGGCACGGCCTCAAGAAGTACATAGGCCAGCGGGCGAGACAGTGTCTGGAGTGTCAGCGGTCGAAAGTACAACGGCACACTAAAGCACCTATACAGAAACTTCCGATGCCAAAGTCTCGCTTTGGTCATGTGCAAATTGATTTGGTGGGTCCACTTCCAGTCTGCCAGGGTTTCGAGTACCTGATGACAGTGGTGGATCGTTTTACCAGGTGGCCAGAAGCTGTGCCGATTAAGAACATGAAGGCTCCAACAGTTTCAAAAGCCTATGTGACACATTGGGTTTCAAGGATGGGTTGGAAAATGGGTTCTCCCCAGGCCCCTGGGACTACGGGCCGCGGCCTACCCGTAGAGATGTCCCACGTGTTTGTTAAAGTGCCATCGGCAACCAAGACATCTACGCTCTGTAACCCCATGCCCGCCTTCCGATA
>JAAELC010000107.1 GCA_024227135.1 Gammaproteobacteria bacterium
GACACCTCCTAAGTCATTGTGTGGGGATCTCATATACTGATAAGTTCAGCATATCCCAACAGTGTTTTGAGGGTCCCCATCTCCTATCTTGTCTGTATTCTTTATAGCTGACTGTAGACCTGGCTTTGGCATCCCTGCCAAAGACACTTCCTCCACAGACCACCCATGGGGGTAATATCTGGGCGTGAGCTGTTACGATCGGCTTTTCCTTGTGGTCGGTCAAAACAGGATTGAAGCAGTGACTGTTTTGCTGAGATCGAGACATTCTGTACCGGCTGCCGGGTGTTCGCTTCACCTCGAACCAGCAGCGGGGCCGGTCGACAGGCAGGAGGCACTGAGTTTTCAACGGAAAATAGCTGTTTACGCGAGGTTCATCGTTGTAGTAGATTCGTGAAACAGGTGTAATCTATGCACTGACGCGTTCCAATTGAACAGCCACTGCAGCAGGAGGAGTAAAATGCCATCAAAAATTCTTGTAAGTAACCTTCCACCGGGGACCACGGCTGAGGAAATCGTGGAAATGTTCAAGAAGTGGGGTGCGGATGTTGCGGTCGACATCGAGGGTGAGTCTGAACGTTTGACCGCGGTGGTGAACCTGGATGTGGACGCTAAAACAGCCCGCATTATGGTGGACAGGGCGAAAGATCTATTCTACAAGGGTAGAACGCTCAGCTTTTATGCACCACTCATGATGAATGATGAGAATTAGTTACCTGCTTACTGGATCATCAAACCGATATACCCCGGCGTAAACCATCGGGCCATTTTCCAGGTGCCGGGTTCCTGGTTCTGATGGTGAAAAGCTGCTTTCTGACGGGATGGGCGCTGTCGAGTCCGGGGTCGTCAACCGAATAGTGGTTTATTGGTAACAACTCACGCCCTATTCATGGGGTCAGGTCTATAATTATAGCCTGTCACTGCTTTCCCGCTCGGTTGCTGGCAGGCCGAGCTATTAGATTGTTATCCTCAGCGGTGAATCGGCGACCAGTGATAAACCAAGGGGGCAGGATGTGTATTCGATGCGAGTGGGCGACCGGGGTAGATGCGCTCTATAGTCGCTATCATGATGAGGAGTGGGGTGTCCCCATCCGTGATGATCAGCGACTGTTCGAGATGCTGATTCTCGAAGGTGCTCAGGCGGGTCTCAGTTGGGTGACTATTCTAAGAAAACGGGAGAATTACCGTAAAGCATTCGACGGGTTCGATGCGGGAAAAATCATTCACTACGATCAGACCAGAATCGAGCTGTTGATGGCTGATTCGGGCATTGTTCGCAACCGTCTCAAAATCGGTGCAGCTGTGACAAATGCTCGAGCTTACCTTGATGTCAAAGATCACCATACCAGTTTTTCTGACTTCCTCTGGGCTTTTGTGGGTGGACATACCATTACCAATTCCCGGAAACGTCTTTCCGATATTCCCGCTTCTACAAAGGAGTCCACCGCCATGAGTAAATCGTTGCAGAAGAAGGGCTTCAAATTCGTCGGGCCCACTATCTGCTATGCGTTTATGCAGGCTGCCGGTATGGTCAATGATCATACGGTGGATTGTTTCCGCTATGCAGCAGTCGGAAGGGGTGACCAGAACAGCATACAGTGAAAATTACAGTGCTGGGGTAGTTTACTCCAGGCTGTTCAGTACTTCCTTGATCTGTCAGGTTCTGTGCTGGCGGTTAGGGTTGCGGCAAGAATAAAATACCCCATCTTAATTGTCTTTTTGCTCATCTATCACTACCGGCATCCTGCCTCGCGTGAATCTAGTCCATCCATGGACGTCGTCTGC
>JAAELC010000108.1 GCA_024227135.1 Gammaproteobacteria bacterium
CACTGAGGGTTAACGGGTAGACATTCCTGAAGAAGTGACTTGGTGTCAGTCCGTCTGTTGGATCCAGGTGGGGTCCCAAGTTATGGGGCACATATGCACAATGGTGTGATTCAATCGTTTCGAAGTCCTCGTCCTCCTTTTCATCATCTTCATCGGCCTCGAAGGGGCCCACAAGGTGATCGGATGGATGTGCAGTGTAGTGGGCAACGAGAGCAGCAGGAGTCATGACTAGCGTCGGACCGGTCCTCACGAAGGCATGGATTGGTAGTTCCACCACCGTGTAACCACCCGAAAATCCCACCAAGTCTCCATCGATGCCAAGAAATTTGTCATCGTAATCGCTGGGGGCCGCTCCAAAGGCGGCAGTGTGCGTGAAGGGCGCATAGATGTGCCTGAATTTATTATTGGAATATAGGAGAAGAGCCGGGACTCCCGGCCCGTCGAAGGTAGCTTGGGTAAGCTTTTGCTCAATGGTAGTTGCATCGGTTGGATTTGGACCATTTGCGAGCATAAATTTATTTGTTGCTTGATGGCTTCCCTTTGCCGGGTCATGCTTTGCATCGGAATATAGACTGGCGAACCTAGGGCGGGTCTGCGTCTGGGAAGGAGGCATGGTGTGCGCAGCACTGCTGAATGCAAGTGCCATAGTATTGGTTTAATTAGAACTACACTTATTCAACTATTCCGCTGCTGTTCACTTTGCTATCCGTAGTGATGCAAAATAATAATCTTGTCGCTTCATGTTGTTCAATTTTTTCAATCTTTTCAAGGTTCCGTGGTGAGGTAGCAGCTGACGCCCCTACGCATCACAGACGGTGGCTATGCCACCTCTGAGATGCGCTGGATTGCTTCACTGCTCCCTCGGGAGGTAATTTTGTATTTTGTTGGTACACGGGCAAATTGGCTAAAAAGGGAAAACTTTACTAGGAAAGTCACCCCCCTTTTCAGGTCCCAATGGCTGAGCGATCCTAGCGGGAAGCGGCTGTCCTGGCGGCAGACTGTTCTCCTGGCGGGAAACTGCTGTCCTTTCGGCAGACTGTTCTCCTAGCGGGAAGCGAGCTGTCCTAGCGGCAGACTGTTCTCCTATCGGTCGTCAGCTATTGGTCCCCAATGGCCAAAGAGAAAGGGATAATGGGTGGGTGGGAGTTAATGCATCGGCACCAGCTGGTTGGGCGAGATGGTGTAATCGGAGTTAAGCATGCGTTGTGCGAAATGGCGCATGATGGGTTCAGCTGTGAGGTGGAGGTAGCGGAACATCTCGTCCGACCGCCAGCGGCCAAGGAGCCTAATGACGTCGGTGTCGACGTCGGCGACCAGGAGGGCCATGGCTCCGCCGGCTCGGAGGGAGCGGGCAGAGACCTCGGAAGCGGTGAAGCCGAGGTCAGTGCCAAGGAAGCGCACTGCCATCCGGAGGTGGTGGGTGATGACGGATGGGGTGACGCCCTTGGTAGTGCCAGATGCTAAAAAGACCCGAGCCAGCGGTGTATGGGGAGGGGCGTTGTTTGATCGAAGATGGATGACACGCCGGGCGAGGGCCAAGGTGGGGCAGCAGAAGGGGTCCCCGCTGCGCCCTAGCTTGATGACTTCGTTGGGGATGCCATTTTTTTGGGTGGTGAAGGTGAGGGAAGCGGAGCGAGCCTGGAGGAGCTCCTCGTCGGTGGCAGTGTCAAGGTTGAGACGGGTGGGGCCAACGAAGAGTTGGACATCGCCCAGGGTGAAGGGCGTTGTGTCGGACGGTGAATCGGTGTATTCACCAGGGCGGAGGAGGTAGAAGAAAGCAATGATGATCATATCCGCAACGGCCTCAAGGAAGAAGGAGTTTTTGGGAAGATGTTGTGCGATGAGGCAAATACGTCGGATGACTGACATGGGGATAGGTTTGCCCCGGCTTGGTGGAGGGTCAGCCTTTTTCCATGCGGCTAGCATTCGTTGGATGCGAAAATCAATATCACCAGCAGAGTTGTGTCGGGGATCTATCTGACCCAAGGAGAGGTGCGTCTGCGCAACACTCCGTAGGTAATCTTCAGACGTTCGAGCCCTGACTGGATCTCCTTTGGCTGCAAGTTCTCCGGTACGAACTCTAAGGAGGAAGACTTGAAGGATGGGAACTTTGTCGACGAAGGCTTCGAGTAGGGGGTCGAGGCCCAATTCATGACAGAACTCTTCCCAGATGTTCCAGTGGCCGACGGTGCTGCGGGCTCGACTAGAACAGACGCCCTTGCGCACTGTTTCCGTTGCAAGGCGGAGAGAATCCCTGAAATGAGCTGCGGTGGAGGAATCCATACTTGATAACCATTTTTCTGTGGAAAGAGATGAGAATGCTGTGAGTATAAAGCTGACCAAGTCATGTGAAAATCACGCGAGAAGGCATCAGCCAGGAGATTGGATTTTCCAGCCAAGTAGTCAAACCGTGGGACGTATCGGTGGAACCGTTGGTGGAGGCCAAAGAGGCGTAGGAGGTACGCTGGCACTGAATCGGTGGTAGTACTTCCTTTCCTTTCCCAGAACGTAGTATTGAGGTTATCACCTTTGCTTACGACTGTGCGCTCACGTATATCGAACGTTTGTGCTAAAGCTTCCAATTGAATAAGACCACCAGCTAACTCCAGATCCGAATTTGTGATATCGCCCGTTGGATTGTCAGATGATACTAAACGTTGTCGGACCCAATCCGGCCACTCAATTCGCCACACGACTGGGACATTAGGCTTCCACTCACCCCGAGGGGTGAGTGTGTCGGAGGGGAACCAAACACCTCCAGCTCCCGCACCAGAGGCATCATGATCACCTTCCGCACCAGGAAACAGGGGGACAACCTCTTGGATCCGGGTGGGTCGGTCAGTCAGATCCTTTGCTATCCATCTGAAGTCATCGAGGGCCTGATGCACACCTTTGTTGAGTGCTATCCGCGAAGTGCCGTCTAATTTGAGTGCATTCTGAAGGCGTCCAAACATGCTGCGTGAACCAGGGAGGGCAATGGCCATGGAACGAAGTTCCCCAAGAACTTTGTGCCACTTTTTGACGGTTGTCCTTTTCTG
>JAAELC010000109.1 GCA_024227135.1 Gammaproteobacteria bacterium
GCTTGGCTTTGGCATCCATGCCAAAGACACTTCCTCCACAGACCGCCCATACGGGGTAATCTCTGGGGGGGAGCAGTTACGTTTCAAGACAATCCGCATCTCGTTAAGAGCTGAATCGGCATAAAATTCTTTTTCTTGACCGATGAAATATTACTTTCTCACATATATTCAGTATAAACAATTGGATAAGTCTCACTATCATGTATTTCCGCTGTCATAACCCGTATTTCACCCGATGCGGATTTACCTGTGCAACTTTAATTAAACTATTTGCCACTTTCTTCCGAAACACTTACATACCCCATTTTTCTTCGGCTGCATTGATTTAGTTACTAGAGATGAAAAAAAACGACTTGGTAGGTCCCTATCGAGATTACTTCAAGCTGATTCCCGCCGATACGGACGAACTCAGGAAAGAAGTTTTTCGAATTCGTTACAACGTCTACTGTGAGGACCTGAGTTGGGAGGATAGCTCGCGTTTCCCGGATAAACTGGAATCCGACGAATTCGACCGACATTCCCGACACTGCCTTCTGCTGCACCGCTCTACCGGACTTTACGCTGGTTGTGTTCGACTGGTACTGGCAAACTCCGACATAACACGATCCGCCATCCCTCTGCAGCAGCACTGCTCAGCTGCACTGAATCCGGAAATACTGGATATAGAGAGCCTGCCAAGGCCATCCTTCGGAGAGATCTCGCGCCTGGCGATACTCAACCAGTACAGGAGGCGTGTCGGGGAGAAACTGACCAATGATGGTCTGGGCAGCGAGTTGTTCAGCATCCAGCAGACTGAGAAACGACGCTTTCCCCATATCGCCCTGGGTCTCTACCTCGGTGCCGCTTCGGTGGGCATTACTAACGGTCTGAACGCTGTTCTTGCCATGATGCAACCCAGGTTGGCCAGACACCTGCGCCTGACAGCAGGCATCCATTTCCAGCAAGTGGGCGACGTACTGGATTACCATGGTCCCCGGGCACCCTTTTACATCACTCGCGCCGGATTACTTGATAGGCTCCGGCCAGAATTGGTGACGCTTTTAGAAGCAATTGAGGAGGACTTGGCGGTTTTTCAATTTCAAGAATGTCAACAAACTTAAGAGCTGAAGCAGGTAGTTTGGATTCGGCACTGTGAGTTCCGCTCAGGTTAGAGCCAACGACAAGCCAACCACCTTGGGGCGACTGAAGGGCTCGTCTGGAACGTTTACTCAACCCCGGCTAATTCACCCTGTAACCAGAATTTGATCACCTATCCCTTAGCAGATCTGTTGCCCACCCACATAGCTATGGAGCAACGTTTAGTTACACATAAACCTTTTTACACCGCTTTGGGTACCGACAAAGAGGCACAGCAGGCCGCGTATCGCGGGCTATTCCACTACCAGCTTGATTCGGGGATGGTCAACGAGATTCGTGCCTGGAATAATGGCAACTGTGCCTCGGACAGTTCACAGTTCTGAAGGCTGGTTGGCGGCGGGAGACACTAGGAGCCTGTCCGAGAATAGTGAGCCTACTGTGGAAAAGCTGGATTTGGACAGATTCTCCGATCATTTTCGTTAAATATGCCCAATATTCGCCTCAAATGATCAAATAA
>JAAELC010000110.1 GCA_024227135.1 Gammaproteobacteria bacterium
GCAGACGACGTCCATGGACGGACTAGATTCACGCGAGGCAGGATGCCGGTAGTGATAGCTGAGGTGAGAGACCAACAGGATGGGATGATTCATTTTTTCCGCGGCCCTTAAGTGGTCCAATGATCGTTAGAGGGTAACTGCTCACCCCCCAGAGGTCCCCCCCCATGGGCGGTCTGTG
Source organism: Gammaproteobacteria bacterium (assembly GCA_024227135.1). Taxonomy (GTDB): domain Bacteria; phylum Pseudomonadota; class Gammaproteobacteria; order Chromatiales; family Chromatiaceae; genus JAHEHQ01. The sequence continues at coordinate 179 of JAAELC010000110.1, forward strand.
GAGGAAGTGGCTTTGGCAGGGATGCCAAAGCCAAACCTGCAGGGAGGGTTTTACGGCGTCTTCCGCAACAGATTGCCCCTGCGGGGTGAGTAGTTACATTACAGGTTTGTGTTTCGGGAATGCGGGTACGTCAAGTGGCTACCTGGCAATTACTGAACAGGCCAGACACTGCGCATCTGCTGCAGGCACAGGGCAAATTCATGCTAGTCGAAATATTGCCTGAAAATCCATGGCATATCGCTTCACTAGAACGTAACCTGTTGATTATTAATGCTCTTTGCTTTGTGAAGTCCAGCTAAATTCAGATCATGAAGCAAGTCGCTGAATTTGTTGGATAAGTTTAGTAGCGTAAATCCGCCGTGTGCAGGCAGCTGAATCGGGACATGGGTGATAAACAAGTGTTATAAATAGCGTGGTACCTGGAGCCTGTCTGAAGCACGCTATACGCGGCACCGGATACGGTAGCAGCCTTTTTGAAAATGGGTTCTGGGCTGGCTGAGGCTAGATCATGCCTGCAGGTGGGCTTCCCGGCATACCTGGATCGGGTTGCAATGATTACCAGGAAAGCAACCATCCGGAACGGTTGCGTCTTACCACAAACGCTGACAGACTCACAGCATCCGTTATCTTATGTATTGGCGGAGTACCAGCAAAGACCAGCCGGGCAAGAGGAAGTTATATGTCAGATCACGAAATACGCGCGATACGACTCGACGAAGACGAGGATTTCTCCAACACCCAGTCGTACGGGCAAAGGATCGTCACACCCGTTCGATTTTCCACCGATCCCCGTGACGTTGGCTGGGTCAGGGAGAATATACCCTGCCAGACAGCCTGTCCCGCTGACACCAACGTTCCAGCGTACATTCGCACCATCATGGAAGAACGCTACGGCCGTTCCTATGAATTGAACCGGCTTGCCAATGTCTTGCCGGGAGTCCTGGGCCGAATCTGTTCCCGTCCCTGCGAAACCGCTTGTCGCCACGGGTGGCCAGGAAATGGCGAACCGGTGGCAATCTGTCATCTCAAACGCGCGGCAGGGGATCACAAGCAGGTCGGTCATCGCATCACGGAAAACCTCTATACCCCGACCGGTAAGAAAGTAGCCATCGTCGGTGCCGGACCGGCCGGACTCGCGGCGGCTCATGATCTGACCACACTGGGGCACGACGTCACTATTTTTGAAAAAGAAGAAAGGCCAGGGGGCATGTTATCTTATGGCATCCCGGAATTTCGCCTGCCCCGGGATCTGCTGCAGTTGGAAATCCATAACACTATCCGCCTGGGTGTGGATCTGAAAACTGGTGTCAGCATCGGTAGCGGGCCCGACGACACGCCGGTCACGGAACTTCTCAATGCGTATGACGCGGTGCTGCTGACTACCGGTTGTGCAGCTGCCATTCCTCTGCCTCTGCGCACGGTTGATGCAGGAGACGACGTATCAACCCACATAAATAATGTAGAAAATGGCCTTGATTTTCTGATGGAACTGCATCGGGGGGAACAGAAAGAGGTCGGAAAGCGGGTGGCTGTGGTCGGTGCAGGGTTTACGGCCCTCGACTGCTCCAGAGTGGCCAAAAGACTGGGTGCCGAAGAGGTCACGATCCATATACGTACCACCGAGGAGTACATCCCGGTGACCAAGGAAGAGATTCACGAGGCCAAGCGGGAGGGTGTCATCATTCATGGATTGCGCACCCCGGTCGAACTGCTGATCGACGATGCCGGTGTTTTCAAGGGTGTGAAGTTCGTGCAGAACCGGCTGGGGGGCTGGCGCAGCGGTGGAAGGCGACAGGCCATCCCCATCGATGGCTCCGAATTTGATGAGCCCTGCGATACGCTGCTGATCGCCATCGGCCAGAAGACGGTGACCGACATCCTGGACGTTCAGGTTGATCTGGACCGATGGGGCAATGTGCGTCTCGGTCAGGACGGTATGACCTCCGTACCCGGGCTTTTTTCCGCAGGGGATTTTGTTAACGGAGCCAGTACCGTCGTTGAAGCGGTAGGCCACGCCCGCAACCTCTCGGTAAAGATAGATACCTGGCTGATGGGGCGGGAACGCCGCAAAAAAGTGGTAAAAATATCTTCCGTGGACGAGCCATTGAGACAACGCTCGTTCGACTTCATCCCCCGTCAGGAGATGCCCACCGAACCCCTCAGCGAACGCATAAACACTGACAACAAGGAGGTTGAAACCGGGTATGACTCCAATCTTGCCCTGGAAGAGGCCAAGCGTTGTTATCTGTGTTATCACAAGTACGAAATCGACATAGACAACTGCACCTATTGTCGGGCCTGTATCGAGGTGGCGCCACGAAACTGCATCAAAATGGTGGATGGCGTGGAGCTCAAGGGAGACGGAACCTATGGTTCTCTCCACGAGGCCAGTGAATGGGACAAAGTGGGTGCCATCTGGATCGACAACAATGAATGTATACGTTGCGGTGCCTGCTTCAAAGTCTGCCCGACCAAATGTATCTCGATCACCCGAAACGAGATTTTTTATCAGGATCTATGACTATGGCTTCCACCGAACACTATGTGATCATTGGCAACGGAGTCGCCGGCAACGAAGCCGCCTGCCACCTCAGACAACGGGATCCCGAAAGCCGGATAACCATCATTACTGCGGGGCGGCTTCTGTTTTACAGCCGCTACGAACTGCCTCGGGTCTTTCACGAGTCCTGTGACTGGCGTGACTTTCTGGTCAATCCCATCGAATACTACGTAAAAAACCGCATCAACGTTCGGCGCAACAGTTTCGTCACCCATGTGGATGCCCATCGAAAGACCTTGAACCTGGCTCACAAGGAGGAAATCTCTTACAGCCAGCTGCTGGTCGCAAGTGGCGGGGCATCCTACCTGCCTGCGGAGTTGAGCGATTTCGCTCCACTCCTGAATCATTTCAACCTCTATAGTGCGGCCTGCAAAGTACGGGATATCCTTCCCAGCAAGGGTAAGATCGTCATGCTGGGGGGAGACGTTCTGGGTCTCGACCTGGCGCGCAACCTGTTGAAAGAAGGTTACAAGATTATCCTGGTGGCCACTGAGCAGACCTTCTGGCCCCATCGGGTGGACTCGGATGAACGCGCGCTGTTTCTGGGTGCTCTAAGAGACATGGGGGTGGAAGTCATCGAAGAGGTTAAGATCGAACAGATCCAGGAAGGGGCCCCCGGCATGTCGGCCCGGCACGTCATATTCGACGATGGCCGGGAAATTTTCGCAGATGTGGTGATGCCCTTTCTTGGCCTGCTGCCCGCTGCAGATTTCATGATGGGCTCCGGTGTGGATTTCGAACGTGGGCTGCTGGTAAGCACCAACCTTCGCACCACCGATCAGAATATCTGGGCGGCCGGAGACGTCTGCCAGATCTGGTCATCCCAGGAGAACCAGTACCGCTTTTACTACGGGTGGAAAAACGTCAAGAAAATGGGCGAAATCGCGGCAAGGAACATGACCGGTGACGACATTCTGTGGGAAACGGCCACCGATCATAAAATGTACCTCGATGAAAACAAACAGATCATCTCACCCTATTGGGAACACGATTAGAGTGCAAAAATGACAGATACAGACATTCAGTTGATGTTTTGCGGCTCAGCAGGCGACGGCACCATAGCTGTGGGAGACATTTTCAAACGTGCCATGGCAAAAGCCGGGTATAAAGTGATCGCATTCGACATCTACCCCCCGGAGATCAGGGGGTTCGGCAAGTGCATATCCCGCGTTCGGGTCACATCCCGGCAGGCCTATTCCCTGAAACAGCAATCCGACGTGCTGGTGTCCCTAAACGATAGCTATGCGATCCCCCACGTGACCGAGATCAGGGATTTCGGCAGCGTGATATACGACCAGGCACCTATTGCACCGATGGCCGAGGGAGAACACATCTCGGGGCACCTGTTACCTGGCCAACTCCCTTACGGACTGCGCATACGGGAGATCAGCGACCAGACCACCGGTGGTTCCAAGTCCAAGAATATCGTTGCACTCGGCTATCTGGCGGGGTTGTATGGGATAAAAGGGGATCCTTTTCATCAAATTATCCAGGAGAAGTTTCAGCACAAAGACCCGAGCATCAGCGAGACGAATCTGCGTGCCTTCGATACCTCCTACGACGAAGGTGCATCGACTTTCCGTCTCGACTTCATCGAACTGGGTACTCCCGAGCGCCAGGATGTCGGTAATAAGGTACAGATGATGACCGGAAACGCTGCGGTGGTTCGGGGCTGCCTGGATGCGGGACTCAATAATTTCTTCGGTTACCCCATCACACCCGCGACGTCGATAATGGAATCCCTGGCCACCGAACTGCCTAGACGCGGTGGTCGCATCGTGCAGACTGAAGACGAAATCTCTGCCATTGCCGCCACCATCGGTGCGGGTTATGCGGGAACCAGGGCGGCTACCGCCACATCCGGCCCTGGCCTGGCACTGATGATTGAGATGCTGGGGCTTGGTGTGATGGCAGAAGTACCCTCAGTGATTTTCTGTTCTCAGCGGGGCGGACCCTCCACCGGGATGCCGACAAAAACAGAACAATCCGATCTGCACCTGGCGGTGTACGGTGGCGCCGGGGATGCTCAACGCATCGTCCTGGCTCCTACCAACGTGGAGGGTGCATACAAGTGTGCCGGCAAAGCATTCGAAATGGCGGAAAAGTACCAGACACCGGTTATCGTACTGCTGGACCTGTACCTCTCGAACCGATATGAAACGGTGGTTCTCCCGCGGCAGAATCCCTTTGAAGCAGACAGTTCAAAGTACCGCTCCCACCTGGAGCGTGGCGTTGCTTACAACCGTTTTGCCCTGACCGAGGACAATATCAGCCCCCGGACCATCCCGGGTGAGGAAGGCGGCATTCATACCATTACCGGGCTGGAACATAATGAAATGGGCAGACCCAACGATCAGATACACAGCAAAATGAGTGAAAAGCGCCACAACAAACTGCTGCAGGCGTTCGATCATCCCGGGATCACCATACACAAGCGATTTGGTGGAGAAGGAAAGGTAGACGTGGGAATCCTGGGTTGGGGATCCACATTCGGCGAGATATTCGAAGCCATGCTGATGGCCCAGGCAGAAGGCATCAACTGCTCGGCGATGAAAGTGGTGATGCTCTCCCCGCTACCCAGCCAGCCGATCAAGGAGTTCTTCTCTGATTGCGGTGAAATCCTGATCCCCGAACTGAATTACGAGGGCCAGTTCGCCAATCTGGTCGCTTCAGCTGTTTCACAACCTTTCACACGCCTGAACCGGGTGCCTGGCGTACCGATGCAGGTCGAAGACATTCTGAACCAGATCAGGCATCTCGCCGATCGTGTCAAGTCGCCCACAGCGGCCTGATGAACATACTCATTCAATATCGAGAGCTGACAAAGGATTAACCCATGGGTAATCTCCGACAACCGGTTTATCTGGAAGAAAAATTAGAACAGGTACGGGAAAGCGGGCGCCTCAATATACGCTCGAAATCACTTCCCACATGGTGCCCGGGTTGTGGTTACTTCAGTATCGTCGATGGCGTGACGATGGCGATCAACCATTTACAGATTCATCAGAAAGATGTGACGGTGGTTTCTGGTATCGGTTGCGCATCGCGCTTTCCTTTCTTTCTGGATACCTATGGATTCCATACGCTGCATGGCCGCACATTGCCGGTGGCAACCGGCATAAAAGTAGCCAATGATGCTCTCACCGTGCTGGCCATCGGAGGTGATGGAGATGCTTTTGCTATCGGTGGAGCCCATATCCCCCACGCAGCCAGACGCAATGTGGATATCACCTACCTGGTTTTTGACAATGGCATCTATGGCCTTACCAAAGGGCAGACCTCCCCCACATCGGTTTTAGGCTTTACCACCAGCACCTCCCCTTACGAGAATCAGGACCGGCCATTGAATCCCCTCCTGATGATGCTGTCATACGACACCAGTTGGATCGGACAGAGTTACGCCGGCGACCCCAGACACCTGAGTGACATGATCACCCAGGCAATTGCTCACAGGGGCTTTTCCTATCTCCACATATTATCGCCCTGCGTCACCTTCGATAAGACGTCCAAAACCTATTCAAACCTGAAAGCCCAGGTTCAGCTGTTACCGGACGATCATGACAGTTCCGACAAGATAGCTGCCATCAAACATGCCATGGATGTGGACAACCCTCCGATCGGCTTGTTTTACAAAGAGAACCGCCCCACTCTATCAGACAACCTGGATCTGATTGTCGATAAGGCCAGAGGACGTAACGCCCGTGCATAGATAGCAGCACCGAAAAGATAGCATTGCTGAACAGTCCAGGATGGACTCAATCCGGGCTTCATCAGGAAATCCTGCTCAAGCCGGTATTCGAAGATGGCTATGTTTATCACACACTGATCAATCCGGATGCTCACTCGACGCCATCAACGGTGCATTCATATACCCCTTGCCCCACTTCCATGGGTATAGCAGTGGAGTATTATTCGACGCTCCCAGTGGACCAACACGCGGTGTGCCCAATGGCTTCAGAAAGCGAGGGGGATCAGGATGCCGGCATACCGATCTGAACTAATCATCGGAGAAAAGATCCGAAGGAAGCCGGCAGGACTGTCGACGATAGAGTCCTGCTTTGATCAGCGGCCAGGCCTCGGAATAGGGCATGATGGACTCGTGGCGTGCCCGCCAATGGGCATCGATACCATCCCACCCGTTACCCTGAAACAAATAACCGCACTCCGGGCAGATTTTTCTATCTCCCTTACCGAGCAGCTTAAGTACCGAGTGCTCAATCTGAAGTGCAGACTTGGATTCATCATTCACGGTATGCTGCATTTCAAGAATACGCCGGGCATGAAAAAGGATACGCTCTAATTCTGCCTTCATATCATTTATCATCGAGTGACCTCAGCATCTGGATACTCACTGGCAGCACCAGTACTCCTTCAATGTATACCGTCAGATGCAGCGTCTCCATGGGGCCTCCCGGTAACGTTCAGTACCCCCAGCAAATGACCATCCCACTTCCAGGAACCGGGGCCTGGCCAACGTGTATCGACCATTGCCCCCGGCAAATACCACTTCAACGGAGCACCAGCATTCAGTTGAACCAGTACATAGTACTCTAAAGATTAAATCCGGATAAGCACAAACGCAACTGACCTGCCATTGACGTCTGACCCAAGCACGCCCCGGGTGAGCTGTCACCCCATCCTGCTGAAGCAGAATGTAAAGATGACACCATCAGAGTCGGTGCGTGCTTTGAAAGCACGGATTTCCTGAATATAATGGTCTGTCGAGCACCCTCTCAATCCAACATTCAATGCGTGAACAAGAGTATTCCAGGACCGTGTCATTTTCCCCACGCAGCACCGATGATCTACCGGCCCGACAAAAGGTTGTCGATAGCACATGCGTACTGTTACAGAAAGCAGAATCTCATTACGAAACCACCATGCCGATGGTGACGATCCGTTTTGATCTGCGTGGCCATTCCGCGGGTATGGCCTGCTTTAGAGCAGGTACTGACCCATTGATACGTTATAACGCACTGCTCCACTTCGAAAACCAGGAGGAATTTCTCTCTCAAACGGTCCCTCATGAAGTCGCCCATGTAGTCACCCGTGTCATTTGGGGACCCCGTGTACAACCTCATGGTCTGGAATGGCAGTCGGTGATGGCATTATTCGGAGCTAAAGCCCAGCGGTGCCATGACTTTGACACCAGCCGCTCCAGGGCCCGCAGGCTAAAGCGTTTTACTTACCGCTGTTGTTGTGGAGAACACCAATTAACCAGTATCAGACACAATCGTGCACATGCCGGACAGGTCTATCTTTGCCGAAGTTGCGGCACTCCATTAAAACCTGGCGCTGGAAATCCCGCGAAAACCTGACAGTCCAGGCACGACCAGCCAATCCGTGGAATAGCCATCCCCTGTATGAGGTGAGCATAACCCCATGGTAAATCCGGAAGGCGGTCGAAATGCAGCCCTTGCGATGCAAACCGGTAACACCCCATCAATCCTGGTCTATAATTTGATTCGATCTCACAGAGATTAGTATCGATATCGGCGATTTGAGAAGCCAGCCATCAAGCCGCCTCCCGGGATTGCGGCTGTTGCTGACCGACTGGCTTTTGCCAGTCTCGTTCCGGGGAAGGGGCTGAATACCAATCCACATGACTGGCCATGACTCCTTCAAGGTGATGTTCGCGGACGAAACTGTTAGATTTGAAGGATTACCAGAATCCTGATGCCAGTCCCCCTGTTATGACGATGCCTTAAAATAGAATGTGAAATGACTCAGGGCCACAAAAAAATACCCGGGCTTGTTCATCTTTTGGTCCAGGTCACTCGGCTCACTAATCTTCCCTCCCTTACAGTTTGAAAGGCGATAGCAATGAGTAAAGCAATCCGAATACATCAAACCGGTGGCCCAGAGGTACTTTCCTGGGAAGAGGTGGATATCGGGGATCCCCTGGCCGGACAAGTGAGAATGAGGCATACGGCGGTGGGCCTGAATTTCATAGACGTCTATCAGCGTACTGGCCTTTATCCCTTGCCGGGCCTGCCCCAAACCCTGGGAATGGAAGGTGCCGGAGTGATCACCCATATCGGTGAGGATACCGGCGACTTTTCACCAGGAGACCGGGTAGCTTATGCGATGGATTTGGGCTCTTACTCGGAAGAACGGTTAATCGCAACAGATCGCCTGGTAAAAATTCCGGAGACGATCAGCGATCAAACTGCCGCAGCAATGATGCTCCAGGGCATGACAGCCCGTTACCTGCTGAAAAACTCTTACCCCGTGCGGCCGGGAGACACAATCCTGGTGATGGCTGCCGCCGGCGGCGTCGGCCTGATTCTCTGCCAGTGGGCAAAATTCCTTGGGGCAAGAGTCATTGGATGCGTCGGTTCCGCGTCCAAAGCATACCTGGCTAAAGCCAACGGTTGTGACTATGTGATTCTCTACAAAGAAGAGAATATTGCCGAAAAGGTAGGAGAGATCACCGGTGGTGAAGGTGCCAGCGTCTCCTATGATTCCATCGGCAAAGCAACCCTCGAGGCTTCGTTGGATTCTCTGCGCCCCACTGGAACATTGGTAAGCTTTGGTAATGCTTCGGGGCCGGTTACAGACTTAAACCTGGGCGTACTCGCAGCCAAGGGCTCCCTCTATGTGCAGCGGCCTACCCTCGCCAGCTATGTCAGAACCAGGCCACTGCTCCAACAATGCGCGGACGACCTTTTCAACATAGTCGAAACCGGCATGGTGAATATCAATATCGGCCAGACCTATCCTCTGGCAGAAACGGCACGAGCCCAGCAGGAACTGGAAGATCGCAAGACAACAGGATCATCGGTGCTGATACCTTGATCGTACCCGCCCCCCCCGGAGGTTAACGGTACCCAGGAGTTCTATTCACCCAGCCCGTAAGGGCTGCATTCAAGGCGGTGTATTCAAATCGTGGATCTGATGATTGCCTTACCTCCCGCCACATGGATCTGGTCACCACCCCGACCCTTGGCACGATACATGGCTTTGTCGACTCTTTTTAAAAATGATTTCTCATTTTCGTCGGCCTTCAGAGTCGCCACCCCTATACTCAATGTGATTGGAATCTCGGGAAAGTTCAGACAATCGCTTTGATGAGCCCGTGCCAGTATATGGGTTGCCAGTGTCTTCGCACCCTTTTTTCCGGTGTTATTGAGTAAAATAACAAACTCATCGCCTCCGTACCGGGCGAATATATCCGTTTCCCTTAGACTCTCAGATACACAGTTGACGACCACAATAATCGCCTCATCCCCTTTTTCATGTCCGTGGATATCATTGACGGCCTTAAACCCGTCGATATCGAACAGGATCAGGGAAAAGTTATTTCTAAACCGTCGCGCCAGCCGAACCTCACGGCGCAGGGTATGCTCCACGATGCTTCTGTTATAGATCCCGGTCAGAGGATCGGTCATGGATGCCTGCAGGGCCTTTCGATGTTCCAGGGAATTTCGCAGAGGATAGGCCAGCGCAGAGACCAGGTACTCAAGTTGCTCGGCCTCCGCTTCAAGGAACGGTTTGCCACGAGTCAGTACGAGATCACCGAGGGTACGATGCTCAAGGATCAAAGTGAAGGTACAGCGATGTTTTGCTTTGCGCCCCAGGGATATTTTATACGTGCCGCTTTCCGCAGTAAAAATCATACCACTGTGACTGACAGATTCTGCCACCGCTCGGCTGAACCGGCGCAGCACGGACTCCGGTTTCAATGTAGTCTGCAGGATGGTTGTCATCTGCAACGCTGCTATTGAGTACAGGGGGTTCCTTTTCCCCGACTCTGCTTCCAGATCATGATAATCCGCCGTGTGAAATGAGCTACCGACAGGTGAACTCACCTCGACCGATCTGTTCAGAGTGTTCGTGACCGATTCTTCACTGGTAGAGGATAACAACGCCTTTTGCACCTCAATATATAGATAATAAAATCAACAAGTTATATAGTGACGCTAAACCTGTATTTTCTCGAAAAACCCATTAAAACAATAGTTTAGATTATCTTCTTAATATTGTCCAATGCGATACCACCATTTCAGCATTGCAGCCCGCCTTTCCCTATGGCTGGATACCCCCAATCAATAAGCCTGATATGATACAGAGCAGACCATGACTGACTCATGCATCCCAGCCCTCACGCCGATAACAACCGAAAAGACAACGTACTTTAGGTTCATTCTTCCGCTGGACTGTACGGGTCATTGCCGGGAGATGCTTTGTTCTCGCTCGTATCTACTCACCCCCCATGGGCGATCCGTTCCAGAATACGTCGTATACACCTCCCTGTAGACTTGGCTTTGGCATCCCTGCCAGAGACACCTCCTCCACAGACCAGCCATGGAGGGTAATCTCTGGGGGGAGAGCAGCTATCTTAAAATTTCATTAAATCTGACCATCAGTTCTATAATGCATGGAAATAATCCGCTTTCAGTGAATGCCAGCTTTCGCTATTTCAGGGAGATCTATGACTGACGTCGTTAGTGGTGAAGGCCATTTGTCCCCACGATTCCTCGTAACTGGTTCCGTATTCGCATTTCAGAACATTCTCGATGGCTTCAACTGGACAACTGATACCGGGTCGAACTTCGATCTGGTGTGTTGCTTACCCGGCACCGACTTTTCAGAATTGACCGCGACTCTGTCACGGGAAAGATTGCTCCTTTCTCCCATTGTGGATCTTGGTGTCGGTATCGGTACACGTGCCGACTATACTGCCCCTGCAAGTACCGGCGTGGAGCTGCAAAACGCACTACAGGCCACGCTGCCGCTTCGTCAGCGCATCAGGCACATTCCTGACCACTCAAATTCAGCAGACTATGAGTCTTTGACATCGTTGGCCCTGGCCTATAGCCGTGACACACCCATCAATGCGCACTGGAATGCCAACCTCGCACATATGGTTGATTATCCCTTGTTGGGAGGTGTTCGTGAGCCACGCAGGTTACTCGAAGATCTGTCCGGGCAGGAATTGCTGACCCCAAAATTTTTCGACCGCTTACACCAATGTCGCAATTGTCAGTCCGCAAGGCTAAACGTCCGCGAAGAGTGTCCCTCATGCCGTAGCAGTCAACTCCACGAAGTCTCCCTCATACATCACTATCCTTGCGGTTTCCAGGGTACGGAGGATAAATATCGTGTTGAAAACGATCTGGAGTGCCCGAAGTGTCGCAAGCGACTGCATCACTACGGAGTCGATTATGACCGACCCAGTGATGTCTACGTCTGTACAGACTGCTCCGGAACAGCCAGTGAACCCGTTGTCGGATTCGTTTGCGCTGATTGCAATGAACACCAGCAAGGGGACAACGCCAGCCGGGTGGACTGGTTTCACTACGAACTCACACCTAAAGGGATCTCGGCTATCGAATCCGGAGCACTGCCCAGCACGTCATTAAAAACCATGCTGGAACGTAGTATCGGCATCGTTCCGCAGCGGGAGTTTTTACAATCGTTTTCACTATGTTCCAAAATCGCCAACCGCTACGACCGCCCATTTACCGCTCTGAGACTGCGTATCGTCAATCTGGCCGATTTACAAAGTGAGCTTGGAGTTGGCCGCATCAACAACGTCCTGTCATTGCTGGGTGAGGTGCTAAGCCAGGTATTACGCGATACCGACTTCCTCACCGTGCAGGGTCACGATGTGATAATGCTGTTCCCCGAAACCAGGTTCGATAACCTCCAGGTACTCCACCAGCGAATCCGCGACGGTCTGGCGGGAAGCTTTGGCGTCAAACTGGATCTGAAACTGGAGCAATACAGCGCAGACAAGATTGAAGCATTGTTTCGGAAAACTGCCTGATGCTCAGTGATATCACGGATATCCTGACTCACATCGACTGGAAAAGCTTTCTTTACTTCTGCTGGTTTTTTGTATTGTTCGATGTACCCCGTTACTTTCTGGGGCTGACAGCTATCGCCCTGTCCCTGTTGTTTGGGCGTCGCACTCCCGAGCCTACCCTTGACTGTCCGGTCAGCCTGATCCTGGCCGGACACAATGATGCCGATGGATTACAACGCAGTGTGTTATCCATTCGGGAACAGACCCAGAAAGGGATTGAAATCATCGTCATCGATGACGGCTCCACCGATGATACCCTGAAAATTGCCCGACAATTGCAGCAGGACGGCCTGATTACCCATGCTTTGAGCAGCGGTGTCAGAGGCGGCAAGACCAGCGCATTGAATCTCGGTCTCCAGTATTGCAGTCATGATATCGTCATCACCGCCGACATGGACACATCCTTCGATCGTGATGCTATCGAAAAGCTGGTCGCAGGTTTTTCCGACCCTGCCCTGGGGGCCACCTCCGGCAATGTGGCGGTTCGTAATCCGGATGCAAATTTACTCACCACCATGCAGTCTCTCGAGTACTTCATGAGTATTTCGGCGGGACGGCGATTCACATCGACAATGGGTATCCTCACCATAATATCCGGTGCATTCGGGGCTTTTCGCAAAAGCGCACTTCGCTCGGTAGGAGGCTGGGAAGTGGGACCCGGTGAGGACGGCAGTGTCACCAACAAACTTCGTAGAGCAGGATGGCGCATCGGATTCGCTCCCCATGCCTGGGCCTACACGAATGTACCGGAAGAGATCGGTAACTATATTCATCAAAGAATGCGTTGGAACCGGAGCGTGATCCGCGATAAGGTTCGCAGATTCAGGTCTGCCTTCAATCCGTTCTCTCAGCAGTTTTCGCTACTCGATGTCATCGCACTGACCAACAATATCTTCTTCCAGGTACTGCTATCGACCAGTTTTTTCATTTACCTTACCTGGCTGTTCTACCAACTCGGTTCTGGAGCGTTACTTTTCATTTCACTGATTACGTTCGTTTACTACATCGAATCCATGCTGAGCTTTGCCATCGTCTATCTTATGTATCGCGAACGGATTTCGTTGTCTCTTGGCATTTACATTTTTGCCTTCACGCTGTTCGAGAGTTTTATTACCAGAGCGATACGCATGCTTTCTTATCTTGACGAACTCATTTTCCGTCGTTCCTATCGTGACAGTTTCGTCCCGGTCAAGGTTCGCAATGTTCTGAAACGTTTTTAATGAAAAAATTACGCAACAAAACACGAGTAGACAGACTACAGACAGAAGCCCGAGGTCGCCGAGGCAGGTTGGGACGCTGGATCTATCTGATACTGATCACGCTGCTGCTGGTCTGGCTTTTTGATGTATTCCTTGGCAAATACCTCTTTTTCCGTGCTGATGGCATGGTGATGCGCGATCATCTGACCAAAGCTGTCAGCTATGTCGCCGATGTACGTAAATTACCGGTCAAGGAAGGAGACCGGGTTTCGGAAGGCGACTTGCTGGTCAGGCTCAGTTCCCTCGACCTGCTGGTGCAGCTATCGACTCTGGACACCAAGCTGGCAGACTTGCAGGCACGTCATGCTGAACTCCTGTCTCAACTCGCCCAGGTCGATATTCTGATACCACTGGCCAAAGAGCGCGCAACGAAGATGACGGTCCTGCGGGTCAATGAGGAACGTGCAATCACCCGGGGCATTACAGGAAACCGTCAGATGTCGGAGTTCCTTAAGGATGAGTTCAATGCTCGGGAGAAACTGGAAAAGCTCAAAGGCGAGCGACAGGATCTTCCACTTGAGATATCGACTATGAAGGAGATCATCGAATCGTTGATGGAAACCCGACAAAGCCTGCTGGAAGCGTACTCGGAGGGTAAGATCATCGCCGAAGAAACTTTGGTTGTTTCCCACCTCTACGTCACCAAAGGAAGTGCTCTGAAACGAGGTGAACCAATCATGGATTTACTGACAGGCGGATCTTATGTGCTGGCTTATGTGACGCCGGGATCGGTCAATAAAATCGATGTAGGTGACAACGTCACCATTCGCTATGGAATCGCCACTGCTGAGGGAACCATAACTGAACTCTACCCCATCTCACCGCGACTGCCAATGGAATTCCAGCGAACTTTCCGGCCCCAGGATAGATCACAGGTGATACGTATTGAGTTCGAAGAAAATGCCGTCATTCCGGCCACGTTCACCAAAGTCAACATCGTCTCCGCAGGGGTGCTTCCGAAATGGCTGAGCGGTCTGCTGAATTGACAGCGTAACGAAAGACTAGTAGCGCCTGCCCATCCTCCGGTGAAACCCCAGGAACATCAATAACCCCAATCCAGAAGTTACCAGCATGCCTGGAGCCGGAACCAGCTGCAGGTTCGCCACGTCAAAACTGCCTGCACCAAATCTCAGATTATCGAAACCTACGCTATCATCGATGACAAAACCACCAGGTCTTGCCTGAACCCCTTCAATCAGACTGAATTCGATCGAACTGAAGGGTAGCTCGCTCACTATTGCTGCGAACAAAGAACTTCCGGTGAACTGGTTATTGAAACAGCCATTGCCCGCCACTGTACAATCTGGCGGGGCAGCGCCGTAGGGAGTTCCCTGGCGCAGCAGTTTGATGGCCGGCCCCCCATCCAGGCTGGCTAATAGCAGGGATTGCCCGGTAGATGTGCCAAGATCCTGCACATCAACGCCAAAGTAGTGAATGGGAGCACTAAAGCTGAAATTGAGCGGGCTGAAGTCATTATGGGTTGACTGCCAGTTTGAATCCCCTCTGCCATAACCACCCGGCACTCCATAAACAGCTTTGACACCATCACTTGCGTAACGATCGTCTCCCGATATCGAAAAACGCGAAGCGGAGACAGTCACACCGGTAGCCCCCAATGTCAGGGTTGGCGTGCCTGACCAGTAATTAGTGATGGGAGTGGTCTCAAAACTCTCCATTCGGAGACTCGCGGCAGGATCCAGCGCATCCAGGAAGTCGGCCTCCGAATAGCTGACATAGATCGTACTTGCCGATACGAGATTACCCAACAGCAGACAAGCCAGAATCACCGATCTGGCAAACGTCATCAGCAACCTGCTCATCTTACCCATGGGACTTCTCCATCAAAATAGACAATCGTTCTGGTTTATTATAGCAATATACATACCGATTTAAATAATAAATTTTTATCAAGTCTTATTCTTTTTATTTTTGTGCGATACTTTGCATATATGCAGCGTAGCTGCTGGGTAACCACCCTATGTTCTAAATGACTATCGGCTTCTCAACCCTGGCATCGAATGATGGTTTTTTGACGGATCGAAAGCACTTCTTCGTATTCAGAGGGGCGATTCCGGTGTATTTTTTGACGTACCTGGCCAGACTCCCTACGTTTTCCATGGGTACTGACAAGCAGCCGGATTGCTGCATTTAAACAACACCACCCTCTGCACACCGCCAATTACCGGGAAACGCCAGGGGAACTACTTCCCGCGGCGATGCCCTGAACAGCTGCATCCTGGACTTTGCAGAGCAGAGCCACGGAAAAGAAGAGTTTTCGATTGGCCCCGTCGCAACGTATTGGAGTCATTGAGTTAAGCGGCTTATTCTAAGACCATGGGATCACTGAACTAGTTCAGAGATCCCTCCAGTACTACTTTGAGGAAGAGAACCAATGCCTTCATTCGGGCTTTAGCGAGGGAAAAGAAATCAATAAAAGCGAATCCAGAATCCCCTGGTTGCTGAAAATCCACAGCTCGGGAAAATCTCTGTTACTGATGATCTCAGTGCTGCTGCTCGTATCCCTGACTGTTCTCGTCGAAGCCGATACCCCCACCCCAACTGCAAACCCTGCTGCCAGGCTGGATGAACGGGGATTGCTTGAGCTGGGCCGAAAAGTACTCGCTGTTCGTGAAGCAATAGATAACCCGACAGCACCCGGCAGTATGGATGCCATTACTGACCTGGGGAGAGACCAGCGTTACTACGTCATGGTTCGTGGCTGGCTGGCCTATCAGCTCGTGGGGGATCAAAGCATTCTGGAGACTGCCGAAGGGCAGACCCGGAAAAGGATTCTGAACCGTATCCACTTCCTGAAGAAAGGGATAAGAGCGATCGACCTGGAATAGATGACTCAAGGGCCGCGCAATAAAAAAAACCTGGTTTTGCCCCTCTTCTGGCCCAGGTTACCCGCCTCATCCTTTAGGTTCTCCCTTCGGGCCTGCGTAAAAACCCGTTCAGACAGATTTTTCCGCGTTGTGGAGAAGGCAGTATTGAACAGCCATGCACTCCTTTTGTATCCTCGGCTTTGTAACCGGTGCATAGCCATTCTACCGTTTTTCGTAACCCTACCCACAACGCAGAAGATGAGTAAAAAGGCCAGTAAGATGGGATGTTTTGTGCTTTCCGCAGCCCTAAACTACGTATTCCGGCCCAGAGCCCTCCGGGCCGTGACCATCGATCAGTTTGTCCTCAGTATGCTTTCCACAGCTTGACCTATCACCTGACAGCAGTGTGGTTAAGGGTAGAAGCTGGCACCGTTCTTCGCCAACCTACATATTTTCCGCAACCAGACCGATTTCTGGTATAACGTAACGAATCCGCCGGTAGATGTCATCGTTTAAGGGAATATGCCGCTGTATACAGCACTGACAATTCAGACCCACTTGCTGCTTAGCCCTGATGTTGGTACTTCCTTTCATCAATGGCTCAAGTGAAAAATAATACGCCTCCCCGCCTGACTTTTTTCTGCGAACTGAATGGATCGGACCTTTCCGATCTGTTCGATCGCCCCAAGGTTATCCATAGCCTGTCCAGACTGGATGCCAGTGTCAGCCTGGGGATCATCGACCACAGTACAGAACGAGCAAATGTGGTGAAAAGTCTGAACCAGGCAGGTATCCCGGTTATCGCCTGGCAACTGTTACCCAGATCAGAGGGTTACTGGTACCACATGGGCAATGCACCCGAGGCTGCTGCAGGCTATGAGGCCTTTACCCGTTGGAGTGAGAAGCATGGTCTTCAATGGTCGGGGATCGGTCTGGACATCGAACCCGATATCCATGAGTTCCAACATCTGCTGATAAACAAACGACAGTTGATTCGAGCCATCTTCAAAAGAGGTTGCAGCAGAAAAAAACTGATAGCAGCCCGTAACCGGTATCTCGAACTCGTCACCAGAATGCGAAGTGATGGCTACAGGGTGGACGCCTACGAATTCCCATTCATGCAGGATGAGCGCGATATGGGTACCACTTTGTTACAGCGATTGACCGGGATCGTGGACCTTCCCGTTGATCGACGGGTCGCCATGCTTTATTCCAGTTTCTTCCGGCCTTATGGCACCGCCATACTTTGGGACTACGCCAGGAGGTCTCAATCAGTGGGCGTGGGCATCACAGGTGGAGGCGTGGAAATGCAGGGGCTGAGTCACAAGAAAGCTCTCAATTGGAGTGAGTTTTCCCATGACCTGCTTCTAACCCGTCAATGGGTGGATGACATACATATTTTCAGTCTCGAGGGCTGTATCGAGCAGGGATTTCTTGACCGGCTCATCGAGCTTGACTGGGCCCAGACGGCTGGACCACCTCCCCAATGGAGAAAAATAGTCGCTGTAGTGCGCAAACTGCTGCGATCAGGCCTCTGGTTGAGTGCCCACCCGGTCCTGCTCACCGCGATCATCGTACTTGCCGTCTGCTCGGTGGCTGGCTGAATCTGCTTCAGTCTGGTAAATGATACCTCACCACGCCCTCACCCTAGTCAGAATTCAAATCGGCTCAACGCAGGTTACGCTTGAAGTTGGGAATATCCGCATTTATTGATTTCGAAAAGTTGGCATAATCCATGGTCACCGTGCCCAGATTCACACCCGTGAAATCGGCCCCTTCCACATTGGCATGGCGCATAATGGCACCACTCATCATCGCATAGGAAAGATTGGCGTTACGCAGATCGGATCGGGATAGGTCAGCCGTCTGAAGGACTGCTTTGGCAAGGTGGGCTCCCACCAGTCTGGCCCGCTGCAGGTTGGTACGGGTAAGAATAGCTGGCTGCTGGGTTTCTTCACCACTCAATTGAGCACCACTGAGGTCAACACCGTTAAGATTTGCATAGTTCAGGTGGGCACCACACAAGTCACTGTTACTCAGATCACACCCTTGCATATCGGCTTTATTGAGTCTTGCTTCGCAAATCGATGCCTCTTTCAGGTCTGCCCCCCGAAGATTGGCATGCTGTAGAATCGCATAGCTCAAATCAGCCCGTTCGAGTATTGCGTGGCTGAGATTGATATCCTGCATGTTGGTCCCGATCAGGGTAGCGCCCACCAGGCTGGCGTTGGAAAGATCCGCTGGCCTGAACCCCGACTGTCCTCCCAGCACAGCCTTACTCAAATTCGCACCATCCATGACAGCATTAGCCATTCTCGCTCCCTGAAGTGTGGCGTTTCGCAGATTGGCATCAGTGAGATCCGCTTCATCCAGAATAGTGTTCGTGAGAACTGCCGACCCCAGATCCGCACCATGAAGATCGGCACCGGTCAAGTCCAACTCTCGCAGATCCGCACCCTGCAACGTTTCTGCGTCCAGGGTATAGAGTACATTACCGGTCTCACGCTCACGTATTTCTATCATCGCTCCCCCCAGAATCTAAAAATTCAAGTCACCTGACCCTGCTGCACCCATACCCAATCCGAGGCTTAGGGCCGCGGAAATTAATGAGTATCCAGAAATTGCGCTGGATTTTGGTTCAGATTCAAGGCGTGGAAAGGGGCGCACAGCTTTTCTATGCAACCTTTTCCACAACGCGGAAGCTGGACCAAAAGACGAGCAAGACTGGATAATTGTTTTTTCCCGCGGCCCTTACCCTGTGGTCTTTCTCAAATTCTCAAACAGGATTATCTGTCCAAGTCTACCACCGTTTCTGTCACGGATGGCACCATCAATACCATTACCTGGCAAAATCCATATTTATCCGAAAGTTATATACAAGCAAAGAAACGTTTCGACAATAACAATCGACTGCGGCAGGGGCGAGTATCGACCGAACAGCACCCGGAGTTCACCCGGGCACTCAGCTGGGCTTCCAGCCAAGCCATCGCCAGGTGATGACAGATTGGTAACAAAGTGGCACCGGAAACGCTCAGATATCCCCGTCCGCTACCAAACTGAAGGAGTACCTATATAATCTCCCGATGCTGCCGAAAACGTAACTGCTTCCCCCAGAGATTACCCCCATGGGCGGTCTGTGGAGGAAGTGTCTTTGGCATGAATGCCAAAGCCAAGCCTGCAGGGAGGTGTGTACGGCGGCTGCCGCAACAAATTGCCTGTGCGGAGTGAGTTGTTACCCGAAAACAATAGACAGTCTGGCGCGGTGTCAAACAGCCTGAAGATGATTCTTTACAAAGCGGAACCAGGTATTTGCAGGGACATGGATATTTTGAACAGGCAACTTCATACGCCATTGGCTATCTACCAGGCGCTTTTCAGCAACATCGAAAAGGTTATCACAGGCAAGCACAAGGCAATCCGCCTCTGCCTCGGGGCATTCGCCAGCGGCGTTCATGTGCTGCTCGAGGACGTCCCGGGAACGGGAAAAACCACCCTCGCCAAAGCACTCGCCCGTTCTGTCGATGCCAATTTTCAGCGCATACAGTTTACCCCTGACCTGCTACCCTCTGACATTCTGGGCGTTAACATGTTTCGGCAGAGTGACCAGGCTTTTCATTTCCTGAAAGGCCCGATTTTCTCCAGCATCCTGCTGTCCGATGAGATCAATCGAGCCTCTCCAAGAACCCAGTCAGCGCTGCTGGAAGCCATGGCTGAAAACCAGGTGAGTATTGATGGGGTCCGACATCAGCTGGACGAGATGTTCTTCGTTATCGCTACCCAGAACCCAGTGGAATCCCATGGTACCTACCCGCTTCCCGAAGCCCAGATGGATCGTTTCGGCATTCGCTTCACACTGGGCTATGTCTCTCCTCAGGAGGAGGTTGATATTCTGGAAGCCCAGAACAATCAACACCCATTGGACGAGCTCAAGTCCTGTGCCAGTGCAGCGGACGCTGCGCTGCTGAGAAAAGCCGTGCTCCAGGTGCGCGTCAGCGAAGAAATCAAGCGATACATCGTAGACCTGGTAGGAGCCACCCGTTCCTGCAAGGGCGTCCGCCTGGGCGCCAGCCCCAGAGCTTCATTGACCCTGATGCGACTCAGCCAGGCGTTGGCATTGTTCGATGGAGCGGATTTTGTCACTCCCGATCAGATACAGGAAGCGGCAATCCCGGTCATTGCCCATCGATTGACCATAGACCCCGAGGCGAAATTTTCGGGGGCATCCGCATCGGCTATCGTGGAAGAGATCGTCGATCGACTGCCGGTACCAACCTGAGAGACTCCCATGCGCCGGCTGCTCTACCGCAACTTCAAACGATTTCATCGCACCAGCCGCTGGTTGCGACGACGCTTCACCCCCACCGGTTTCCTGATGACAGGCATTCTGGTATCCGCAGGCGTTGTCGGGATCGATACACGCTACACCATGGCCTATCAGATCGCCAGTCTGGCTATGTCACTCATCATTTTGAGTTTTTTGAGTGGTATATGGGTACGGCCACGTTTTACGGTGGAGCGTTTCCTGCCAGATTTCACGACCGCCGGAGAGGCATTCGAGTACAAAGTCAGAATTCGAAACTTAACGGCAAAAAGTCAGGTTGGCCTGTTCGTGAGGGAAAGACCGGATACGGGACTGCCCGGGTTCGATGAGTTTATCAATGCCCGAGAACCTGGAGAAGAGAAACGTAATCGCTTCGATCGCATTGTCGGTTATCCTCGCTGGGAATGGCTGGTGTCCCAGTTTCAGGGGGCAGACGTGGACGACACCCCATTGCCTCCAATTCCACCTGGAGGGCAAATAGAAGTCAACCTGAAGCTGACCCCCCGGCGTCGCGGACACATCGAGCTTGAGGGCCTGACGATTATTCGACCGGATCCCCTCGGGCTGATGAAAACCGCCATCGAAACTGAACTCCCCGAGACACTCCTTGCACTTCCCGGAAGAGTGCCGGTACCAGCCATCGACCTCCCCGGATCCAGACACTTTCAACCAGGAGGGATTACCCAGATCTCCTCTGTGGGGGATGCCGAGGAGTTTTTCTCCCTTCGGGACTATCAGCCCGGAGATGCCCTGCACCGGGTACATTGGCGCAGCTGGGCTCGCACAGGCAAGGCTGTCGTCAAAGAGTTTCAAGAGGAATACTTCGTCCGATTCGGTCTGGTACTCGATACGTTCGTGCAACCCCGGCAGGCACATTTACTGGAGGACGCTGTCACGCTGGCGGCTTCTTTCGTCAGCAGAAAGGACTCACCGGATGCGCTTCTTGATCTTATGTTCGTGGGTACCCAGACCTACTGCTTCACTTCCGGACGGGGTCTGCTGTCCACCTCACGAATGCTCGAAATCCTGGCCTGTGTAGGACCGAGCCAGGATCGGCAGTTTGACTCATTGAGACAGGTGTTAGGCACACGCGCCGACCAACTGAGCAGTTGCATCTGCGTTCTGCTCTCCTGGGACGATGCGAGACGCGCACTCGTCAAGTGGTTACGGATAAAGGGTATCGCCGTGGATGTCGTGCTGATCAGCGATCAATCGGGGGATATAGACCCGGGCCCCATGAGAGACAGCGTAGAACACTTTCATATCGTCGAAAGCGGAAAGGCAGCCACTGCCTTCACCGGATAATGCACCAGGCTCCCTTTATAATCGCAGCAGGACTGATCTTCTGGTCCTGGCAGACCGGGTACTGGCTGGTGGGTCTGCCCACGGCACTCTTGCTCGAAGGGTCTCGATTCACCTCTGCCAGATGGGTTCTCGACAAGCGGGATTTCAATCGGATCGTCGATATTTCAGTATTACTTTTCCTGGCGACCACACTCTACCTGGTGACCAGCGAGCGTTCCTTTGAAGCGTTCAACACGGTGCTGATCTGGCTTCCGGCAAGCGCGTTGCTCCTGCTAGCAGCCCAGAAATTCAGTACCATCGGCAGGATTCCGCTGACTTCTCTTTTTTTCTCCCTGCGCCTGCTGGAATCCGGAAGAAAAAACACTTTCTCAAACCGACTAATCGACCTGACCCTTCCCTACTTTGGAATCTGCCTGCTGGCAGCCAGTGGCGCCAACCAGCGCACCTTCTGGTTCTACCCTGCACTAGTTGCATTGATTGCATGGGGACTCTGGTTTCAACGATCCCTGCGGTTTCATAAGGGTACCTGGGTGGGCATGGTTCTCATTGCCAGTCTTGCCGGGTACGGCGTCATGTCAGGGTTTCTGGCCGGTCAGGCTCAAATACAGAGCATAGTGCTGGAATGGTTTGAAAATTACCGGGACAACCGGGCAGACCCTTACCGGAGCCGCACAGCATTGGGATATGTCGGAACGTTAAAACAATCGGATGACATCCTGTTCCGGGTCGAACCCGAGTTTCCTGCTACCTCGCCGATACTGCTTCGGGATGCCAGCTATAACCTTTTTACCAAAGGTATCTGGTTTGCCGAGCAAGCCGGATTCAAGCGACTGGAAGCGGATGCCGATGCGACGACCTGGCAATTTTCAATCCAGCGGGATAAAGCCCGACACCTGATCATATCCGCACAAACCAATGCTCATGGAGATGGCCTGCTGGCAATGCCCAGAGGGGCATTTCGGCTTGAAGGTTTACCAGCGGCGGAGGTGGAACGAAATGGCCTGGGAGCCGTAAAGGTCGAAAACGGACCTCCCTTGATCAGTTACAGAGTCAGTTTCAACGAAGACTATTCCACGGACGCGCCTCCGGGAGACCTGGACACCTATGTTCCTCCCTCCCATGAAAAACTGATCGACACACTCGCGACAAAGCTCGACCTTTCCTCAGCCTCACCTGTGACTGCGATACAACGTGTAGCCGAGTATTTCGATCAGGGGTTCACCTACTCCCTCACCCAGGGCGAACGGGAATCCGATACCTCTCCACTGGCCCACTTTCTGGAGACGGAAAAATCCGGACATTGCGAATATTATGCCACGGCCACCGTACTCCTGCTGCGACAGGCGGGGATTCCGACCCGTTACGCCACGGGATACTCGGCACAAGAGTATAGCTGGCTGGACGATGCTTATCTGGTGCGCAAGCGACATGGTCATGCCTGGGCACTGGCTTATGTCGATGGCCGCTGGAACAATATCGATAACACCCCGTCGGTCTGGCGAGCCTTGGAGGAAAACTCGAGTTCAAGTATGCAGCCCTTTTCGGATTTTTTCTCATTCCTCAAGCATCGCTGGCAACGATGGCGATGGAGTGAAAATCAGGAAGGGGACAGCGTTGCCTATCTTATCCTGCTGTTGATCCCTCTGATACTGTTACTGGCCTGGAGGCTTTCAAAAAAAAGACACCAGAAAACCTTAGTAACTGAGCCTGTCATGGTGCTGGCATCCAAACCCCACCCAGGCAGCGATTCACCCTTTTACGCAATCATCGATCGGCTGAATCGAGAGGGTCATGTCCGTGCGCCTGGAGAATCGGCAAGCGATTGGTTGAAACGCATCGAACCATTTCGACAGGTTAACCCCGAAACCCGCACTGAACTCCCGTTTCTGCTGGAACTGCACTACAGATACCGATTCGACCCCATAGGAATAACGGCTCAACAGAAAAGCCAATTAGAATCCGGTGCACGGAAATGGCTGGAAGGAAATTGACTGTCGAACCTATGCATCAATCGGGGTGAGCAGTTACAACTGATCATTGATACGGCGTATCCCGGCAAAACGGAATGCTTGCACTTCTACAGCTCTCTCACCACTTTTTCTTGATTTATTCGATCAACGATTGCCAGGTATCTTTTTTCATTTCCGAACATGGCGAATCCGTACAGGATGATTACTGCCACCATCGACAGGCATAAGAGCATAACCACCGGCAACAGCAAGGCCATTGTTTCCAGTGTCACCCTGTCAATGCTGTTAGCCGCAAGCCGATCAGCAACTTCAAGGGGGTTGGTCAGCATCGGATTTTTCAGCATCAGCCAGGCCGTCAGCAAGCCCAAAAGCACTAGAAGAAAAACGGCGACCCATGGCCAGAGACGTATCAATCGCCGGCGTCTCTCGACAAAATCCTGTTCCTTTGCTGACAACATGCCACACCTCTGCTGGAGATACTCAACTCAATAAATGATGCCCGGACACCGGTTACCGATGGTGAATAAACAGGCCAATCCGATACTTCCCTGGGGGAGAAGTACAGGATCTGTAACCGTCCGGTTTACCCAGAGGGAAATACCACAAAGCAAATGGATACACTACTCAGTGCAGTACTCCCGATACTATCTGGGATGTAACCAGGTGGGAAAAAAACCGTAAGGATCAACGCGAGCACTGCGATCAAACTCCACCTGATTGTTATCCAGAAGATCCCTCACTCTGCCTTCTCTAAAGGCATCAAAAAAATCGGTACAACCTCCGAGGAACTCATTTCCGATAAATATCTGGGGTATGGTTCCAAAACGGGTACGGTCATTGAGTGCTGCCAGAATTTTACCGCCTTGATCCCCCTCCTGATAGTTAACAGAATCCAGATCGATGGATCGGTAGGGAATCTGCAGGTGGGCAAACAACTTACGCACCGACCAACAGAACTCACACCATTCCAGCGCAAACATGACAACCGGATACTTGTTGTCATTTATGGCGTCCACAACAAATTGCCTGGCTTCTTCCGTCACCCGCTGGGGGGCCGCCTCAGGAGGTGCAGGGGGAGGTGCATCAAACCGGCAGACAGGTGTGGACTTGGAGATCCTTATCTCCTCAAGGGTCATTTCCGAGGGAATCTCCTCGAACAACGCTGTGCTCAAGTAACGCTCACCCGTATCGGGGAGCATACACAAAATCGAGGATTGATCCGGTACTGACTTGCACAGTTCCAGTGCACCCGCGAACGTGGCACCGCCACTGATACCGGTAAAGATGCCCTCTTTGCGGGCCAGCTCCTTGGATAGCCTCAATGCTTCTGTGCCTTTAACAGGCATCAGTTGGTCGATATACGCCGCTTCCACGGCATCATCGACCAATTTCGAAATAAAATCCGGTGTCCAGCCCTGCATCAAGTGAGGCCGGAAAGCAGGATGACTCAGTTCAGGGGGGCCATCCGGCCCATGCTTCTGGGAAACCCCACCCGCCAGCAACTGGGAATTATCGGGTTCACACACCACGATTCTGGTCTCCGGCCGTTTTTCCCTCAGCACCCGGGCCACACCTTTGAGTGTCCCCCCCGTGCCGTATCCCGTTACCCAGTAATCGAGGCGCCGATCTGCAAAGGCTTCCAATATTTCCAGCGCCGTCGTTTCAGAGTGGATATCGGCATTGGCCTCGTTTTCAAACTGATGACATAGAAACCAGCCATGGGTTTCTGCCAGCTCTCTGGCTTTCACCATCATACCGCTCCCCATTTCTGAAGCCGGGGTCAGTACAACCTTTGCACCCAGGAAACGCATCAACCGGCGCCTTTCAACGCTGAAATTCTCTGCCATGGTCACCACCAGAGGATAACCCTTGCGTGCACAGACCATGGCCAGACCGATTCCGGTGTTACCGCTGGTGCCCTCTACCACCGTCTGCCCGGGTTTCAGCTTGCCCGTCCTTTCTGCGTGTTCGATAACCCCCAATGCGAGGCGATCCTTGACCGACCCCATGGGATTGAATGCTTCCAGTTTGACGAACAGATCCACACCAGGAGGTGCCATCCGACTGGTCCTTACGACGGGTGTGTTCCCGATTGTGCTGAGAATGGACTCAGAGATTTCTACCATGGGATGCGATACCTCGAACCATCTGGTTGGATTAAATCAGCAGAATATACTGATAGATTAATGAGTTAGCAACATGAAAAAGGTAAATAACCCTGCACAGTCAGAGATGCTTGCCGCGGTACGAACTGGTCCGGTTCACCACTGGATTTACAGAAGTATAGACCAGTATGTTCCGGTCACTCAGGGAGCCAACCTGAAGCAAGAGCCTGGCAGGCTCCCAGAGTCTATCGGCTCACTGTGAAGATGCTGGATAGGAGATTTACAGGGTAATGACGACTCTCCCGGAGCTCAGGGCCGCGGAGAAAAACAATTATCCAGTCTTGCTCGTCTTTTGGTCCAGGTTACTCGGCTCATCCTGAGCCTCGCCCTTCGGGCTGGCGTGAAAATCTGTTCCAGACAGATTTTTCTGCGTCGTGGAAAAGGTTGCATAGAATAGCCATGCGCCCCTTTTGCATCCTCGGCTCCGTAAACGGTGCATCCATGCACCACTTATCACGCCTTGAATCTGAACCAAAATCCTGGACTTCCTCATACACGATCCTGTCGCCCCCGTTATCCCCGCGGCCTTTCACACCAGGATACGGGGGACAGCCATTCCGTTTTCCATCAATGGATCGAGGTCGTGGGCTAGAACCGATGCTTCAAGTATTATAGCAGTGGCCGACACGGCATCGAGAACCTGACGAGAAAACGTCTGCAACATCGGCCGGGAAACCCGTTTCCATCAGGCCCCGTCTTATCTGCCTGGTAAAAAAACAATCCTGTGGATAATCCGATCACAGGAATGGAGAACACCAACTTCAAGGTTACGGCTTTGGCCTCTTCAACAGTCGCTCTATCCTGTCAGCTATGATTGAGACACTCGTTTCTACCATCGATCCCACAGGTTTATCAGGTGCTCTGCCACTCATTGGCAGCAGCCGAGGGACAAGTGGTCGCCACCGGGCCGATAACACAGCCGCATTTATCCTGGGGTTTTTCCCAGAGCACCGTCTCTATGACACTGGAGAACTTGACGAATCCCGTCGATGATAAGTCCATGAATACTGACAAACTGACAGACAGCAGGGCATTGATTTTTGCGTTGATAGCAGCCACCACCATGATCGCCCAACAGGTAGCCGGCAAGGCCACTCGCGATGCGCTGTTTCTCTCAAACTTTGACGTCACCAATCTACCCAAAGTGGTCATAGCCGCCGCAATCGCTTCAATAACCGGTGTGTTGATAATGTCCCGGCTGTTGTCCAGAGTGAGTCCTGTCACACTGGTTCCGGCCGTGTTCGGTCTGAGTGCCCTGATGTTTATCGGCGAGTGGGTACTGTTCGATGCTCACCCACAGGTGACATCTGTCCTCCTGTACCTGCACATGTCCATCTTTGGCGCGATCCTGATCAGCGGATTTTGGTCAGTGATCAACGAGCGATTCGATCCCCACTCTGCCAAGCAGCGAGTCTCACGCATTGCGGCCGCCGCGGCACTTGGCGGCGTCATTGGCGGTACCCTTGCCAGTCATGCAGCCAAGGTCATGGATGTACGTAACATGCTTCTGATTCTAAGCGGCTTACACATCATCTGCCTTGTAACCGTCCGCTCGATCGGTACGCCGACACGTGTTTTACCTATAGACAACTCGGTGAAAACAGGATCCGCCTTTACGGTTATTCGCCGAACACACTATCTGCAGTGGATGGCGGCATTAATGGTACTCGTGGCGGTTATCGGGGCCCTGGTGGATTATGCCTTTAAATCTGTGGCCGCTACACATTACCAGGACAGCGAATCACTGATCGCTTTTTTTGGTTCGTTCTATGCTGCTATTGGTGTCATCGGGTTTGTACTGCAAAGCCTGATGGGCCGTCGTATTCTGCAACGTTTCGGTATTGGCATGACCATCGCCATACTACCCTTCACCATCGCAATTTTTGGAACTCTGGGCCTGCTGTTCACCTACCTGTGGTCGATTGTCATGCTACGTGGGAGCCAGGCAATTCTGACCAATTCATTCTTTCGTTCCGCTTTTGAACTGCTCTATACACCCCTGCCGCCACACAAGAAACGCCCGACGAAAACCATCATCGACGTTGCCAGTGATCGATTGGGAGATCTTATCGGCAGCGGTCTGCTGTTGATTCTGCTGTTTATCGCTCCCGACTTACCCACGACTGTGGTGACAGCCTGTGCCGTCATGGTTGCCGTGCTGGCGTTGTTTGTGATCGTGCGCCTGAATCGTGGCTACATCAATCAGCTGGCGAGAAGCCTGCGTAAGGGTGTGGTCCGCATTCAGGAAAAAGATATTGTTGATGCCACCACCCAGGAGATTCTGGCGGAGAACAACGCCTATTCAGAGCGCGAGTTTCTGCAGTCAAAAATTGCTGCCATGACGAACTCTGACGGCAGACAACAGGACGTTAAAGCGGCCGTTTCCGAAGAGGCCAGCCAGTATGCACTGGCTGTCAGCGACCTAACATCCAACAACAGTAAACGAATACGCCGTGCGCTGGAAAACCCCGCCATGGATATCGGCCTGGCGCACTACATTATACCATTGCTCGCAAACAATGATGTCACCGAAGACGCACGCAGCGAACTACGCTGGCTGGTTACCCGCATACCGGGGCAACTGACTGACGCACTGCTTGACCCGGATATGCCACTTCTGGCACGTCAGCGGTTACCGGGGGTACTCGAGGCCAGCCACAGCCCCAGAGCGATCGAGGGATTGCTGCGGGGAATGGAGGACGAAACCTTCAATGTTCGTTACAGCTGTGCCCGGGTACTGGTGCGTATGCGACACAGGAATCAACAACTGGAAATACCCCGGCAACAGGTCTATGACGCCATCAGCAGAGAACTCAAAGTCAGCCCGAAAGAATGGGAAGGCCGTGATATGGAGCTGAAAATGGATTATGCCAGTGACGAGAAAGACGTAAACCCCCAGTTCAACCGTGGTCTGGAACACGTATTTACGCTGCTCGCGCTGACCCTGGACCCCGATGCTGTGCGACTGTCCATGCAGGCCGCGTTCAGTAAAGACATAAATCTTCGTGGTACCGCTCTGGAATACCTTGAGAATGTCTTGCCCGTATATTTATACAACGAACTGATCGATCACCTTGGCGTAGATCAAAAGAGCGAAAACAGCCTGCGTGCACTGGGGGATATTGTTTACGAACTGAAATCCATGGTACGTAACAGATAGCTGCTCACCCCCCAGAGATTCCCCCTCATGGGTGGTCTGTGGAGGAAGTGTCTTTGGCAGGGATGCCAAAGCCAAGTCTACAGTCAGGTATTGACGGCGTCTTCCGGAACAGATCGCCTATGGGGGGGTGAGTAGATACCGCAACAGCAAGTCAGGGTCGCGGTAAGAATAGAATATCTCGGCATTCGGGGCGTTGTGATTTTTAATAACCCATACCCTGTTTTGAAGCCCCCCTCTGCACCTGAGTACCAACAGTGTACTGTCCTGTCGACTTGCTGCTGAAGTGTCCCACTGTGCCTGAGCATGAACAGCGTATTATCCAACCTGCTTGCTGAGTCTGTTCAACTTGTCACTGAGTCGCTGACAACGCCGACGCGAAGCCGAACTCCGGGTCAGCTTGAGACTCAAGCGCAGCGCGGCATCGAAATCTCCGGTTACATGCTCATGAAATTTTGCCAGGTGTTCAGTAGCCGTTTCATCCCCGGCCCTCGCCAGTGACCACCAGACACCGCAAGCGCTTTCCCAGCAGCCCTGATTTCGCCAAAGCCTGGCCAGTTCCATCAGCCCGTTTCGGGAAAGCTTCGAGCGACCATACTCCAGCAAGGACAGTGCGGTATCCGTTTGTCCCTCTCTTATCCAGCTGCGGGCCACAGCGAGAACATCCGCTTCGTAACGCAAGGGCGACTGGTAAACCTTGACCAGCAAAGGCAGCAAAACTGCCAGGCTGATCAGGTCACTTCGATTATGATCCAGTACCCCGATCAACCGTCGAGAGTCTTTATGCCTGAGCCAATCGAACCAGGCTGCAGGGGCCTCAGCCCCCGGCAAATCGTCCAGACGGTGGAACCCCATCAACTTCCTCTCCGCGTTGGCCAGGCGGCAGTTTGGCCAGCGATCCTTGAAAACCCGGCGCAGGGGATGCAGCAGATCCAGATGGGGCATTTTGCCGAATGGATCCGGGACACCACTCAGACAGCCTCGGGTCTGAAGCAACGGTACATCAAAACTCTTGCCGTTGAAACTGACCAGGGTTTCACCACCCCTCAGCCAGTTTCCGGCCAGATCAAGCAGCGACCTCTCCCCCCCGAATGTCGTGAGCAGATATTGTCGCAATATCAGATAATCACCTTCAATCCGTCCCAGCCCAAGCACAAAGACCAGGGTTCCGCTCCCCCCCGATAATCCCGTCGTCTCGGTATCCATAAACAGTAGATCCCCGACCGGTACAGCAACCTCATCGGTGGTCTGCCGGTATTGCCCATGGGGTGCTGTTGATGTCACTCTCCCCCCCATGCCCGGCAGGTACAGGGGTTGATGATGCAATATGGAAATTGGCATATCACCATGCATCTCACTCAACGCCACACGCCGCTCGACCATCAGGACGCCTTGATCCAGTACCTGCCCACCCAGCCGTTCCGCCAGGCGTCCCTCTGACACCGGTGAAACAGCAGGCGCACAGCGGCGTCCCCTGGTCTGCAGTCGCAGCAAACGAGCACCCAGGTCGGCGCTCTTCCGCGGCGCTGCTGACGTACCGGTCTGCTGCCGCAGCTGTTTTACTCTGGACTTAAGATCCATTTTTCAGTAACTCCAACACCTTCAGCGCGGATTGCCGCGGTGAATAGCCTCGCGTCTCATCCGATGCCAGAATCGGCCCGACACAGGCCGGGCACCCGCGCGTACAATCACAATCGCTGACCATACCCGCTGCCTGGGTGACCAGATCGCCCCGATGATCGAAGAGAGGGGCAGACAGCCCCACCCCTCCCGGATAGTTGTCGTAAAGAAACACCGCCGGACGGAATCTACCCTGGGCCGCCGGATCCAGCTCAGCACCATCTTTTCCCCGAACCTGTCCGCGACCATCCGCGCCCACGGTACCGAACCAGGTCCCGTCACCGTCGCCTACCGCCCGCCCCAGGTCCCGGGTCACGGACATCATGAGCAGCGCCGCTACGTGGTGAAGCGCATAGGCCGCACCCAGAAAGCCATCCAATGCCTGCTGCCGGTTATCGAAAACCCTTTCCAGCATGGCGACCCCGATCTGCCACCAGACTGCGGTCGTGTGCATTTCCTGGTCCGGAAGGTTTATCTTGCCGAAGCCCACGTTCTCGTGGGTGTAGTAACGGATTTTCTTGTATCCGGCAAACCGGCGGACGATATGTACCTCACCCTGTGCAGTCTCGGCTTCACCTTCCGTCGACCGTTCGAAACTCTCGAGTATCTTGAGGCGGGTATAGTCAATGGCATCCGTGTAGTAATCCACCCGTGTGCGGGTTACAAAAGCCTTTCGGCCTTCCCAATCCAGCCGTTCAACCTGATATGGTCGTGACTGGATCATGTAAATCGCCCCCTCGTAAAGGGTCCCGGGAGCAGCGGTATAGTCAACCTCTGCAATGACCAGCTGCGCTCCCCCGGTGGTATCGATCACCACGAAATTACCTTCCGCCACGGATCGCAGTGAAACAGAATTAGCGGGGTAACTGTCGGCGGTCCAATGCCACTGATCCCCTTCCTGGTGCAGTACCCCCTCCTCCTCCAGATAGACCAGCAACTCCTCCAGAACCTCTCTGCCGAATTGCTCTCCCCGATGAAAGGGCAGTTCAAACGCCGCACAACGCACGTGCTCCAGAAGGATCAGCAGTTGATCCGGATCGATTCGGGCGTGTTCCGGTGAAGCGCCAAGGAAAAAATCAGGGTTTCTGACGATGTACTGGTCCAAAGGCTGACTGGAGGCCACCAGCACACCCAGTGCCGGCCGGTTGCGTCTTCCCGCCCTGCCCAGGCGTTGCCAGGTTCCCGCGACCGTGCCGGGATAACCATTCAATACACACACATCCAGAGAACCGATATCCACGCCCAGCTCCAGTGCGGATGTCGAAACCACGCAATCGATGGACCCCTCACGCAGCCTGCCCTCTGTTTCCCGACGCGCTGTCGGTAGATATCCCCCACGGTATGCTGCGATACGGGGCGGCTTTCTGGGATCTTTGTCGAATACGTCCTTCAAATACTTGGTGAGTACTTCCACCATCAAACGGGATCGCGCAAATAAGATACTTTTCAATCCCATCCGAATGGCAAGCCTGGCGATGCGGTGGCTCTGGGAACGTGCCGAAGCACGGATCCCCAGGTCGGGGTTAACTACAGGAGGGTTCCACAATAACAACTGTTTCCGTCCCCGGGGAGCACCGCTTTCATTAATAGTCTGCACCGGTTCTTCGAGCAACCGGGCAGCCAGTTCCCCCGGGTTGGCAATGGTTGCCGAACAGAAGATAAACACCGGATCAGCATGGTAGAAACGACAGATTCGCCGCAGTCGCCGCAGCACGTTGGCCACATGGGAACCGAACACACCACGATAGATGTGCATTTCGTCGATGATCACATACTGCAGACTCTCAAAAAACTGGGCCCACTTTGTATGATGGGGCAGAATACCCTGATGCAGCATGTCCGGATTTGTGACCACGATATCACCCCGGGTACGCACTGCTTTTCGGGCATCCCCCGGGGTATCACCATCGAAAGTAAAAGTTTTGACTCCCAACCCGCCGGCTTTATTCAATTCGAGCAGTTCTGCGACCTGGTCCTGTGCCAGGGCCTTGGTAGGAAACAGGTACAATGCTTTCGCCTGGTCATTGAGCACGGACTGGATGACAGGCAGGTTGTAGCATAATGTCTTTCCGGATGCCGTGGGGGTCACCACCACGAAATGCTGTCCGGACCGGGCAAACTCCCAGGCCTCGGCCTGATGGCTGTAAAGCTGACGGATACCCCGGGACAACAGCGCCTTCGAGATCCGCATATCGAGATCGATCGGAAGGGAGGCGTAACGGCCGGGATGCTCGGAGATCACCAGCTCCCCGGTAATGCGACCGGCATATTTGCTTTTAAGGCGCCGGGACAGTTCAATGACCGGGTCTGCCTCAGTGTTCCTGGTACTGATTGCATTCAGGCTCATGACATATTCTCCCTATGTTCTCCGGCAGTAGAATATAGAACATGGGGGAAACTGGCAAGAACCAATGAGTAGATATTACACTTTCTCCAGAAAGCCTCTGAATCAGTCCCGAGTCCGCCAGGCAATCCCAATGGAGGCAGCTTGAGATGTCCATGGCATCAGACATGTCGATTCACGAGCAGATAGAACGATTGGCAGAACTGATCATCAGTTGCCCGCCCCTGTTCGTTTTGACCGGTGCAGGCTGCAGTACCGCATCAGGGATACCCGACTACCGGGACCAAAAGGGCAACTGGAAACACAGCCGTCCCGTGCTTTTCCAGGACTTTGCCGGCAGTGTCGATATCAGGCGAAGATACTGGGCACGAAGCCTCGTGGGGTGGCCCTCGTTTTCTGAGGCCCGACCGAACCCAGCGCATCGAGCACTTGCCGACATGGAAAAGTCAGGTCTGATTCATCAACTGGTCACCCAGAATGTGGACGGTCTGCATCAACAGGCCGGCAGCCGGAAAGTCATCGATCTCCATGGCAACCTGGAATTCGTGGTCTGCATGGACTGTGGTCAGAAATCGAAACGGGTGCACTTCCAGGAACGACTCCACGGGCTTAACCCGGCGTTTCAGGCCAGCATCTCCCTCCCGGCACCGGACGGCGATGCCCAGCTCGACCCTGAGTTAACAAAAAGCTTTAGTATCCCAGCCTGTCTGAACTGCAACGGAAGACTCAAACCGGAAGTTGTGTTCTTTGGTGAAAATGTACCCCGGCCCCGGGTACAACGAGCGCTGACACGACTGGAAGAGTCGGGAACACTACTGGTACTGGGCTCATCCCTGATGGTGTTTTCAGGCTATCGATTCTGCCGGGCGGCACAGAAAAAGCAGATACCCATTGTGGCGGTCAATCTGGGTAAAACCCGGGCTGACGACCATCTCACCCTGAAACTGCGGGCTGACTGCAGCACCGTGCTGGATGTTCTATCCCGCCATCTGACTCAACGTATCAGTTCACACTGATATCCCCCTTGCCCCCCTACTACTTGTAACTTGTAACTTGTAACTTGTAACTTGTAAC
>JAAELC010000111.1 GCA_024227135.1 Gammaproteobacteria bacterium
ACAGGTCCCTTCTTATAAAATTCAATCCACGCTGGGTCAAATAATCAAGCGTAAGGGGAATGTGGATAATGCATTTATACAGGAGTGTATGGACACGGCCTACGCGAAATGCACCTGCTGCACACGCTGCGGTGTATACTGCCCATTTGGGATCGATACCGGCATCATGTTCGGTTATCTTCGTGGTTTGTTGTTTGCTCAGGGTTTTGTGCCCTGGGAGATGAAAATCGGCTCCGGGATGCACCGGGTATACAGGGCCCAAATGGATATCACCACGGAAGACTGGGTGGATACCTGTGAGTGGATGGCTGAAGAATATGAGGAAGATTGGCCGGGATTAACCATCCCCGTTGATATAGAAAATGCCGATATCATGTACACCGTCAACGCCAGGGAACCCAAGCATTATCCGGAAGATATCGCTGAGGCTGCCATTTTGTTCCATGTGGCCGGTGAGAACTGGACCGTTCCCAGTGAGGGCTGGGAGGAAACCAGCCTGGCCATGTTCGGCGGCGACTGGGAAGCCTGCAAGTTGCA
>JAAELC010000112.1 GCA_024227135.1 Gammaproteobacteria bacterium
GTAGCCTCCAGCTGCAGCAACAGCTTCTCCAGGGCTGTTCGCTCGCCAATCAGCTCGGTACGGGTATCCGTCAAATGTTTATGCTGTGATTTCAGGGATGCGGAGTTTTCTTCGATCGTCTGACTAATGGTCCTGATGGGGATCTCTTTTTCGACCATTTTCAGATCCAGCGCCTGCACCTTGCGGATGACAGGCTTTGCTTTTTCCTGTTCCAGCCTTTTTACTTCACGTTGATCGGTGGCGACTCGCTTCACCCCTGTCGCCTGAGCCACAGCCTGTTCCCGATCGGGAAGAGATTCCCGGAATTCACCGATAATCTCCAGATCTTTCTTCTGTGAGTCACGAATCGCTGTCAAAGTGGAGTAGTCTCCGGACAGCTCCAGTGCCTGATTGGCAAGCCTGAGCCTTTGGTTTTCGGGTTCAAAAGCTTCCAGCCGGATCTGAAGACTGGCCTTCTGTCCATCCAGCTGCTTTAACGCCTCCTCAAGCCGGGCAATATCTTCGATCCAGCGAATTGCCAGACTATTGTCGGTAATCCGTTGGCTGACGACTTTATCCCGGGTGGTTTTTTCCTCCAGGCTCGCCCCGAGCTGCTGCTCAGCGTCGGGTTCCAGCAGCTGCATTCCGGCCAGCTCGGACTGCAACTCCTTCAGGGTTTTGTTTTCATGGATGCGACGTTCATGAACACGGACCGATATGTGACTGTAAATCTCTGTGCCGGTGATCTGCTCCAGGATGGGTGCCCGCTCATCCGGTGCTGCCTGCAAAAACGCAGCGAACCCACCCTGGGCAAGAAGCATGGAACGGGTAAACCGATCAAAGTCCATCCCGGTGATCGCCTCGACCCGCTGAGCCACACCCCTGATACTGGATGCGATAATCTCACCCGAATTGGCATGGGACAACTCGTGCCTGGGAAGCTGAAGTTCACCGTTCGCTTTTTTTCGACCTCGATGCTGACTCCAGTGGCAACGATAGTTTCCCCCCTGGGTTTCGAAGGTAATCTCGGCAAAACAGTCACCGGTCTGCCGGGACATGATTTCATTCCCGCTCTTGTTGACTCTGATCAAACGTGGTGTTCGACCATAAAGGGCCAGGCAAATGGCATCCAGAATGGTGGTCTTGCCGGCACCGGTCGGTCCGGTGATGGCAAAAATCCCGTCGGATGAAAAGGCTGGATGAGTCAGGTCGATCGCCCATTCACCGATCAGCGAATTCAGATTCTTGAATCGTACCCCCAGTATGCGCACCGGATACCTCTCTACTCAGCCCTGCTGTCGTCGTCATGGAGAGATGCCAGCACTTCCTGGTAGGTTCGAATCAACTGTGGTCTCTGGGTTTCCGGCACCTCATGGAGGAGCAGACAGCGTTGGAACACGTCATTGGGGTCCAGTTCATCCAGCGACTCCCACTCATCCATCTGCCCGAGCACCCGTTCGATGACCCGACGATTTTTTACCCGCAGTATCTCCAACTGTGAGCCTGCCACAGCCCCATCCAGACGCTGGCGTAAATCACCGATCACCGCTTCACCTTCGTAGATGACTTCGAGCCAGGCCCGGGAACCGGAAGCGACCAGTTCCAGAATGCGTGCCGACAACGCCTCCCAGTCACCCTTGACCTGCTCCAGCTTTTGAAATACCGGAATATCGATGAGATCGACAACGGTCTCGGTGTGGCCCTCTGATCGGGCAAGCGCTACCAGACAGACACTCTTCTGCTGCCTGGCCTCTCCGAACCCCATGGGTAAAGGGGAACCGCTGTAGCGCATGACTTCAGACTTGTTGACCTTCTGGGGGACATGAAGATGGCCGAGGGCCAGGTAATCCAGATTCTCTGGAAATATACCGCCATTCACATGAGCCAGTGATCCCACATACAGTTCACGCACACCATCACCGTCCAGGGTTTGCCCGCCTGCGGTAAACAGGTGCCCCATGGCAAGGATCGGAATCTCATCTCCAAGAGCCGACCGTTTTCTTTCCGCCAGTGCGGCTGTGGCGGCATAGTGCCGGCTGATGCCTTCAACCAGTTTACGATCCTTATCCTCGATGCTTTCCCCCGCTTCGGCTACCCGAATATCTCTGTCTCGAAGATAGGGAACAGCACAGACGATCAGTTCTGATACCCCCTGGTCGTCGGACAGCACCAGGACCTCATCTTCCGGATCCTCAGAGGGGGTGCCGACCACATGGACGTCGAGCGCCTTCAGCAGTTCTTTCGGCGCGTTGAGAAATGATGGGGAATCATGGTTTCCAGCGATAACCACCACATGGCGGCAAGTCGAAGCAGCTATCCGGTGCAGGAACCGGTAATAGAGCTTCTGAGCCCTGTTACTCGGAGTGCTGGTATCAAACACATCCCCCGCCACCAGTAGAACGTCAACTTGATAGTCCTGAATCGTCTCGATCAGCCAGTTCAGAAACCCTTCAAACTCCGGGTAGCGTTTTCGGCCATAAAGCGATCGACCAAGGTGCCAATCAGATGTATGAAGAATGTTCATGGTTTCATCGGTGACCGGAAAACTGAAGGGTTGCATAGAAAAGCCATGCATCCCCCACCGCAGCTTGATCCCGAACCACAATACAGGGCGATTGCCGGATACTTGCTGATTTCCGCAGCACTTACAACGTCAGCACGATTTTTCCAAAGTGGGCGCTCGATTCCAATTCCCGATGGGCCAAGGCTGCCTCTTCCAGGGGGTAAACCTTGTGTACCAGCGGCACTATTTTGCGTTTCTCCAGCAGCGGTAACACGGCACAGGTAAACTGATTGACGATGGCCGCCTTTTCCGGCACGGGACGGGAACGCAGCACCGAACCGATGATCTGCTGGCGCTTCACCATCATCAGGGCCATGTTGAGCTCAGCCTTGATACCGCTGGTGACGCCAATGATCACCAGCCGGCCACCCACGGCGAGGGATTTCATATTGGCGGCCAGGTAGGCAGCGCCGATATGGTCGAGAATAACCTGTACCCCCCGCTTGCCGGTAAACTCCCTGACCGATTCAGCGAAGTCCCCGGCCTTGTAGTCGATGACATGATCCACTCCCAGGGCAGCCACCCGCTGGACCTTACCCGGTGAGGCAGTGACGATGATCCTGGCAGCCGGGGTCAGAGTCTTGCATAGCTGCACCGCAGCCGTGTTGACACCACCGCCCCCCCCGTGCAGCAGCACAGTGTCTCCATCCGTCAAGCCACCAATCATAAAGGTATTGAGGTAGGCCGTGATGTAAGTTTCACACACACAGGCGGCCTCTTCAAAACTCATGGCTTGGGGTATGGGGATCAGGTGATCCCCATAAGCCACGGCATACTCGGCATAACCTCCGCCCCCCACCAGGGTCATCACCCGGTCCCCCACAGACCACCCGGTCACGTCCGGGCCCAGGGATTCGATGGTTCCGGCCACCTCCAGCCCGAGAATTTCCGAATCCCCTCTGGGTGGCGGATAGTTGCCCTCACGCTGCACGATATCCGGACGATTGACCGATGTGGCGGACACCTTTATCAGCACTTGCCCCGCTCCAGGGGCGGGTTGCTCCGCTTCTCCAATCTGCAGCACCTCTGCACCACCAAACTCACTGATCAAAATCGCTCTCATACTCTCTCCACCTTGGCGGCACAAAACTTGAACTCAGGGATCTTACCGTAGGGATCCAGAGCCTGATTGGTCAGCATATTGGCCGGTGCCTCAGCATAGCAGAACGGGATGAATACCATATTGTCCGGTACTGCCCCATCGGCCCTGGCGCGCAATTCCAGAACACCCCGGCGTGTCCCTATCCTGACCATGTCACCGGGCTCAATGCCCCTGCTGCTCATGTATCCCGGAGACAGACTGGCTACTGCCTCGGGCTCCAGTTCGTCCAGCACCGAAGCCCGCCGGGTCATGGCCCCCGTGTGCCAGTGCTCAAGTTGACGACCGGTGGTCAGGATCATTGGGAAGGTTTCATCCGGCAGTTCATCCGGTGGGATAATCCCTGCAGGCACCAGCCTTCCCCGGCCGTTCGTCGTCGGAAAGCCATCATAGAAAACAATCTCGTCACCCGGTAGATCCGGTGCACTGCAGGGATAGGTCACAGAGTCTTCCGCGGACACCCGCTCCCAGCTGATGTTGTCCAATGAAGGCATCACACTGGCCATCTCGGCGTAGACCTCGCTGGGGTCACTGAAATGCCAGTCGCAGCCGATGCGCCTGGCAATTTCATGGGTGATCCACCAATCCTGGCGCGCCTCCCCCGGCAAAGACACCGCTTTACGTCCTCGCTGTACCTGACGATTGGTGTTGGTCACGGTGCCGTCTTTTTCCGGCCAGGCAGACGCCGGCAGCACCACGTCAGCGTGAAAGGCGGTCTCGGTGAGAAAAATATCCTGGACCACCAGATGTTCCAGCCCGGCGAGTGCGTCTCGGGCATGCTGGACGTTGGGATCGGACATGGCCGGGTTTTCACCCATGATGTACATGCCTTTGATCGTTCCCCCATGAATGGCGTCCATGGTCTCCACGATGGTCAGACCCTTCCGGGGATCCAGTGGAGTGCCCCAGACATCCTCGAACCGCTGACGGACATCATCGTTTTCCACCAGCTGATAGCCCGGTAGCATCATTGGGATCAATCCCGCATCGGAAGCCCCCTGGACATTATTCTGACCACGCAGCGGATGCAGGCCGGCCCCGGGACGGCCTACCTGACCGGTGATCAGGGCCAGCGCTATCAGGCAGCGGCAGTTGTCCGTTCCATGAACGTGCTGGGACACCCCCATACCCCAGAAAATGATGGCGGCCCTGGCCGTAGCGTATTTGCGCGCCACCATGCGCAGGGTGGCCGCATCGATACCGCAGACCGGTGCCATCGCTTCGGGTGTGAAATCCTGAATATGCGCCTTGAGGCTCTCGAAACCCTCGGTGTGGGCATCGATGTAGGCCTGATCATAGAGTTGCTCGGTTACGATGACATTGAGCATGGCATTGAGCATGGCCACGTCGCTGCCGGGCTTAAACTGGAGCATGTGAGTGGCATGCCGTTTGAGGGCCATGCCCCGGGGATCCATGACCACCAGTGTGCCCGTCCTGGCCGCCTGCTTGAAGTAAGTGGCTGCCACGGGATGATTTTCGGTGGGATTGGATCCGATCACCATGACGAAATCGGCATCTTTGACAGCCCCGAAAGGGGCGCTTAC
This sequence comes from Gammaproteobacteria bacterium, assembly GCA_024227135.1. GTDB lineage: Bacteria > Pseudomonadota > Gammaproteobacteria > Chromatiales > Chromatiaceae > JAHEHQ01. Next base: position 5,186 of record JAAELC010000112.1, read on the forward strand.
CACCCCCGAGCCCACTCCCTCCAGCAATGCAGCCACCGAAGAGGCGTGACACAGTCGGGTACAATGATCCACATTGTTGGTACCAAACCCCGTACGCACCAGCTTTTGAAACAGGTACGCTTCCTCGTTGGAACACTTGGCGGAACCAAAACCCGACAGGGCATTACCCCCGTCCCGGTCCCTGATACGGGCAAGCCCTCCGGCTGCGACCTCCAATGCCTCCTCCCAGCTGGCCTCCCGGAAATGGGTCAGTGGATTTTTCGGGTCCAGATCCATATCACCCCGTTTGGGCGCATCTTCCCTGCGGATCAGGGGTTTGGTCAGACGCTGGGGATTATCGATATAGTCGAAACCGAAGCGACCCTTGACGCACAATCGATTCTCATTGGCAGGTCCCGCCCGGCCGTTCACCCCAACGATTTTATTCTCCCTGACCTGATAACTGAGCAGACAACCCACGCCACAGAAGGGACAGACACTGTGGACCTCTTCCAGCCCGGCGGTACTGCCCACACCTTGTTCATCGACCAGCGTGGCAGCCATCAGAGCACCGGTTGGACAGGCCTGCACACACTCACCGCAGGCCACACAGGTACTCCCACCCATGGGATCCCCCTGATCAAAGACGATTGTCGAACGATGACCGCGAAAAGCCATACCGATAACGTCGTTGACCTGCACTTCTCGACAGCCCCGGAGACACAGACCACAGTGGATACAGGCGTCCAGGGCCACCTGCATCCCGGGATGGCTGGTATCCCGCGCCGGGGAGTCTCCGGGAGGAAAACGGCTGTGATTGAGTCCGAGGCTGTCAGCCTGCCGCCACAGCTGAGAATCACGATCGTGGGCGAGCTCCCTGGCCGGCTGGTCCACCACCAGGAGTTCCATCACCATGCGCTGGGCCGTCTTTGCCCGCTCATTGGCGGTATGGACATTCATTCCCGCAGTGGGTGTTCGCAGACAGGAGGCCGCAAGCACCCGCTCCCCTTCGATTTCCACCATGCAGACCCGGCAGTTGCCGTCAGCCCGGTAACCCGGCTCCGGGGAGTAGCACAGATGGGGGATGTCAGTGCCCAGGCGCCGGGCCACCTGCCAGAGAGTTTCTCCCGGCTGCGCCTCCACCTCCCTGCCGTCCAGGGTAAAACAGATCCCATCGCTCATACCAGATCCTCCGGGAAATACCTGATTACCGAATTGATCGGGTTTCCAGCTGCCTGCCCCAGACCGCAGATCGAAGCATCCGCCATAGTGGTGGACAAAGCCGAGAGTAGTTTCTGGTCCCAGCTTTCCCGATTCATCAGCACGACGGCTTTCTCGGTACCCACCCGGCAGGGAGTGCACTGACCACAGCTTTCCTCTCTGAAGAAACGCAGCAGATTCAACGCCACATCCTTCATACTGTCGTGCTCGCTGAACACCACCACGGCGGCAGAGCCAATGAAACAGCCATACGCTTCCAGCGTGCCGAAATCCAGTGGCACATCACCCAGGGCAGCAGGCAGAATACCCCCGGAAGCCCCACCCGGCAGGTAAGCCTTGAAACGGTGCCCATCCTTCATCCCGCCGCAGTACTCATCGATCAGCTCTGTGATGGTGATGCCGGCGGGTGCCAGTTTGACACCGGGATCCTTAACCCGCCCGGAAACCGAGTAACTGCGCCAGCCGGTGCATCCGTTGCGCCCGGCGCCGGCAAACCAATCCGGTCCCCGTTCCAGGATGTCCCGCACCCAGTAAAGTGTTTCCACATTGTTTTCCAGGGTGGGACGACCAAACAAGCCCACTTCCGCCACATAGGGTGGTCGGTTGCGGGGCAGCCCCCGTTTCCCTTCAATGGACTCGATCATCGCGGATTCCTCACCGCAGATGTAAGCACCGGCACCACGGCGAATTTCCAGCTTCAGGCTTCCCAGTAAACCGTCGGCGTCGAGTCTTGCGATCTCCTGCTGTTTCAATTCCCGGATAGCCCGATACTCATCGCGCACGTAGACATAGCAGGCTTCCGCCCCCACCGCCCAGGCCGCAATGAGCATGCCCTCGATAAAACGATGGGGATCCCGCTCCAGGTAATAGCGATCTTTGAAAGTACCCGGCTCACCCTCATCACAATTGACCGCCATCAGGCGCGGAGCCCCATAACCCCGCACGATGCGCCATTTGCGGCCAGTGGGAAAACCGGCACCCCCAAGCCCCCGCAACGACGAATGCTCCATCGCCCCAATAACATCCTCTACATCACGCTGGCCGGACAGACACTCCCGTAACAACCGGTATCCCCCAGCCTCCACATAGGTATCGTAGTCGATGTAGTCAGGGACCTGGTGTTTAGTATTTCCCTCACGGATGGCATCGAGCACCAGACTGCTGCTGGTACTGGTCAGGTGGTTATGTCCAACTTCGGCAACAGGCGCCTTGTGACAACGGCCCATGCAGGGCGCCGCAAGCACCCGTACCTCCCGGCCACTCTGCTCAACCAGTTGCGCCAGCATGGCCTGGGCCCCGGCCAGCTCGCAGGCAATACCGTCACAAACCCGCACGGTCAAAGCCGGAGGTGGCGCGTCCCCTTCCTGGATGACATCAAAGTGAGCATAGAAGGTCGCAACCTCGTAGACTTCCGCCTGAGCAAGCCCCATGTCCTCAGCCAGTGCCGCCAGGTGGCGTGCTGAAAGATGGCCGCAGGCATCCTGGATCTGGTGGAGATATTCAATCAGCAGGTCACGGCGCCTGGGTTCATCCCCCAGCAACTCCCTGACCTCTGACAGCGCGGCCGGTTCTGTCTGCCTCCCTTTGGGGGTCTTCCCCCCACGCTTTTTACCCAGGCCCGGATGGCCACGCTTCATACTTGACCGGATGGAGACTGTCATCACCTGCCCCCTTAGGGCCGCGGAAAAAAACAATTATCCAGTCTTGCTCGTCTTTTGGTCCAGCTTCTGCGTTGTGGAAAAGGTTGCATAGAATAACTATGCGCCCCTTTCCACGCCTTGAATCTGAACCAAAATCCAGCGCAATTTCTGGATACTCATTAATTTCCACGGCCCTTATCGTTAATCCCGCTCAGCAGCACCCGAATAGGTGCTCCATCGGTAACCGCTGAGAATTATCTGGTTCAGTGTCGAAACAGAGTTGGAAAACCACTTCTGGTGTGGCTTTCTGTCCCGGGACCGACACCGGCATTTCAACAGAGCAACCTGCCTTTTCCATTGGCCATGCACCTGACACCGCTGAAGTTTCCAGACATCAGAGGTTATCAAAGCCTGTCTGGATTATCTATGAAGCCAAACCGGGGCTAAGCAGAGTGCGTGTACTATCTCGCAGCCTGCAACCGTCCGCCCGATTAATCAACCACAGAGTGAACAGAGGATCTGAGAAAACTCGATCAGCTATTCCAGATCGCTCCCTTTTGCCCCTGCCCACCAGGATGATAATAACTGCATTCCCACATGGCAGCGTGGATACGAGTTTGGAAAAGACCCCAACCGCTACCCGTAAATAACCAATCAGGGTCCCGCAGAAATCACCTTGATCATGTTGGTACCGCCGGTGACCTGGCTGTTGCCGCATGTTGCGACCAGGGTTTCTCCATCCCTCACTATACCCCGTTTCAGTGCGGCGGCTGTGCCAAAAGCGATCCGTTCATCATCGGTGGCCGAATCCTGGTCCAGTATCGGTACGACACCCCAGTTTATACACAGCCTTCGGGCCACGCCGGCGGAGGATGTCACCGCGAGAATCGGACACTCCGGACGATGCTTCGAGATCAATCTTGAAGTGAATCCACTCTCCGTCAGGCTGATTATGGCCCCGACCCCGAGTTCATCCCCCATGCGTACTGCCGAGTGGCTGACGGCTTCAGTCACTACATTCGCGGGATGGGGCAGTATGTTCTGTAGATAGCCGTATTCCCCCAGTGAAGCCTCTGCGCGAATCGCCAGATTATCCATGGTCTTCACTGACTCTACCGGAAAATTACCGGCAGCCGTTTCTCCGGAAAGCATGACCGCCGAACTCCCATCCAGTATCGCGTTTGCCACGTCGCTGGCCTCGGCACGGGTGGGTTTGGGGTTTTGCTCCATGGAAGCGAGCATCTGAGTGGCGGTGATGACCGGCTTTCCGTTGCTGACGGTGAGCCGGATAATTTTCTTCTGCATACTCGGGACGTCCGCCATGGGGAGTTCAACCCCCATGTCCCCTCTTGCGACCATGACACCATCGGCGGCTGCGACAATGGATTCAAGATTATCCACGCCGGCACGGTTCTCAATCTTGGCAATAATGGGGATAGTAATTCCGTGCTGGTTCAGCACTTCTCTGATGCCGTTCACGTCATCAGCACTCTGGATAAAAGAGGCGGCAATGTAATCGACGTCGTTTTCCGCTGCAAAGGCAAGCTCACGTACGATGTCCTCCCTGCTTTCGGGTCCAATAGCGCTGACGGAGAGATGGGTATTGGGTAGATTGACCCCCTTGCTCTCTTTCAGTACCCCCCCAACCACCACCTGACAGATAACCTCCCGCTCGGTGGTGGCGCGCACCGTCAGTTCCATCGCGCCGTCGTCAAGCAAAACGCAATCTCCCGGGTTTACCTCCAGGGAGAGTCGCTGGTAGCTGACAGATACGCCATGCTCGTTTCCTGGTCTGCCATCGGTGAAAAGGGTGAAGTCGGCACCCGTCACCAGCTCGATCTTGCCTTCGGGTATGTGGCCTGTACGGATTTCAATGCCGCGAGTATCGATCATTACCGCCACCGGAGCACCTACATTCGACGCGGCCGCGTGAATTCGGGCAATGCGGGCATGGTGCTCTTCGAACGTACCATGACTCAGATTGAGGCGGGCTACGCTCATACCAGCCCTGATCATTGCCTCCAGCACTTCAGGTGTATCTGATGCGGGGCCTATGGTGGCAACGATCTTGGTTTTACGAATCGGTGTGGAGGTGAGCATGGTAATTCCGGCCAGGGTTGTAGAGAGGGAACTTATCAGGTTTATTTGGAATTTATCATTCAACGGCGAGAAAGTTTAGATAATCGCGGGTCCCGAGTAAAGTTGGCGCCCCGAGCACGATAGGATCTCGAGACGCCAAAACCCCACTCCCCGAGTGGGGGTTATCAACCAACCGTTGATCAGCATGGCGGGCATAGTCTGCCTTAAGGATAGGTCTGCTCCAGGTATTCGGTATGCACAGCGAGTTTCAGCGCTTTTGGGCGCAGGGCCTGGACCCGGGCAACCACCTGTTCATCGGGCATGCCGCGTTCAAGCAGAATAACCGCTGCCATCAGGCCGGTCCTCCCTGAGCCGCCTTTGCAATGAATGGCCAGGGTCCCCTGCCGATCCAGAATTTCGAATACCTTTTGCCTGCCCGCTTTCCAGGTCTGCTGAAATACTTCACCTGGCGATCTGTCATCCTCGATGGAAAAATGAAACCATTGCACGCCTTGTTCCCTGCACACCTCAGGCATGGCAGTGACCTGATTGCGCGCCATCTCCTCATCCGGCATCACAGTGATCACTGCACCGGCACCCGCCTGGGCCAGCTGGGCTATGGACGTATCCAGGGGCACCCCTTTGGCGCCGGGGCAAGGGGTAAAAATAAGCGTACCACCATCGCTCAGAGACAACTTATCGAAAGGATGTAAAGAGGGCTGTATCGACACATCTGGTTCCTTTTTCCTGTATACCTGCACCAATTGTAAACTGACTTCGATGCAGATAAATAAAAAAATGGTATCTACTTATCCCCCACGCATAGTCTATTCCGGAAGACGCCGTCAATACCTGACTGTAGGCTTAGCTTTGGCATCCCTGCCAACGACACTTCCTCCACAGGCCACCCATGGAGGGTAGCCTCTGGGGGGTGAGCAGTTGTTTTTATTTTACAATCAGCACCGGACAAGGTGCTGCCACACTCATTTTATGAGCAACGCTTCCCAGGGCGATCTCCTGGAGACCACTCAGGCCACGCGTTCCAACGACCACCAGATCCACAGGGACATCTGCGAGGATTTTCAACATAGCTTTTACCGGGTCGCCCTCACCGACCACTCGGCTGATACTGGAAACCCCTGCCTGTCTGGCCACATGCTCCGCTTCAGCCAGAATGGCATCTGCCTGTTCCCGGCCGATCCGCTCAAACACTTCCCGGGCCGACCGAACCACCATCAGGTCATAGTCACTGCGAAAGGGGTGAACATGAACGGCGTGAAAGAGGATCAAACCGGCATCACAGCGACTTGCCAGCCCAATTCCCATCTCCATCGCCTGAGCTGCATGTTCCGAACCGTCCAGAGCTACCATGATTTTATTGAACATTGCCTGTTTCACCTCGTCCCGGATGCTGTCCAACCCTCTGTCGAACGCCGATCCGTATTGCCGCAAACCTCAGGCCCCACCCAGGGTGATGACCGTTTCCAAAAACCGATGCGTACTCCACCTGTGCCCTTTCAGGACTGCACCAGCTGATTCTGAATGATGTCGGGCAGCTTCAGCCTTTGTATTTTTCCCGATGGACCCTTGGGTAGCTCATCCATGATGAAAATCCGTTTCGGTGCCTTGAACTTACCGAGACTGGTTTCGGTAAGACTGACCAGATCACCTTCGCTGCAGGGCACGCCTGCTTTCAAAGCGACACATGCCATCACTTCCTGCCCGTAGAGCTTGTCAGGCATCCCGAAACCCGCTGCTTCGAGTACGGCGGGGTGTTCGTAAAGCGCTTCATCAATCTCCCGAGGGGCGATATTCTCCCCCCCCTTGATGATCAGTTCCTTGATCCGGCCCGTAATGAAAAAGAAACCTTCTTCATCGCAGAGTGCGATATCACCGGTATGCAACCAACCGTCAGGATCCAATGCCTGCCTGCTGGCCTCATCATTTTTGTAATAGCCACGGGTGACATTATCCCCGCGAATCATCAACTCACCGGGGACATCGGGTGGACACTCGTCGCCTCCCTCGTCGATGATTTTCGCCTCGTTGCCGAATGGAATACCTGGCGAACCATATTTTGGTCGTGCCGGTGGCATCGGGTTCGAGAGAATCTGGGCGGCGGTCTCTGTCAGTCCCATCGTTTCGACGATGGGTACGCCGAAAACGTCCTCGAACGCTTTGTGCATCTCTGGTGCCAGCGGCGCGGATGCCGAACGCCCGAAGCGCAGTTTCTGCAGGCCGCCGTAAGCCTCTCGTTTAAAACCCTCCCGTTCCGCCTGCTCGAGTAGATAGGCAATAATTGTCGGGACTACACTGAACCAGGTGCAGGACTGGCCTGCGATCAACGGCCAGAAACTGGTTGCGCTGAAACGATTCGGCATTACCACACTGCCGCCAGTGACCAAAGGCCCCATTACCGTCACCATCTCCGCATTAATATGGTACAGCGGCAGCACACAAAGCCCGCGATCATCGGCGGACAGCTCATGGGCAGTGGCGGTGTTCTGTCCCCCCGCTATGGTATTCCTGTTTGACAGCAACACACCTTTGGGAAGGCCCGTGGTTCCTGAAGTGTAGATAAGCAGGGCATCGTCATCGGTATCCAGCCTTGGTAAAACCGGGTCGGCAGCAACATCCACGGGCCAGTCCGGCCCCCGGTCGATATCGGTGGCAATTATCTGCACCGAATCGGGTAAATCATCCAGCACTTTGGAAAACCTGTCCGCATAAAGCGGCTCTACCAGAATCACCTGGCTATCCGAGTGCGCGACAACATAGGACAGGGCGGCCTCACCCGACACGGCATTCAAAGGCACAATGACACGTCCACTGTACATGACACCCAGAAACAACGCCGTTGTCCAATAGCCATTGGTCAGCAAAAATGCCACTTTTGCCCCCGGGCTGACCCCCAGCGCATCCAGACGGGCTCCAATCTCCCGTGCGTGCCTGTGCAGGTCTCCGTAGGTCATAAGCGCATTGGTTTCCGGAGCAACCAGAAAGATCTGGTCACCTCGGATCGCGGCATTGTGTTCGATCAGCTCTCTTACGGTATTCATCACCATCTCCATGCTCAGGCGCGGTCGATAGTCGGCGAGATGCCGTATTTACCCCAGTACTCTCCGAAAATCTCATCCAGGGACGGCTGATCCGGTTCGATGGTGCGGGAGATCCGCGTGGTATTGAGGTAGTGACGATAGTTCATGTTGTCGGAAATATTGTTGCCACCCCAGGTACCACACCCCATGGAGAGTGAAAACGGCAGACCATTATCGAATGATCCGCCGGTAGCGAAGCAGTGAGCCTGGTTGACGATAACCCGGCATACTGGAAGGTGCAGGCCGAGCCGGAGTGCACGCTGTTCGTCGTTGGAATGCAGGCTGACCGAATGACCCTTACCGTTGATTTCCAATACCTCATTGACGATTTCCACCCCATGCTCGAAGTTCTTCGCACGAAATACGGTCAGCACCGGGCTGAGTTTTTCATCACAGAACCGACTGTTTGAGTCCGGCGCCTGCTCCTCCACCAGAACGATACTGGCGGGGGGTCTATCAGCGCAGATTTCTGCCAGAGCCAGTATCTCGTCTGCAGACTTGGCCGTAACACGGGGACTGAGCTTTCCGTTGTCCCACATCACCTCCCGCAACCGCTCCTTCTGTTCCTGATCGAGCAGACAGCCCCCCCGCTTTCTCAATGCATCGAGCAGAGCATCATAGACATCATCCACCACCACCAGGCTGTTTTCTGAAGAACAACTGGTCGCATTGTCGAAAGTCTTGGATGCCGTGATCCTTTCGGCGGCAGCTTCGATGTCGGCTGTTTCATCCACGATACTGGGAACATTACCTGCTCCCACCCCGATAGCCGGTGTACCGCTGTTCGTGGCAGCGCGCACATTATTCTGGGAGCCGGTGACAACGACCAGGTCCACTTGTTTCATCAATTCATGGGTCATCGCCTTGCCAACCGGATTGGGCAGTTTCTGAACCAGGTCTTCCGGTGCCCCTACCTGCTGCAACGCCTTGCGCATCAGCCCGACAATCTCATCTGCAACGAATTGTCCCTTGGGAGAAGGGGCCAGAATGACCGCATTGCCCCCTTTGAGTGAGTTCAGCGTCTTGTTATAGGGCGTTGCAACCGGATTGGTGGATGGAACGACCGCCCCTACCACTCCGACCGGCCGCGCGATCTCTATTAGTCCTCTATCCGGGTACTCCGCGATGACGCCAACGGTACGTGCGTACTTGAGGTCACGCATCAAACCCAGTGTTTTACGATGGTTTTTGGTGATTTTGTCTTCGACTCTCCCCAGGCCGGTATCGGCCACCGCCTGCTCCGACAACCGACGATTGTTCGACGGGTTCAGCAGCGTCCATGCAACTGCAGTAACCACCTCATCGATGGCGGCCTGGCTATACCCCCCATATACAGCCTGAGCGGTCCGGGCTCTTTCCACCAGATCCCCTATCGTTTGAACAACGGACTGATCGGGTCGTATTTCTGATGCGTTCTTCATGACATTCAATTGTGTGCTCTCGGGTTTGTCACTGCTCACGATATCGAGGCGCGGGCCATCTGTGTATGGGCAGACCTCTGATAAAAGCATGCTCCAGGCTCAGGCGACGGCCGTGCATCTGGAAAACGGATGCACGGCACGACACCGGCAATGTGTTACTTTTTGCGCAAGTCCTTGAGTAACTCGGTCAGATAAGCCTGCCGCTCCTTCCACATGGCCTGTACCTCTTCACGGCTCAAGACCCTCATCGGTGATCCACCCGCTTTCATCTTCTTGACCACCTTCTTATCGTTGAACATTGCCGGCACCTTTTCTGCCAACACCTTCAATGCCATATCCGGAGTCCCCTTGAGGGCCATAATGCCGCGGAAATTGACGCTACTGTCATCCACTTCGAGCCCGGACTCTTTGAGGGTCGGCACATCCGGCAGAAAATCACTGCGCTGAAGATCGGCAACGCCGAGGATCTTCAGGCGGTCTCGACTGCGATAGGCATCAGACAGATTGTTAAAGCCCGCCATGGTCTGCCCGCCAAGAACAAACTGCATTCCTTTTACACCACCACCGGCCGGTACATACTTTGTCTTGATACCCGCTGCTTTTTCAAACTGCAGATTGGCAATGTGATGGCCCACGTAAAGTCCGGCGCCGGATACGGTGAGCTTACCCGGGTTGGCCCGGGCGAAATCGACCACGTCCTGTACTGAGTTGAAGTCGCTGTCCTTGTTGACGATCAGCACCGCAGGATCGGCACCCCAGTTGGCAATTGGCTCCAGATTATCAACGCTGTACTTCACCTTCCCGGGAAAAACGATGGATTGGGCAATAAAATGGGGGACGTTGTAGGCAGCCAGTTCATATCCATCTTTTTTACCCCGCTGCACGAACCGGTTCCAGCCAACCTGACCGCCGGCCCCCGGGCGATTCAGAATTACCATGGGCTGACCATTCAAGTAGACGGCATTCCCCTTCTTATCCTCCTTCGCAGACATCATGGTGACGATACGCGCTTGAAAATCAGTCGCACCACCCGCCCCGTAGGCAACAGTCAGGGAAATCGGGCGATCCGGGTACTCTGCCAATGCCGGACTGGTCGCCATCGAAAGGCCCAGGGCCATTCCCAACAAAACTCCTGCTCGGTTGCGTGACATTATGTTCATCTGATCTCTCCTTCCTCTCATTTCTCTCTCGTGAGTATTGTTATGCCCCTTGACTGACTGGAGCTGTATTCCTGCAAATCAACTTTTACACTTTCTGTCAAACCAATCCGGAACACTCAAATCAGTACACCTCTCGGAACCTGCACATTCAGCATCACGGAAAACAGCAGATAAATAAAAAGAGTGAAGCCCCCGGAAAACAGCAGGCTTTGCAACAGCCGATGACGGGTTGCCCTGTGGGGTGAGTACCAGAAGCTGGCCAGCAACAAAACGAGAAAGGCGCTTGAATACATACCCAGCACCTCCACCAACGCCACCCCCCCTGCCATCATGACTATGGCGGGTATCTGGCGAACGAACGGGAAGGGTTGGAAATCATCGATACAGAGATCGTAAGCCTCTCTGCTCAGAGAAACGAGGCTCAGAACCAGCATCACGATCGACACAATCGATGGAAACAGGTAGACCTCACTCTCTTCCTGAAAAAAACTGACCTTGAATATCACTGCCGAAACCAAAGCAACCAGCAGGGCGACATAGAAACGGCGAGTAAGGGCAATCTTCATGCTCTCGCCTCCTGACGCCTTTTCACTATCTGTTTTCTTTCGTTATAAATACTGTAGCCAATCGACAGGCAGCAGAGTGCAATGACGATTTGATTGATCGGACCAGTGAGAAAATAAGACCAGACCTCATCCCCGGCGATCATTCTACCCTGCAGGAAATTGGTCTCGGTCAATTGTCCCAGTATCAATCCCAGTACCAGGGGAGCAGCGCTGAAGCCAATTCGAGCGGCGTAGTACATCAGGATCCCGAGCACCAGCATGACAACCACATCCGAAATACTGTTCTGCACACTGTAGGTGCCAAATATGGCCAGCACGATCACCGCAGCCGCCATGAGATGATTGGGGATTCGAGTGACAAACACGCTGTACCGGGCGATCATCAGACCGAAAATCATCATGAACACCTGACCAACCAGTAACGAGTCGATGAAGGTCCAGGTCACTGCGCCGTGAACGGTAAACAGATCCGGCCCCGGAAACAGTCCGTTGATCAGCAACCCACCGAGCAGTACCGCCGCTGTCGGGCTGCCGGGAATCCCAAGGGTCAACAAAGGCACGAGGGAAGGTCCGACCATCGCATTGTTGGCACTTTCGGCCGCGATCACGCCATCAGGCTCACCCTTGCCGAAAGCAGAGGGATCTTTGCTCATTTTTCTTGTTTGATCGTAGGCCACCAGACCGGCGATCTGACCACCCGCACCGGGTATGATACCGATCACGCTGCCGACCACCGTACCAGTGACTAAGGCCTTGACCCGTCGAATGTTGTATGAAAAAGATTTAAGGACGCTGTGGGAACGCAACTCCGCCAGTTTGCCCTTGCCTGGGGGAGAACCTGCGCTGGACACCAGGCTCAACACCTGGGGTATGGCAAACAACCCGATCAGTGCCGCGATGACGTGAATCCCCCCCGCCAGATGCTCACTGAATACGAAACGTTCTTCACCCAGCACCGGGTTGTACCCGATCGTGGACAGCCACAGCCCCACACCCCCGGCTATCAGCCCCTTGAGAATGGACCCCCCTCCCAGGGAAGCGATGATCGTCACGCCGAATATGGAGATCCAGAAGAGTTCAGAGGGACCGAACTTGAGCGCCAGCTCAGCCAGAGGCGGGGTGAAAAAAATCAGTAGCAGCACGCCGATCACACCACCGACCAGGGAGCTGATGAAGCAGTAGTGCAGCGCCTCTATCGCCCTCCCCTGTCTGGCCATCGGGTGACCATCCATAATCGTCGCGATGTTCGCCGGAGCCCCCGGTATATTCACCAGGATGCCACTGACCGCCCCCCCTGCCACGGTGGAGGTATAGACCGCACCCAGCATGATCAGGGATGAGGCCGGCTCCATCTGAAAGGTAAAGGGGATCAGAAGTGCCACCGCCATGGTGGGACTGAGCCCCGGTGTCGCCCCCAGCAGCAACCCACCGATAGTCCCGAAGATCAGGATCATCAGGTTGATCGGCGTAAAGACTTCAGAAAAGTACTGAATAAATTCCACCGCGTCCTCCGTGTGCCCAATTAGTGTTGCTTAGTTGGTGGGATTCGCATTTACTTATATAAGTCATATACATGACATGAATGACTTAATCTATTTTTAGACCCTGTGTTGCCCCCTGTCAAGGAAAATTCGGTTAGCTCATGTATATGAGCTATACTATTGCACTGCAACAATCAGAAGCCCGACGCAGATCCTGTCTACCAGATCGATGCTTCGGTGGATCACAACCAGTGATGGAAAACTCGATGAACAGGCCCAACAAACCTCTCTACCAGGTTGCCGAAGACTACCTACGGGGACTCATCGATTCCGGAGCACTCGTGCCTGGCGACCTGATCCCTTCGGAACCCCAGCTCGCAAAGCAACTCAACATCAGCCAGGGAACGGCAAAAAAGGCCATTGACAACCTGGTATGGGAACGTCGTCTTTACCGCCACCAGGGCAAAGGTACCTACGTCTCCAGTATCGATTTCAACAACAGCCTGTTCCGGTTCACCACATACGGTGATGCCGCGGGACAGCCCACCCGTATCCATAAAGAAACCACAGCACGCCGCATTACCCAGGGCACACCGGTGCTGTGCAGGAAGCTGGGAGCCCAGCCGGATACGAACCTGCTGTACATCGAGCGTATCGGCTATGTGGATGAAAAACCGGTCATGGTCGAATACTCTTACTGGCGAGCCGACCTGGTTCCCGGCCTGGAAAACGATGAAGTACACATCCCGGATCTGCTCTATGCGCTGATTGTGGAGAAGTACGGGATTCCGGTGGTGCGGGCCGAAGAGACACTGACTGCCGGTGGAACCGACGAACGAACCGCCGGCATTCTCCAGGTAGCGCCGGATACCCCGGTACTGGTGCTCAACCGCACCACTTACACCAGCGACAACCGCATCATCGAGATACGTACCTCGAAAGGTCGCGCCGACAAATTCAGTTACAAGACCGAGGTTCGCTGAAATCCAATGGTGCCTGGGTGCCGGGACCATCAGGGCTGCGGAAATCAATGAGTATCTATACACCACTCCCGCCTGTACGGGAGTGGCATTGTCATGGGTTACATCAAGCTACATGACTACTGCCAACCACCACTTGCCAAGGGTTGATAACCAGACTTCAAAACACCGGAACGGTCCAGGTAAGCCAGCAGGACATTGACCGCCTCTGTTACGCTCAGGTGATCGGCATCGATGGTGACTTCCGGAAACTGTGGAGACTCATAGGGACTATCGACCCCTGTAAACTGTTTGATCTCACCTCGCTCGGCTTTGGCGTAGAGACCCTTTGGATCCCTTTGCTTGCAGACATCCAGGGAGGCTTTCACCTAA
>JAAELC010000113.1 GCA_024227135.1 Gammaproteobacteria bacterium
GAAAACACGGATTTTGCTATTCTCGGACAGGCTCCTAGGGGCGATAGCGGGTGAGTGCGATTCCGGCCAGAATTATCGTCAGAGCGATGAGTGCTCCGGTAGTCAAGGGTTCTGATAATACCCACACGCCCGTAAAATAGGCCACGACAGGAATCAGGTAGTTGATGTTAGAGAGAAAACTTGGCCCGGCACGCTCAATGACAGCGAAATAAATCATGGTGGCCAATCCTGTTGGGGCGATACCTAACCAGACCAGTGCCAAAATGGATTGCCAGGAAAAAGCGGTACGTTCCAGGTTGAACAATTCCCCCACCCATAGCGGAACGACCACGAAGGTTGCCATTAACAGTACCCCGGTCCCGGCGATCAGCGGGTTGAAACCAGGAAGCCGCCTGGCAAGAATCGTGTTGATCGCATAACAGGCAGCAGCTGCGAGTACTGCAAGCCCCCGAAGTAGTTCGTTATCACTCCCCTGCACCGTTGGTCCAAGCAGCAGTATCACGCCTGTGATGCCAAGAATGAAACCTGATATCTTGTAAAGATTCAGGCGTTCTCCCGGTACGTAGAAGTGTGCCAGGAGCATCGTGACCAGGGGCATGATGGCCATGAGCACGCCGGCAATCCCGGAGTCTATCCTTTGTTGACCCCAGGCGATCAGGTAAAAGGGTAGAAGATTGCCGACTACTGCCATCAGCAGGAATCCCGCCCAGGCCATGGGGGCTCCGGGGAGTTTGTGCCCCCGCAGAAACACCACAGGCAGCAGTACTGCCGCTCCGAGAATAACCCGGATTGCCACCACCCCAAGGGGACTCACCGATTCGACGGCAACGGCAGTCACCATGAAAGAGGTACCCCAGAGCATGATAAGACAACTCAGGAGCAGCCAGTCAAACCAGGTGGGACGCATCAGTTGCACGTTATCGGGGGTACTTCGGGGAGTGGGTGATCAATCACCGATTCAGCTCTTTGCACACTGCGTGTCAATCTGGCCAAGGTCCCGGATGCAGTAAGCACTTCCCCGTTCGATGAAGTAAGGGCCGCGAAAAAAGTAGAGTATCCAGTCTTGCTCGTCTTCTGGCCCGGGTTCAGCGTTGTGAAAAGGGTTGCATAGGAAAGCTATGCGTCCCTTTCCACGCCTTGAACCCGAACCAAAATACAGCGCAATTTCTGGATGCTTATTAATTTCCGCGGCCCTAAACAACCCCGGGGTGACTGTTTCCCGGGGTGAATCCATTGAGATAACTTCAAGCTGGGGGTTGTGATTCAGCATCACGTTGGGTAACGCTCAACGCTAGAGACAAGAGACAGACTAATAGTTATTATTATCATATGGTTAGGGGGTTTTTCTACCGCCGATTCTGCCCGAGGTATCGCCCACGCATCAGTGATTTTGTGAGCCGCTTCCAGGCTATCTCTGTCGGCAGGCTTCGAGCAGACGTGCCCCACCCTCAATGGCCCAGAGTCCAATTTTTCCCTGCAACAGCAGTACCAGGACAATAAACGGCCAGGCTATCAATCTCAGGGGATCAAGGCCATTTAGATCCACCTCCAACCGGCTGACATCAAACAGACTCAATGATTTGGCAAAGCCATCGATGGCTTCAGGATTCTGGTAAAGCTCCCATGACATATAGGCTGCATGTATCAGTATCAGCCCACCTGCTGAAACCAGGATAAGACCGATGATGAGTCCAGCAACACCACCTATGATATTGGTGCTCGAACGTTGAGTATTTCCTTTTTTATTCATTATGTTCCGAATAGTTTTTCCATCGATTTATTCAAGTTAGTCTACCATTGTGTCAGGTGTCGCAGGGCATGACTCCGGTGTTTCCGGTCGCTGCCAGTACGTCACTGAATCCGAACTGCTTCATGTCCAGCATACGCTGGGGGTAGAGGATACCGTCGAGGTGATCACATTCGTGTTGTACCACCCGGGCATGAAAACCACTCACCTCCCTTACTATGCTGTTACCCGCGAGATCAAAGCCGGAGTAGCGAACATGGGTATATCGTGGCACTACACCCCGGAGGCCTGTTACGCTCAAACAGCCTTCCCAATCCTCGTTGACTTCTTCAGATAATGGTTCCAGGACCGGATTTACCAGCAGGGTGCGGGGAACAGGTGGAACATTCGGATACCTCGGGTTGTTGTCAAGCTCGAAAACCACGACCCGCAAACCAACCCCGATCTGGGGCGCCGCCAGTCCTGCACCGTCCAGCGCTTCCATCGTATCGATGAGATCTTTGACCAGTTCGTGCAGTTCCGGGGTATCCAAAGTGGCCACTGGACTGGCTGTTTCCAGCAACCGGGGATCTCCCATCTGCAGGACTTGTCTAACTGCCATGACACCTGAATATCCTTGAAGCAACAGGTGCGAGAAAAGCGGACAGTTGCATACTCAAGCGTTCCCCTGCTCTGATTGGGCCGGCAAAGCATAAGAGATTGGAATTAACTTTTACAGCCTTTTTTTTAACGGCTGGTGCTCCTTGTCACACTTGCTACCGGATTCTCCGGGGATGTAACGGAAAAAACCCTGTTTATGGTCCCGGTATCCAGTTATTTGCAAGGGCGGCTGCGGCGTGGTCCCGGTATGGCCTCTGGATCTCCCTGGCCCATGACTATTTTCAGAACCGGCGGTGTCAGCAGCGTGGTCACGATGACCATGAGTACGACCGCGGAAAACATTGCCGTATCCATGACACCCAGGCTTTTCCCGATAGAAGCAAAAACAAGCCCCACCTCTCCCCTCGGCATCATCCCAATACCAACCGCGAGGCGGTTGTACCCCTTATCGACCCCCAGTCCGGCGACTACCTTTCCGCCGATACCAATGACGATCAAACCGAGGGCGAGTATGACCACCTCCCAATTCAGGAAGGTTTCAAGTTTGACCTGGATACCCATGAGAACGAAAAACACAGGAACCAGAATCGCTTCCAGGGGAGCGAACAGCTCCTTGATGGAATATTTGTGATGCCGGTGGTCACCCCATGCATTAAATTGGTTGTCCTGAAGCAGCAGACCGGCAGCAAAGGCTCCCACGATGGTTGCCAGCCCGACGGTGTTGGCAATCCATGCGACGGTCATAACGAAAATGAACGATATAAAAAGCTTGGCTTCCATAACATCCAGCTTGCGCAGCAGCCGGATCAGCCATCTGATGATAGTGGGTCCCATCAGAATGACGCTGAAAATGAAAAAGAAGGCCAGTGTGATGGTTCGGGTGATCTCCGAGAACTCGACGCTGCCTGTAACCACCACACCGGTGGCGATCGCAAGAATGACCAACCCCAATACGTCATCCATAACCGCAGCACCGACAATGATATGGGACTCTTTGGAAAACGATTGCCCCAGATCTTCGAGAACGCGGGCCGTGATACCAATGCTGGTGGCACACAACGTGGCTCCCAGAAACATATGCTCTGCGTGCCCCCCATCCGGAATCAGCCACCAGGCCAGCAGAAACCCCAGAGCAAAGGGGGCTACAACACCGATTGTTGCGACTTTCAGTGAGTTGGCCCCAACCGCCCGCAGTTCTTCGATACAGGTATCCAGTCCCACATGAAAGAGCAGGAAAATGACACCGTACCGGGAGAAGATATCGACGGCCTGGGCAACCTGCAGGTATTCACCGCCACGGGGTCCCTGGAGTACTTCCAGGAAAATGGGTCCATAATGATCACCCAACACAACATTGGCGGCTTCAGTCAGGCTGATCCCTGCCAGGGCGTGCCGGGCAATATCCATGACTGCGGTGCCTTCCCGGAGAACGACCATCAGATCGTAGTGGAAGACATAGAGCAGATTCCCCAGCACGACACCCATCAGCAGTTCCCCCAGTACGGAGGGCTGATTGAGATGCCGCGCGGTGTAGCGGCCAATGAGTGCCGCGACTAGAATCAGCGTGACACCGAATATAACCGGTGCTATCGGGTCGCTGTGACTGACAGCTGGCTGCAGCTCAGAAGATAGGGACATGGTTAACTACTAGTGACAAAGCTGAGTCTCGTACTATTATTCCACTAAATGCCCCAGGCTGACATCACCTCTTTTTCAATATGGGTAATCGCTTCCATGCCTATTAGTATTTTTGATCTCTTCAAGATTGGTATCGGGCCTTCCAGTTCCCACACGGTTGGCCCCATGCGGGCAGCACGAACATTTATAAAGCGACTCCAGAAGCTGGGCATACTTAACAGAACCGCGTCGTTGAAATCTGAACTCTACGGGTCTCTGGGTGCAACCGGAAAAGGGCACGGAAGCGACAAAGCCGTGCTGCTGGGTCTGGAAGGAGAGGAACCGGATACGGTCGATGTGGATTCAGTGGAGTCACGCGTCGCTGGGATCCGTGAGAATGGAACCCTTGCTCTGCTGGGCATTCATTCCGTTCCCTTCCGGGAAAAGGATCATCTGATTCTCTACAAACGTCAGGTGCTGCCTTACCACCCCAACGGTATGCGATTCACCGCATTGGCATCGGATGGAACCCCGCTCCAGGAACAGGTCTTTTTTTCAGTGGGTGGAGGATTCATCGTCGAGGAAGCGGCAGCGGACGATCAGATAGCTGCGGCAACCCCTCTGCCGATGCCTTACCCGTTCACTACAGGCAAAGAATTGCTGTCTCTTTGTAATGCCTCCGGGCTCTGTATCAGCACGCTGATGCTCGAAAATGAAAAGAGCCTGTCGAGTGAGGAAACTGTACGCGCCGAACTGCTGGAAATCTGGAAAGTGATGCGAGCGTGTGTGGATCGTGGTTGCCATCGGGAGGGTATTCTTCCCGGAGGCATGAAGGTCAAGCGTCGTGCCGCGGGGATGTATCGAAGATTGCGCTCCGAAGAGGGGAATCAGGGGGTGGCAATGGCTGCCGTGGATTGGACCAATCTCTATGCGCTGGCTGTCAATGAGGAAAATGCAGCGGGAGGGCGGATTGTGACCGCTCCGACCAATGGTGCTGCGGGAGTCATTCCGGCGGTTCTCCACTATTATCAGAACTTTTGCAGAGGGGCCGATGATGACGGGGTAATCCGGTTTCTGCTCGCTGCGGGCGCCATCGGCATACTGTATAAAATCAATGCCTCGATTTCAGGTGCGGAGGTGGGCTGCCAGGGTGAGGTGGGCGCAGCCTGCTCCATGGCTGCCGGAGGATTGACCGAAGCCCTGGGAGGGACGCCTTCCCAGGTGGAGAATGCCGCAGAAATCGGGATGGAGCACAACCTGGGTCTGACTTGTGATCCCGTGGGGGGACTGGTGCAGGTACCCTGCATCGAACGCAACGCCATGGGTGCGGTCAAAGCGATCAATGCCTCGAGGATGGCGATGTTCGGTGATGGTACCCACTACATATCCCTGGACAAAGTGATTCGCACCATGCGCGAGACCGGCCGTGACATGAAAACCAAGTACAAGGAAACAGCTCGGGGTGGCCTTGCGGTCAACTTTGTGGATTGCTAGTAACCCTTTCCGCAAGAGGGTAGCCGGGCCAGTAGATTGGACATTGTAACTACTCACCCCCCAGAGACTACCCCCCCCATGGGGCGTGAGTAGATACGGTCCGGGGTCTCTTTCCTTCCTCATCACTTTCGAGGCAGATAAACTCAAATTACAGGGGGGATAACCCACTGAACGATGTAGCTGATCATTCCCCATAATTTCCAGCAGTTCACTAGCTGGCAATCAGCTCCGGATTCTCCTATTCTTGAGCAGACTGAGAGGGGAAAACAGACGATGACCCTATTGAAATCACTGGACTACCGCAGTAACCAACCCACTTCCGGGAGCTTCGAACAATTACCATGAATCTGGAAAAGGTCATATTCGGCTTTTTTATCGTACTGGCACTGACCCTCAATGTGGCGTTCGTAGTGGGTGAGATTGCCAACTCCGGGCATCACAGCCTGTGGATGCTGTTCGCCGCCCTCCTCGTCAGTCTTTTCACCACGGGGTTGAAAATAGGTGACCGCTCCCAGATAGGGGCAATTTTTCTCTCCACCAGTCTGGTGGCCAACCTCCAGCTCATTCTGGCTATCACCTATTGGGCCGTCGGAGAGGGTGGCATGGACCTGCCACCGAGCCAGGACAGGATGGTGACTATTATTTCACTGGCAAGCGGCGCACTGGTGGCCAACGTCGTTTCGGTGTTGATGCTGGTAACCGATACACTCATGTCCAGGCGCTGACCGTCAGCTGGGATCAATCGTGGCCGCTATTTCAGATCTCGACCGGGTCTCGTCCATCGTACTGAGGTTTATGCGGGCACCCATTCTGGTGCTGCTTGCCACCTACACCGTCGGTATATCCGGTATGGCCCTGATGCCCGGCCAGGTCACCGAGACCGGCACCACGAACATGAACCTGTTCCACGCGTTTTACTTCTTCACCTATACCGCCACCACCACCGGATTCGGCGAAATCCCAGTACCTTTCAGCGAGGCGCAGCGACTCTGGGCCACTATATGCCTTTATTTCGGAGTCATTGCCTGGCTCTACGCCATCGGCTCCATGATCAAGCTTGCACAGCACCCTGAACTACTCACCGCCATCGCCGAAAGGCGTTTTGCCAGGCGGGTCCAAAGTATTTCCGAGTCCTTTTTTATCATATGCGGGTTTGGGGATACGGGTAGCCTGCTGGCACGGGGGCTCAGTGAAAACTATTGTGCTGCCGTGGTCATTGACAGCGATACAGAGCGGATCAAAGCACTGAATATGCGCGACTACCGGGTAAAGATGGCAGGGTTGTGTGCAGATTCCAGCGTACCGAAGCACCTGTTGGAGGCCGGTGTCAAACGATCCAACTGCGCTGCGCTGGTGGCCCTGACTTCAAGTGAGGACACCAACCTGAAGATCGCCGTGATGGCCCGGTCCCTCAATCCATCGGTGCAGATTATCTGCCGATCCACCAATCAGCATAACCGGGAACACCTGGAGACTCTGGGCGGTGTCGGTATCGTGGATCCCTACGAGATATTTTCCCGCCAGTTACGTACGGCAATCAGGATGCCTATGTTGTATACCTGGGAAGAGTGGCTGGTCGGCGTCCCTGACATTTACCTGGAACAGCCGGTTTGCCCTCCCCACGGGAAGTGGATCCTTTGCGGGTACGGTCGAATGGGGAGCGCACTTTATGAGCGTTTCGCAGAACGAAAGATTCCCACGATGATCGTCGATCCCGACAACCAGCCAGCCGATCCCGACCTGCCTCTGGTAGTGGGCAGAGCGGGTATCAGTACCCTCAAGGCAGCGGGCATTTCCGACTCGGCCGGGGTGGTGGCGGGTACCGATAGCGATGAAGGCAATCTGGGAATTCTGTTGGCTGCGCGGCGCCTGAATCCCGATGCGTTTCTGGTGGTTCGTCAGAATCGTCATGAAAACGAACTGGCGTTTACCGGTGCTGATGCCAACCTGATCATGCAGCCCAGCCTGATTACCGCACGACGAATTCTGCTCATGCTGACGGCTCCTCTGATGCTCAACCTGCGTGAATATCTGCGTTACGAAGGTCAACACCGGGTTCGGGAAACCGTGGACAAGACCCGGATGATTTCCAACGGCGAACGCCATCACTTATGGACTGAACGGTTGGGCGGGGCTACCTGCGCCGTTTCCTGGCTCCGATCCAGGGGAATGCGTCCCACACTTGGCAACGCCATGGGGTGCCCAACGGATCGGAGTAGAAAGCTGTCAGTTCTGCCTCTGGTGCTCAAGAGGGCCGAAATTCTGATCATGCTTCCCGGGGAGGAGATAGAACTGCTGGCCGATGACGAGATCCTTTTTTGCGGTACCGAGGCCGCTCATCGTCACTTCACCACCAATCTCAACAATTCCTACACCCTTCATTATCTGCATCTTGGCGAGGATGAGCCCAGGGGACTGATAGCAAAGTGGTTACTTCGTGCTACTCAATAAATCTACCCATGCTCAGCAGGTCTGCGTTCATTTTTTCCAGTTCTGCAGCTCCTGACACCACAATGTCCGGGTCTGGAGTGTAATCCAGATGTGAGCCCTTTCTACTGTACTCCAGGGCACCGAGAATGAACTTCATGGCATTCAGTCTGGCCCGGTGCTTATTATCCGCGCGAATGATAGTCCAGGGGGTTTCCTGGGTGTGGGTGCGTTTCAGCATTTCGTATTTGACCCGGGAAAACTCATCCCACCGTTCCTGAACCTGCAGATCCACTTCGCTGAGTTTCCACTGTTTCAGGGGGTTGGTCCTGCGTATGTCAAAACGTTTGGCCTGAACGTCCTTACTCACGCTGAAATAAAACTTGATAAGGAGGGTGCCCTGCCGCACCAGGTCCCGTTCGAACCCTTTGACGCCCATCATAAAATTCTCGTGCTCCTCTGGTGTACAAAAATCGAATACAGGCTCCACCATGGCCCGGTTGTACCAGCTTCTGTCGAAAAGTACGATTTCCCCACCGCTGGGTAACCGGGAAATATACTTTTGCAGAAACCACTGGGATCGCTGAACATCCGTCGGTTTTCCCAGCGCAACCACCCGATAGTGCCTGGGATTCATGTAAAAGGTGATTCGTTGGATGGCACCCCCTTTACCTGCCGCATCCCTTCCCTCGAACAGTATGATCATGGAGCGGTTGATTTTTTCCAGGTGCTCCTGAAGCTTGATCAATTCTGCCTCGTATGGCCGCAATTCCATTTCGCGGCGGTAGCGTTTGACCGCCTTGCTCCGGTCTTTCCTGAGCGCTTTGATTTCCTGTTCCAGTGCTTCGATTTTACTGGAGGAATTTTTAGTTTTTTTACGTTTACTCATGGCGGAGACGCTTGTCAGACCTTATTCAGGGTCTCGGGAACCCAATGTGGATAGTTTGGATTTTCAGTCGTTTACATGACCCTATTGAAAGAAAACACGGTAATGTCGGGTCTGGAGTTTTGTCAGTGCGGAGCAGAAGCAACCCCCGGTCATATCCCGGCTGGGTCAGACAGATCCCGGTGTTGGCTGAAGTTCCGGTGATGTTCGGGGATCGAACCCATTGTCCTGTTCACGACTGATAACCAAGCCTTCAATCTTATGAGTTTACTCCAGGTAACAAGTTGGTAGCATTGTTATGAGTCAAAGAGATGTGAAGTAAGGGCCTCGGAAATTATATCTCGTCCCATAATGCGCAGGGTATCAGCTCAGATTCAAGGCACAGATGAAAGCGCATATCATTGATTATGTAACTGAATCTGCAACGCAGACGACGTCCATGGATGGAC
>JAAELC010000114.1 GCA_024227135.1 Gammaproteobacteria bacterium
AGCCTCAATCACAGTGGTTTAGGGCCTCGGAAATTATGTATCGTCCCATAATGCGCAGGGTATCAGCTCGGATTCAAGGCACAGATGAAAGCGCGTATCATAGATTATGCAACTGAATCTGCAACGCAGACGACGTACATGGATGGACTAGATTCACGCGAGGCAGGATGCCGATAGTGATAGCTGAGGTGAGAGACCAGCAGGATGGGATGATTCATTTTTTCCGCGGCCCTTAATCTGCATCGCCACCGGTAGAGAACGAGGAAACTCGTGAATATTCGGAAACGACGCGTAACCGCTCACTCCTTACCATCCGATTTGTCTGATTCGCAGGATGTGATGAGCTGCTTTTTTAGCTAACCGCATCTGTCGTGAATCATTCGATGCGGTTCGTGTTGCTCACCTCATTATCCTACGGGATTGACAACTAGATGTTTCAAAGTATTGCGTATCATTCTCTGCAGATCGAAACCTGTTATTTACCGATGATAGTGCCGGGTGAGCAGCTAAAACGACTCGGGACAAACTGCACGGCAGTGAGTGGCCCCTGGACAGAACACCCAAGACCGGTGCCCAGGGACAGCAGGGACAGCAGCGATAGCACGCCGGGATGGTTCGAAGTCTAAGCAGTGACAAGGGTGCGTGGTCGTTCTTTGTAAGCTTTTCTACCACGCAGAAAGAACTGTCTGAAATAAATTTTTGTGACGGTCCGAAGGGTGAGAAGCCAGAAATCCTGTTCCAGAAGTCGATAAGTAACCCCTTTGCAGAACCTGTTCCGGGTGGTACTCACCCACAACCGGCAGATGACCTGAGAGTCACTAGAGGTGAAAGCACACCGTTATTTCTATTCCTCCCGCGGAGGATGATTCGAGGCTGATAGAAGCTGAATGCAAATCAGCAATACGTTTGACAATGGAAAGACCCAGCCCGCTTCCAGGCACTCGATTGCCACCGCGCCGATAAAATCGTCGAAAGACCGCGGCTCTTTCCTGCTCTGGAATTCCGGGTCCACTGTCGGCCACGATCAGAGCTACTGTTCCGTCATCCCGGTCTTCCGTCCGGATCGACACACAGCCTCCCTCCGGTGTGTACCGAATGGCGTTATCGATAATATTACGGGTCAGAATCTGCAAGGTTTGTGGATTGCCGAGGATACTTGCGGTCTCCGAGTCCTCCAGGCTGATGTCTATCTGCTTGCCCAGTGCATCTCCCGCTTTCTCGGACGTCACCTCCTGAACCAATGGACCCAGCATTAACTCAATGAACTCCAAAGTCGTGGCTTCAGGGTCTATCCGCGCAAGCGTCAGCATCTGTTCGATCAGATGAATAGCGCGCGTGACCCCCTGGTCTAGTTGTACCAGCGCCCGCTGCCTGTCTTCGACCTTCACTGCTCGTATCGCTATCTGTGCCTGAGTCATGAGCACCGTCAATGGCGAACGGAGCTCATGGGCCGCGTCGTTGGTAAATCGTCGCTCACCCTCAAGCATTTCCTCGATTCGTTCAAACAAACCATTCAAAGAGGTGATCAGGGGTGCCACTTCATCCGGTACATCTTCCAATTCGATCCGGGTCAGGTGTGATGGCGCCCGAGCGGTAACGGCGTTCATTACCACACCAAGCGGATGGATTCCGTAGTCGACACACTTCCATATAATGAACGCGAAGAGGGGTAACCCCCCGATCAGCGGCAATATGAACTGCCAGGCAATCTGGTTTACCAGATCCCGGCGCACACGCCGATGTTCTGCGACACGAACGACGATGCCACTCGCTTCGTCGTAGTGGCTGAATACCCGCCAGTCAACACCGTCCATCGTGGTGTTTGAGAAGCCATTGATCTGATCGGAGAAAGCCCGTAGCGGTGCATTCACGGAATTGAACTGCAAGGCACCCTCTCGAATCCAGATCTGAAACGCAATGGGGGAGTCATACTTGTGTACCATGAAATGGGACTCCAGTTCTGCCATATGCCTGGTATTGCCCGCTAAATACCCTGCATTTCCCGTTGCGGCCTCCTCGCTCAACTCATGACTGACCAGAGACCACAGCACCCAGGATGACTGGGCCAGTTTTGCGTCAAAAAGCTCCTCAATTTCGATACGTGTCTTGGTGACGCTTATGACTGCCACGACAATCCATCCCAGCAACGTGGCCGACAACAGATAGACAAGCAGGCGCTGGTGCAGCGAAATTCTCATACTTACTTCTCAATCACATAGCCCACGCCGCGAACCGTGCGGATGAGACTGGTACCCAGTTTTCTGCGCAGGTGATGCACGTGAACCTCGACGGCATTACTCTCCACTTCACTGCCCCATTCGTACAATTGCTCCTCGATCTGCCTCCGGGAGATAACCCGTCCTCTTTTACCCAGAAGCAGTTTGAGCACCGAGAACTCACGTCTTGAGAGCGGTACCGGGTTACCATCCTGGGTGACGGTTTGTCCGGCCGGATCCAGGAGTATGCCCTGGTGCCGCATTTCCGGGTCGGCGTGATGATAGAGTCGCCTTTCGATGACACGAAGGCGGGCATACAGCTCGTCCAGTTCAAAAGGTTTCACCAGATAGTCATCGGCACCACTGTCCAGTCCCTCGATCTTATCGGCAAGGGCATCACGGGCAGTCAGTATCAGTACCGGGAGTTCAATACCCTGGGTACGCAGATCCTTCAGCCAATCCAAACCGCACTCGTCCGGCAGACCTATATCCAGCACGACCATTTCATAGGATTTTGCTGCTACCGCTGCCCGGGCAGACCGGGCGTCGTTTACCCAGTCCACTGCATGACTTGCCAGGGCGAGCCCGGTACGAACACCTTCGCCGATCTGTTCATCGTCTTCCACCAACAGTATATGCATTGGGCCTGACCCGCCAAGTTTCACTGTACCGGCAGCGTGGTTTTCCTGGGTAACCACATCTGGCTCGATAACTACCTAATGGTATTCAGGATATTGTATATCCATGCCCCCCGGATTAACCATTCCCACCTGGTGAACTGATCGCCTAACTAGGAGCCTGTCCGAGAATAGAGAACCTACTGCGGAAAAAGCCATATTGGCCGGATTTCCCGATTAAATTCGTTAAATATGGCCAATATTCGCCTTATTTAATCGAAAAATCTGACTCAAAATGGCTTTCCCTCGCTACGGCCCCTATTCTCGGACAGGCTCCTAGGTCGCGTGCTAGATGACCCACCTGATTCCTTTGCCGATCGAACGGTACATTCTTGTGATCCAGTAAGCGATTGAACCCACTTATAACTGGTTCGACCTCCACAGGATAGTTAACCGGCTACAGACACGCTTTACCCTGTCAAATACTCTCAAGTTCTTGTCGCCAGGAGACTCACTCATATCAAGACTCTCTCCAGAAAGCGCCAGAACAACAGCAACGGTATGCTCCCCGCCCCTCAGTTATCAAGGAAAACGCGCAAAAGTGTGATCGAGTACCAACTGAGCAGCTCAGCCCAGGAAAACAATCAGGTGATATCACGCAGTAACTATGTCAAATGACATAACTCATTGTTAGCACTGATAATAATTGATTTCCATCAATTTTTATACGAATTATTTTCAGTACTATTCGCCCCTCTTTCAGCGGCGGGTCGTAGCTCATCCAACTATTATCAACACCCTGCTCCACTGAACCTCCTTGCACGCAAACTACAACTATTCGGAGAGAGGCGGTCAATCATGAATAACAACGATTTGAAGCTATACCGGGGGTTTTCCCTGTCAGCAGGTGCTCTGATTCTAATGGCAGGACACAGTGTCGTATTTGCCGAACAAGGTGTAGAGGTCAATGAAACCGGGGACCCTGAAATTGATACCATCAGCGTAACCGCTACACGCGTCGAGCGCGTCACCCAAGACGTTCCCAAGGCCATCAGCGTCATCGACAGCAGCCAGATTGAAGGTGCCAAGATGATGAACATCAAAGATGCCATCCAGGGTGTTCCCGGTGTTTTGATCGATTCAAAGAATGGCGGCTATGATGTTCGTCTGATCATTCGCGGTGCGGGTCAGAAAGCCAACTACGGTGTACGGGAAATCATGGTGCTGCGCGACGGTGTGCCCATGACCGATCCAGACAGCTTTTCTCGTTTTGACTACTTCGATACTCAGGATGTGGAACGTATCGAGATCACCAAAGGCCCTGGTTCGCTCTATGGTGCCGGATCAGCAGGTGGTACGGTTCAAATAATTTCCAAATCGGTTTTTGATTCGAGCAGCGATCGTATCAAACTGGGTTTCGGTAACCAGGGTGCGCTCAATCTGAACCTGAGAGTATCCGGTGACATCAATGATGAAAATGCAGTTGCCGTCACCGCATCCCACCGGGAACTGGAGAACGGCTGGCGCCGCTGGAACGAATTCGACACCGATCAACTCGGATTGAAACACGGATGGATGCTGGAAGACGGGACCACCCTGGAGTCGGAACTGAGCTATTCGAAAGCCAATCTGCAACTGCCCGGATCGATGAGCAGAGAACAGTACGAAGAATTTCAGAACACAGGCAAGCAAACAGATACCCAGGATGCCTGGAAGCACTCTGGCCGATATTCCGATATCCTGTTCTTCAATTCCAGACTGGAAAAGGAGTGGGGAAACCTGCTGTTTAAGCCTCGAATTTACTACAACCACTGGTCCCACTTCCACCCGGTCACCGGTAAGATCAATGACAATGACGGAACTGATGTATTCGGCACGGACCTTGAATTCATCTACAAACATCAACTGATCGGTGAAAGCACACTGGTCGCCGGTGTAACGGCAAGGGTGGAAGATACCGACGATGCAAGAGAGTACGAGTACCGGGATGTGGCTACTATCCCCTTCGGCCCCCAGGCCGGGAGAATCATTGCCACGTTGTCAGATGCAAAGGGTAAACTCATGGAAACCCAGCAGGCAACCAACTCCCTGTATGGTATCTATTTCCAGGAATCCATAACTCCTGCACACCGGTGGCTGGTAGACCTGAGCTTCCGTTACGATCACTCCCGGTTTGACATCGATGGTAACCAAATCACCAAATACGACTATGCCCGTGGTAAGTACGTCACGGGTATCGGCCAATACAAAATCGACAAGACTTTCAACCTTATCTCACCCCAGATAGGTGTCAGCTATTCCCTCTTTCCCTCATTGAATCTGTTTGGCACCATTGCCAGTTCCGACCAGGTTCCATCGGAAAACGAGATCAAAGAGAATCCCAATCTGGATGCATCGACAGCCACAAATTTTGAGATCGGTCTGAAGGGGCGCAGCGGCCTCTGGTCCTACGACTCTTCAGTCTACTACACCAATGTTGATGATGAAATCGTTCCCATTCTTCTGGATAGCCACACCACATTCCAGAATGCTGGACGAACCAGCAAGAAGGGCTTTGAATTCGCCGGTGATTACGAAGTGACGACTGGGCTGCGCATGGGTGGCAGCTATGCTTACAGTGACTACATCTATAAAGATTTCACCGAAGTTGTCAATGGAAGATTGGTTGACCACTCTGGAAACCGGATGCCCTACGTTCCAAAACATCAGTACAGCCTGTTTGCAGACTACCGGCATCCAAACGGTTTCAAGGCAAGAGTTCAAACCGCCTCTTGGGGTTCCTACTACATGGATACGGCTAATACGGAAAAATACAGTGGCTATGACTTCGTTACCAGCTTGGCATTAGGTTACAGCAAAGGCCCGCACTCTATCAGTCTTAACGTCGATAACCTGTTTGATAAACGCTACGCCACAGAGGTGAAGAAGGATTCCCGAGGAAAGACCTACTACTCCGCTGCGACCCCACGGGCTGCCATGCTGAACTATGGCTTTTCCTTCTAAGGGAATCATCCGATGAGCAACAAAACTAATATTGGAAGCCTCTTTCTCGTAATCAGCATCCTGATAGCAACGCCGGGTGCATCTGCCCAGACTAAAGCAGAACCAGCAGTAGAAACTCAGCAGATCAACGGGCAGCATTCACAGCACCGCCGAGGAGCAAAGAACATCGTACTGACCGACAGCGAAGGTGCTGTTGCACAACTGTGGAAACCGGACCTGAGTATCCAGCCCCTGACAATAAAACATGATAGCATCACCCTGCCCCGTACAGGTGTCGATAACTACCACGCAGTGGTTGTAGAGAAAGACAGAGGACTTTTGAAGGAGTCATACATCCGCTACGAGTATATGCATGGAAAACCCAGTGGTCACAGTACCAGCGAATTGACAGCGTCCAGAAAAAGCACCTTCGAAATCATTCCTGATCCTGTTCCACGGGAGCATCAGCACTACCAATCCGGCGAAACCTGGAACTTTGTCCTGCGATTCAAGGGAACACCGGCGGCCGGCATTCCGGTTACTCTTGAGACCAGCCAGGGGAGCAGCGTAGACGCTGTCAGCGACAGTGCGGGAAAGATCAGTTTAACCATTCCCGACGACTTCCCCGATGTCAAGGAAGGAGTGCGTGACCAGCGTAGAGCTGAACTGGTCATCCACGCTGAAATGATAGAAGACGGCGTTACGTTTCGAACCCGACTCGGCTCTGAGTATCGGGTCAATCCCAGTCACTGGCAATCATTTGGACTGGGTACGGCCGTCACCGGACTTGGAATGCTGGCAGGGGTTTTCCTGGGCCGTATCAAACGTACCGAAACCAAGAGGACGTTGAGATGAACCCTGTTTATAATCTCTCGTTCATCCGTAAACTGGTACAGATCGCTGCCTTTGCTTTTTTCGTGTATGGCGGCACCCTGACCGGCTATTACCTGGCGGACAAGGTTACCGGTTCCCTACCCGCCCTGAGCTGCGCCTATGATAAACAGGGATCTGACCTCTGTACCTTGATTCCTTTGCAGCATCAGATGAACCACCGACTGGGAGAGGTGATTGCCAGCGGTGGCAATTTGATGATGGGACTGATGCCCAGCCTGATTACCCTGGGCACGTTCCTGATACTGTTCGTCTTTCTCAATAAGGCGTTCTGCGGCTGGCTCTGTCCGTTGGGGACTTTTCAGGAACTGCTGCACAATCTGGGTCAAAAGCTGGGACTGCAGCGGCGGGAATCTCTTGGGCAGGGACTGGTGCAGCGAATACGACCGATCAAGTGGTTGATCCTGCTACTGCTGGTATTCGGTTTTCCACTGATGGCTGGTATCGGCTGGGTCAATCACGACCTGGGGGATCCGTTCTGCAGAATCTGTCCCAGTCGCATCCTCACTACTCTGGCTACGGGGGACGCCAGCCAGCTCAATCTGGATCATGCCAACGGTACCACCCTGACACTGTCGTTGATCGCAGATTTCCTGTTTGGCCTGATAATCGTACTGGCCCTGACGGTACGCCAGCCCTTCTGTCGCATCTGTCCGATGCTGGCTTTGCACGCGGTCTTTCGCAAGCTGGGATTGCTGCGCCTGGTAAAAAACGCCAGACCCCGCTGTGAAAAATGTGGCCTCTGTGCCAAGGCCTGCCCAATGGATATCAGTGAAATCCATACCGAAATGCAGAAGCGGGACGTCACTTTTGAGGATTGTACCCTCTGTGGCCGTTGCGTGGAGTTCTGCCCGGACAAGGATGTGTTGCAGCTGAAATACGCCACGATCCCCGTTTTTTCTGCTGACCCGGCTTACTTCAAGCAGCGGAAAAAAGACCAACGCACCTGGGAAGGAGACAACCTCTACGCATTGCTGAAAAACACTGCAGATGGACCAGGGGGTAAACAGTCATGACCCCTCTAGACTCCATCACACTCAGTTTCAGTGCAGCACTGTTACTAGGTTTGAGCTTCGGTGCAGGCCCTTGTAACATCGCCTGCCTGCCCTACCTGGGGCCAGTATTCATGACCAGCAGCGAAGGTGTTCGTGGCTCATGGCGTACCTTGCTCCCCTTCTCGCTAGGCAGATTGACAGGATATGCCCTGCTTGGATCCGCTGCCGGTGCAGCAGGTGTGTTGGTTCAACAATGGGCTACCGGTCCCTGGGTTCACTGGTTGCTGGGAGGAGCTACCATCCTGGTAGCGCTCTCTATCCACTGGAGACAACGTTTGTCACCAGCGACCTGCGTACCGAGGAAAAACCAGAAGACCAAAGAGGTTGGGCTACCTGCCAGATCCACTCCCAACAAAGCTATTCTGCCCGGTGGCCTTTTCTTGATGGGTGCTGGCATGGCACTCAATCCCTGTGCGCCTCTGACCACGGTTATATTAGCAGCAGCCACCACTGCCAGCGCTGTGGCCGGGTTTTCCCTGGGGGTCGGATTCGGCCTGGGCGCGGTCATAATTCCCTCCTTGGTCTTCGCCCTGGGGGTCGCCCATTTTGGCAGCCAGGTCCGGGAACACCTGAGCCAATGGCGCCGCACCCTGGAAAACGCCAGTGTCGGATTACTGCTGCTACTTGGAACAGGAACCGCGCTGGGATGGATCACACCATGAATATCATCGAACTCCTGGACAAGGGTGGCCCGGTGATCTGGGTGCTCGCTGGCTATTCATCTATCGGCCTGGCAATCGTGCTGGAGCGTTATTTTCTGTTTCTGAGATTTAGACGACTTCCCGGAAACTTTGCCCGGCAACTCAATCATCTGCTTGACCAGCCCGATGCTGAAGAGCGAGTCTCCGGGCTGAGAGGTCCCGAGGCCCATGTCATACAGGCCATGGTTGAAGCCGACCGACAGGGGGTGACGGATCTTCAGAGCGTCGGGGCCAGAGTTTGTGCCGAAGAACAGCAACGCATGGAGTTCGGACTGCCCACACTGGGCATCCTGGGGAATACCGCCCCACTTCTCGGCCTGCTGGGCACCATTACCGGCATGATCAAAGCTTTCATGGTCATTGAGGAGGCGGGGGGTAAGGTGGACGCGCAAGCCCTGGCCGGCGGAATCTGGGAAGCGATGATTACCACCGGTGTAGGCTTGGCTGTTGCCATCCCGTTGGTCATTCTACTCCACTTTCTGGAAGGTGCTGTGGAGCGACGAGGGCAATCCATGCAGCACTTCAGCGCGCTATTGCTGGAACGTCGATCTAAAAATTTCCTGGGGAAGGAACCTGAAGAGCAATCCTGGCAGTGGGAGAAGGCTACCGATGGGCTTTGAACGGCGGCGTCGGGCCGGTTCCATACTCAACCTGACACCACTGATCGATATCGTTTTCCTGCTATTGGTCTTCTTCATGCTGACCTCCCATTTCATTGAGGATGAAGCAATCGACATCGATCTGCCTGCCGCTAAAAGTGGAAACGAGGCCACTGGCAAGGAGTTTGTCGAAGTCATCGTCAACCCAGATGGAGAACTTCTGATCGATGGGAGAACCATTGACCTTGAACATCTCGAACAGACCCTCAGAGGAGCCCTGCATGCACCAGAAACCAGGTTCGTTCGCCTTCGAGGGGACCATGAAGTCCGGTTGGGCCTGGCTGTATCAGTGATTGATGCCGCGCGTTCTGCCGGGGCCGAAGCCCTCGACATACTCACTCGACAACCATGAAATGCGGTAAGGCGGATTGGTGGATTGTGGCCATCACACTGTCCATGATGATCCATGGACTGCTGTTTGTTACCCTTTCAAAACGTGAACTCACAGCCTCCCCTCTAGAGAATGAGATGACAGCAATGACCTCTGTTCGTCTGGCGTTCCAACAGCCCCTCCCACCTGAGCCTGAGCCTGAGCCTGAGCCTGAGCCTGAGCCTGAGCCTGAGCCTGAGCCTGAGCCTGAGCCTGAGCCTGAGCCTGAGCCTGAGCCTGAGCCCAAACCTGAGCCTAAACCTGAGCCTAAACCTGAGCCTAAACCTAAGCCTAAACCTGAGCCTAAACCTAAGCCTAAACCTAAGCCTAAACCTGAGCCCAAACCCAAACCTGAGCCCAAGCCTGAATCTCCACCAATTACACCACAGCAGAGGCAGGAGCAACTACCAGAAAAAACTGCCAGCACGACAGAGCTTAGAGCACAATATCTGGCCACTATACTGGCGAGTATCGAGAAACGTAAGTCTTATCCCAAGGCTGCCCGGAGGCGTGCCATCGAAGGCTCGGTAAGGATTTCCTTCAAGATAGACTGTGACGGGTCCATCAGTACATTTAACATCCGCCAGGGCCACAAACTCTTAAAACGCTCTGCAGCCAAGGCCATTGAACTGGCTCAACCCTTCCAACCACTCCCGGCTAACCTGGAATGTCCTTTCCCAGTGAGTTATGCCATGGCATTTGAACTGCGATAGCTGCAAGGATCTGGGTAATAATTCTGTTACTGCCACCACAAAATTCAGCAAAAGTCTGTTTCCAGCAAAGATCACTAGTGTAGGGTCTTGAGCAGATCATATATTGTAAAGTCGCTAGTAACTACTCACCCCGCACAGGCAATCTGTTGCGGAAG
>JAAELC010000115.1 GCA_024227135.1 Gammaproteobacteria bacterium
TAAGAAACCTTGTGGTGAGACCCGGTAACGGTATCGCCCCCATTGGGTGATAAATGTTGGGTAGTGTCTATCCTCTGCGCAGAGTGGCACAGAATGGTACCCGTTCCAGGCGTCTGTGACGGTTTTCCAGGTTCTTTGGGGTACCTGTTCGGCAAGATGGAAAGGGGACTGGGTATGGTGGGTTTGCCTTACCGAACTGCGGTTCAATGGCTGGAGGTCTACAGTGCGCCTTGGGGATCCGTCTGCCTTGGCTGTCACTACCATCCTGGAGCACCAACTCACAGGTGTATTGGGACTGACCTTCTCAAGGACACCCAGTTTGCAGTCACGTTCGAGGTCTGACTTGACCTTTTCTTGCCAATGCACAGGTATACTTGCAGGTTTATGTACTGCAACAGGTTTTGCGTCAGGATCTATGTGCAGCCTAAGGGGCGGACCTGACATCATCGGTAGTGGCTGTTGTGCACAAGTATTAAATGCTGTTGATGCATAGTACTTAAGGAGCCACTCTTTCATTTTGGGAATGTCTTCTTCAACCGGCCGAAGGCCATCGGGCAGGTCGGTTGGAAGTGGAGGTGGCTGTGAACTTCTTTTTGGGCATTTGCACATGGTATCGGCAGCGCAGAGGCATGACTGTGTGGGGGTGGGGGGCACGCTAGGGAAGTCCGGAGGAATAATGCCTAGGTCCATCATGGCTTCCCTGCATAAGAAAGCTTTTTCAATTTTATTTGAAACATAAATGATCTGCTTAGTTTCTCTTGGTTTGCCTGTGCTGTCGTTGATACGTATGGTTGCAGCGATGCCACCTATAACATCAAGGTTTTCCTTGACCGCACCTCTCATGGTTAGGGATACTGGGATCAGGGACTTTTCGGTATGTCCCATTGATGCTACTGTGCTCATAGGTAAAATGCAGCTTTGACAGCCAGAGTCTGCCACCATTGGGATTGTTATATCTTTGAATGTCTTAGGGGGTTTAATAGGGTGCCCCAGGGTTGAGTGATCATCTGGCGATGCACTCAGTGTTGCCGTGACAACTGGGTGGGGTTTGGATGGTCGCTGGATCCATCTTCCCTCTTCGAACACGTGGTGGTCTACAGCACTTAGACAATCACTTATTGTGGTCAGTTGGTTGGAAAGAGGAGTGTCGTCCGGAGTGTCGTCCTCCATGTATGCA
>JAAELC010000116.1 GCA_024227135.1 Gammaproteobacteria bacterium
GGGATAGCTGTTCCATTGAGGTGGAGGTTCAGGTTCCCCTTGGAGCTGCGGATGGTACCTACAATAACGTTACCAGTGATCTTTTGACCTCCCTGGGAACCATCGATCCGGCCGTGGACACCCTGGCCGTTAACTCCAACCATATCGAGCTAACAAAGTCTTTCACAAACGATCCCGTTGCTCCCGGCGATACGGTAACATTGGAGTTTACCCTGACCAATCTTGATGCAGTTCGAGCGGCTTCTGCTATCGCCTTCACAGATGACCTGGACGCGACCCTTACCGGTCTCACCTTTGATGACAACAGTGTACTCAATGACTGCGGTGCAACCGTTGCTGGAGTACCGGATTCATCTACCATCAAAGTTTCCGGTGCCTCCCTTGCCAGTGGTGGGAGCTGTACCATTCGTGCCTCCCTTTTGGTTCCGAGCGGGGCAGCGGCAGGCACCTACACCAATACCACCAGTGATGTTACCGGCACCATAGGCGGATTTCCGGTCACCGGGGATGCCACCAGCGACAACCTGGAAGTTATCCAGCTCCTGGAGTTTTCTAAATCCTTCGATGGCCCGACAGCCGCTA
>JAAELC010000117.1 GCA_024227135.1 Gammaproteobacteria bacterium
GAATTCCCTGTCGACCGGTTCGATTTCATGATGCGCCTGAACATCAACTCCGCCTTCTATGTGGGCCAGGCGGTGGCGAGACACACAGAGTAGCCAACAAAAACAAACCAAAATACTAGGTTGCACTCAGCACAAAGTTACTGTGTTATTGCAACATAGGAACGCGTTCCGGGGAGCCGAAAGCGCGTTAATTAATAATAAAGCAATATAAATTGAAGATTGAGTCCCATAAAAACTTTGTGGAATTTGCCGAAAAGACCGGTGCAGACATGACCGTTGTGGGCACTCACCAGAAAAACCTGGTGCAGGTCTTCCTGGGCAGCATTTTACAATGTGTATTGCGCACAGCTAAAAGTAGCCACACTGGTGGTGCCTATCGGAAACTGCTGTCAATTGTCGACTGATAAAAGGCGAAGTCATCATGAAATGTATCCGGCTTCTGCAGCATGTGCAGACTTAAAAGACAACAGGACCACAAACCGAAGAGCCCATTGCACCTCGAGTTCATAATTTTCTCGCAAAAGGCCTGTTTCATACGCAGGTGGGCAGCATAAATTGCTGCACAGCGGCTTCGTTCTACATCTCGGTTAAGACAGGAGGCGGATCATGAGTAAGAAAAAGGAAGGTGAAACTGGATCAGACAAAACGAAACTCAACACCCCTTTACTGGACGAGCTGGAGAGCGGACCCTGGCCAAGTTTCGTAACCGACCTAAAGAACTGGTCCAGGAAAAAGCCGGCGGTGGCCCAACTCCTGAACCAGCTCGAGGACTCCTACGAAACCAAGTGGAACTACTGGACGGGAACCGTTCTGAACGTTACGGGTTACGGAGGCGGAATCATCGCGCGCCTGTCGGAAAAGGCGGAGGAGTACCCCGATCTCGCAGAATTTCACACCATTCGTGTACTTCCCCCGGCGGGTTTTGTCTATTCGACCGAAAGGCTGCGTAATCTATCCGGTATCTGCGAACGACACGGTGCGGGCATACTCCAGCTGCATGGACTGACTGGCGATATCCTGGCACTGGGATTCGACAACAAGGGCAGCAGGGCCGCGAGCGAAGACCTGATGGCCAACGGATGGGATTTGGGGGGATCCGGTGCGGCACTGCGCAGCCTGCAATGTTGTGTCGGCCAGGCCCGGTGCGAAATGGCCTGTTTTGACACCATGAAAACCACCCGCTTTATCACC
The DNA here is from genome assembly GCA_024227135.1 of Gammaproteobacteria bacterium. GTDB lineage: Bacteria > Pseudomonadota > Gammaproteobacteria > Chromatiales > Chromatiaceae > JAHEHQ01. Next base: position 1,192 of record JAAELC010000117.1, read on the forward strand.
AACCACTATATCTCCTTTCTCCACCGCCCGGAGTTTATGTACAAGTTCAAGATCAAGATCTCCGGCTGCGGCAACGACTGCTCCAATGCCATGATCAGCTCCGACATGCCCATTATGGGTACCTGGCGGGGTGCGATGCAGATTGACCAGGCAAGGGTGGCCGAGTTCATCGATGAGAAAGGCGTGGAGTACCTGATCGACAACGTCATTACCCGCTGTCCGACACGCTGCATCTCCCTGAAGGGCAATGAACTGGTGGTCGACAACGACGACTGCGTGCGCTGTATGCACTGCATCAATGTCATGCACAAGGCTTTGAAACCGGGTAAAGAGCGCGGCGTTACGATCTGCCTGGGGGCCAAACGCACCCTGAAGATCGGCGACACAATGAGTTCGGTCATCGTCCCTTTCATGCCGCTGGAGACCGAGGAGGACTTCGAAAAACTCACCGATCTCATCGATCAGATCTGGGAGTTCTGGAACGACAACGCCATGGATCATGAGCGCATCGGCGAGTTCATCGCGCGGGTCGGCCTGGGGGCCTTCATAGAAGGCATTGGCCGAGAGCCGGACCCGAGAATGGTGAGCGAGACGCGCACCTCCCCGTTCATCAAGTTTGAGGAGCTGGCACCTGGCCGGCTTGAGGGCGAGCAGAAACAGGAGCCCACGGTCTGGCAACGGGAACCCGAATCCAGCGAGTCATCCCCTTAGCCGACGCCGACGCTGCTCTGCAGCCTGACAAACACTGAATTTATGAATTTGAGGGGATCGTACCATGAGCGAAAAAATGGCACCGCGGGACCAAGGCGTACCTGACCATTCGAACCTTCTGCACCCGGGTATGGCGCGGAACTATGGCAAGTGGGACTATCACGAGCGTGTTCGGCCTGGGGTCTTGCGCTACGTGGCGGAGAGCGGAGAGAGCTTGTACATGGTGAGGGCCGGCTCTCCGCGCACCATGAGCCCCGAGACGATCGAGAAGATCTGTGATATCGCCGATCGTTTCTGCCAGGGCTTTCTGCGTTTCAGTATGCGTACGAACGTGGAATTTATGGTGGAAGAAGCGGAGCAGGTGGAACCGCTGATCGAGGCGATAAAGAGCGAGCTGGGATTCCCCATCGGCGGCACGGGCCCATCGATATCAAATATCGCTCACACCCAGGGCTGGCTGCACTGCAACCTGCCCGGGACGGATGCAGCTGGTGCGGTCAAGGCGCTGATGGATGACCTGATCGAAGAGTTCGAGAACGAACGTTTTCCCAACCGGGTGAAAATCGCGACCTCCTGCTGCCAGATCAACTGTGGCAGGCATGCGGATATCGGCATCATCGTTCAGCATCATCATGCACCCCGTATAAACTACGATAATATGAAAATCTGCGATCTGCCCAAGGTCGTAGCCATCTGCCCGGTGGCCGCTATTCGACCCAAGGTTGTAGGCGGCACGCCCTCGGTAGAGATCGTGCAGGAGAAGTGCATGTACTGCGGGGCCTGTCACGGACAGTGCCCGAGTATGGAGATTCGCGATGCTGAAACCGATACGCTGTCCATATGGGTGGGTGGCAAGGGTGCCAACACCCGCGGCGGACCCTCGCTAATGAAACTGGCCGTGTGGGGACTGCCCAACAACCCCCCACGCTGGCCGGAAGTCTCAGACGCTGTGCGCAAGATATTGGACGCGTACAAGGAAGGCGGTAAGGACTGGGAGCGTGTTGGCGAGTGGATCGAACGTATTGGCTGGCAGCGTTTCTTCGAGAAGACCGGTTTCACCTTCACCAAGTATCACATCGAGGATGGCCCGAATGCCATGTGGACCTACAACCGGTCGACACAGGTCCGAATTTAGCGACCGCAATCAAAAACAACTTCTAAAGAGGGACGTGGGATATGGAAACCACTATCTTTCGTGACGGGCTGTCCCGCGCAGAGGTCGAGGCCACGCTCAAAAATCACGAACTCGAGGAAATCGTGGTCCGCAACGGCCGCAGCTGGAAGTGTCCGGTTTACACCCAACGGTTGCCGCCGTGCCGCGGCAAATGCCCTGCCAGTGAGGACATTCGTGGTTACCTCACCGCGATTGCCCAGGCGGATTTGTTCAATCAGACAGCCGGGGAGGTGCTGGACCGGGCCTGGGAAATAATCACCGATAAAAATCCGCTGCCCGCCGTGCATGGCAGAATCTGCCCGCATCCCTGCGAGTCGGCTTGCAACCGCAAGCACAAGGAAGACGGGGCCGTCGCCATCAATAACATGGAACGGTTCATCGGTGACTACGGCTTGAAGCGCAAGCTGAAGCTGAAGAAGCTCACTGATGAGGTCAAGTCGCAAAAGGTGGCCGTGGTCGGATCGGGTCCTTCCGGCCTTTCTGCTGCCTATCAATTGGCCCGCCGGGGTTATCGGGTCACGATGTTCGAGGCCTTTGAAAAACCGGGGGGAATGCTGCGTTACGGCATACCCGCTTACCGCTTGCCGAAAGATGTGCTGGACGCCGAGATTCAGAACATTCTGGATATCGGGGTTACGCTCAAGTGCAACACCAAGGTAGGCCAGGACATTCCGTTCGAAGAGATCCGCCGGGACTTCGACGCCGTTTACTTTGCCGGCGGGTCTCACAAAGGAGCGAACATGGACGTCCCTGGCGAGGCGTCTGCGAACATCTTTACTGCCGCCAGTTTCCTGAACCGCGTCAACACTGGCGCCCAGGTGGATATCGGTGACCGCGTAGTGGTCGTTGGCGGTGGTGACAGCGCGGTGGATGCCGCCCGCGTCTCCCTGCGCCTACAGACATTGAAGCGCGAGGAAGAGGAACTGGCAGAGGTTCAGGAACCCGACCAGGAAGCAATCGAGCGGGAAGTAAAAGCGCAGGTGGCGGTACAGGAGACGATCTCAGACAAAACGATGGTCGATGCGGCGCGGGCCACCAAACGGGTATCCAAGTACTCAGAAGTGGTTATTCTCTACCGTCGTACCCGGGCCGAAATGCCGGCTATTTCGGAGGATGTGGACGCTGCCGGGCAGGAAGGAATTCGTATCGAGTACCTGTGTGCTCCGGTACGCTTTTTCACGGAGGGCGGACGCGCTACCGCGGTCGAGTGTGTACGCATGGAGTTGGGCGCACCCGATGCGTCGGGGCGCCGCCGGCCTGTGCCGATCAAAGGCTCGGAGTTCACGCTTCCGGTAGACACGGTCATGGTGGGCATTGGACAGAAACCAGACCTTGTCGGTGGCCTGGCCGAACTGGGTAATCAATGGGGCTGGGTGGATGCCGACAGCGTTGGGAAGACCAAGCAGGAAGGGATTTTTGCCGGTGGTGATGTCTTAGGCCTGGGGATCTCCGCCAACGCCACGGGGCAAGGCCGGGTAGCCGCCCGAGCGATGGACGCCCATCTGCAGGGGAAGGCCTACAAACGACCGCATATGGGCACGCCGGTGGCGCAAACCGATCTGCGTCTGGACTATTATGCGCCTGTCCCCCGTAACGAGGCACCCGAGATCGAGGTTGATGCGGCCACCGTTGGTTTCCAGGAGATCAAAGCGACCCTTGGTACCGAACAGGCCTTGTCCGAGGCGGGCCGGTGCCTGAGTTGCGGGCTGTGTAACGCCTGCGATCAGTGCCGGGTCTACTGCCCACAAGAGGCCGTCACCCGAAATTTGAAACGCCCAAAAGGTCGGGTGATGTTTACCGACTACACACGTTGTACGGGTTGCCATGTGTGCTTCGAGTCCTGTCCCACGGGGTACATTCAGATGGGCATGGGTATATGACCGGCAGTGGGTTCGCCATTTGGCTGGAAAGCTAAATTAAAAAGGCTGGGGTCGCCCTGCCCGTGAACCCCTGCGCGGTCTATTTATATTGAAGTACGCAGACCCCTGGGCATCCGCGAGTCTGCAGATGGCATGCGGATCACGGGCCCAAGAGGCCAGCATGACGGCCGGGCCTTGAGACCCGAAGATTTGAGCAAGGGCCAGCTGAAATGCCCTGTTTTGTTTCGTTGGCGAGTCCGGTGTGTCCGCTAACGGCAGGGCGCGATTTTAATAGCTTAAGTAAGGAGTAAGAAATGTCTATCGAAGTAAGTGGTAAAACGCTTGAAACCGACGAGGACGGCTATCTGGCTGATATTGGCGAGTGGGAGCCGGAAGTAGCGCAGTCAATGGCCCGCACGGATGGCATTGAACTCACAGAAGCGCACTGGGTTGTTCTTAATATACTGCGTGACTACTATATTGAGTATCAGTCAGCTCCTGCGATTCGGGTGTTGAACAAGACCATCGGCAAGAAGGTGGGCAAGGACAAGGGCAACAGCAAATACGTATACGGGCTGTTTCCAGAAGGACCGGCGGTGCAAGCGTGTAAGTACGCCGGCCTGCCCAAGCCGACGGGCTGCGTCTAGGAGCCGAGCCTGTCTGAGAAGTTAAATACCTTGAAGCAAGGCTCCTCTAACTCTTCTTTTAAGGGTCCGGCAGATGATGGTTTTTGTGACAGGTCTTTTCGCGTTCCTGTTTTACGCCGCAACCGCTATTCTACTGGCCGGCGTCGCCAGCAAGATCACCCAATACTGGCGTACCCCCTCTCCGCTGAAGATACCCACCACGCCGGCGCCCAAGACGCGGTCTGCCGTGGTGTTTCGTATGGGGCGCGAGCTGGTCTTTTTCGAAACCCTGTACCGTTCAGACAAGTGGACATGGTTCTTTGGCTGGATGTTTCACCTGGGCCTTTTTCTGGTGCTCGCCCGTCACCTGCGTTACTTTACCGAACCCGTATGGGGATGGGTTGCCCAGCTTCAGCCGCTGGGTAAATATGGGGCCTTTGCAATGGTCGGGGGGCTGATCGGGCTCTGGGCGCGTCGCCTGCTGGTCGATCGCGTACGCTATATCTCCAGACCTTCGGATCATCTCATGTTAGCCCTGCTGGTGGGTATCGCCGGCAGCGGTCTGATAATCAGCTATATCACCTACACCGACATCGTGGCCGTCAAGGCATTCTTTCTGGGATTAATGCGCATCGATTGGGGCTACCTGCAGACCCTTCCCGCGGATATCGTGCTGATTGCACATCTGATGCTGGCTATCGCGCTGATGGCAGTGTTCCCGTTCAGCAAACTGCTGCACGCACCAGGCATATTCTTCAGCCCGACACTCAACCAGGTGGATGACGCACGGGAGCGGCGTCACCTGGCGCCGTGGGCGTCGAAACTCGATGCTTCCCGCAAAAAATAACGTTAAGACGGCCTGCAGTTGAACTAAGGCTAGAAACCAGGAGTAGGAACGACAAATGGTCGATTTCGAAAAACCTGAACTCAGAGAAACGCCAGTCGTACCCAGCATCAAGCCAGGCGTCATGTCCCACCTTGCGTCGCACGTGGCAAAACCCAAAATCCAGGAACCTCTCGGCTATCCCGGTGAGCTGGTGGACAACTGGGAGCAGGCAGCGGTCGATAAGCTCGGCGAGTTGAAAGGGAAGTACCGCTCCCTGCAGGTCTTTCTGGATTCCTGTGTGTTCTGTGGCGCCTGCACCGACAAGTGCCACTACTTCCTGGGTAGCGCTGACCCGAAGAACATGCCGGTGGCACGCCAGGAGCTGCTGCGGAGCGTCTATCGGCGTTACTACACCCTGCCCGGAAAATGGTTCCCGAAGCTGGTGGGCGCCCGGGATATGAACAGGGAAGTGCTGGACGAGTGGTACAGCTACTTCTATCAGTGTTCCGAGTGCCGACGATGCGCTGTATTCTGCCCGTTGGGCATCGACACCGCCGAGATCGCAATGGCTGCCCGAGAGATTATGGATTCAGTTGGCAGGGGGCAGAAGTACTCCAACGAAGTCATCGGCAAGGTCTTCAAGTTCGGCAACAACCTGGGACTGGCAGTGAGGGCAGTGGCGGACACCCTGGCAAGCCTGGAGGAGGATGTCGAGGAGGAAACCGGTGTCAAGGTTCGCTTCCCCCTCGATGAAGAGGGCGCCGAGGTGCTGTTGATGGCACCCTCTGCAGATTTCTTTGCCGAGCCCCATGTCGATGGCCTGATCGGCTATGGCAAGGTCTTTCACCAGGCCGGCATCAGCTGGACGTTCAGTTCCCACGCTGCTGAAGGCGGCAATTTCGGCCTGTTTATAGGGAGCTACGACAACATGCGACGGGTGGCCGTGCGCGTGCGCGAAGCGGCCCTGGACCTCGGCGTGAAGCGAATCGTCTTTGGCGAGTGTGGCCATGCCTGGCGCGTGGCCTACAGCTTCCTCAACACGTTGGCGGGTCCGTTCGATTTTCTCGATCCCAGATACCCGGTGCCACAGCACATCTGTGAAGTCACCTATGACCTGATGAAGCGCGGCGTTTTGAAGTTCGACAAGTCACAGAATGACCATATGGTCCTGACCTTCCACGACTCCTGCAACGTAGCGCGCGCAAGCGGCATGGGAGACTTGGCCGATGGTCAGTTCACCATTCCCCGCGAAATCATAAAGGCGACCTGTAATCATTTCGTAGAAATGTCGCCGTCTACCATCCGTGGCGCCACTTTCTGTTGCGGCGCTGGTGGTGGAACCCTGACGGATGAACTCATGGAGATAAGGACGAGAGGCGCTGTGCCGCGTATGGGAGCCCTGCAGCATGTTACGGACAAGCACGGGGTGACGCACATGGTCAGCATTTGTGCCATATGCAAGAGTCAATTCTCAAAGATCATGCCCTATTTTGATTTCGACGCAGAGATGAGCATGGGAGTACACCAGTTGGTGAGCAATGCGATCATTCTCGATAAAAGGGATTGAAGTGGAAACAGGTCTGACAGTAAAAAAGGGTTATAGAGCATGAGGCAGCCACTACTGTATATCGTGCTATTGGCAATCGCGGCAACGATTGGCTTGCCAGCCAACGCTGAAGCCGAAGGTCGGACGCCCAAGCCTGTTGTATTGAAAGGCAAAGGTGAACAATGCGTAGAGCCCACCGATGTAATGCGCCAACGGCATTTTGAGTTTATCCTGTCCCAACAGCAGGGTGTCCGAATCGAAAAGTACAGTTTGGCAGGTTGTGTCGAGTGTCACGTGACGCTCGACGAAAAAGGTGCATATCTTTCGATCGACGCCAAAGGACAGTTCTGCGAAAGTTGTCACAGTTATGCGGCCGTCTCCATCGACTGTTTTGATTGCCATGAGAGCAAGCCGGAAGCTGCCGTATCCAAGGAACAGACATTCACTGCCGATCACACCCAGTTCGAGGTATTGCAGAAGCCGTTCAAATCAGGCCCTGAGGTCACCAAGGCCTGTTTGAGTTGTCATACCGAAGCCAGTAAACAGCTGCACAAGACAAAACATTGGTCATGGCACCTGACCCATCCGGAAACCGGTCAGACACTTGGTAAACGGCATGTTGTCAACAACTTCTACGGTTCTGTCATCACCAATTATGAGCGCTGCACAAGCTGCCATATAGGCTATGGCTGGAAAGATGAAAGTTTCGATTTCACCTCGGAAGAAAACGTCGATTGTCTGGTGTGCCACGATACAACTGATAGCTACAGGAAGTTTCCCGCCGATGCGGAACATCCCCCCTATTTGGACCAGCCATTTCCCAAAAGCGGCAAAGAGATCTGGAGGGCACCGGATCTCAGCCATGCTGCCCAGCATGTGGGAAAACCCCGTCGTAAGAATTGCGGCGCCTGCCATTTTTACGCTGATGGTGGTGACGGCGTAAAGCACGGTGATCTCGATTCCTCCCTGGCCAATCCCAAGCAGGCATTGGATGTTCACATGGGTACAGATGGTCTGAATTTTAGCTGTACCGTCTGTCATTCCACTGAGAGTCACGATATCAAAGGCAGCCGCTATACTATGGTAGCCAAGGATACCCATGGTATAGACGTACCGGGCCGGGACGATGGAAGTCGTGCTACCTGTGAGTCCTGTCATGGCGCGACTCCCCATAAAACAAACCCGCACAAGACGGCGGTAGCCGACAAGCTCAATGAGCATACCGATAGAGTGGCCTGCCAAACCTGCCACATCCCTTACTATGCAAAAGGTGGCGTTGCGACAAAAACCCGGTTGGACTGGTCGACGGCGGGAAAATTGGACCCGGACGGCCGGAATTTAATGATTGAAGATCCTCAGGGCCAAGTGACCTATACCAGTAAAATGGGTGATTCTGCATGGGGGGAAAATCTAGTCCCGGAATATGCCTGGTTCTCCGGTGAGATCCGATATAAGGAGCTTGGAGAAAAGATCGATCCAGACGAGACAATCGCCCTGAATACCTTCAAAGGCAGCCATACTGATCCTGATGCACGTATCTGGCCGTTCAAGGCGATGCGTGGCAAACAACCCTACGATGCGGGCAACCAAACCCTGGCCATTGCCCATCTGTTTGGTGATAACGATGCCGCCTATTGGAAGTCGTTCAACTGGAACACTGCGATCAAGGTCGCAATGGATGCGGCCGGTGCGGATTACAGCGGCGAACATGGGTTTATCGAAACCACGATGCACCTGCCCTTGACGCACATGATCGCAACGAAAGAGGAAGCGCTCGGCTGCGATACCTGCCATAGTCGCGACGGTCGCCTGAGCCAACTGGACGGGTTATACATGCCCGGTCGTGACAGGAGCAAACTTCTCGACCTGATAGGCTGGTTAGTGGTGCTGGGAACCCTGGCCGGTGTAGCTGTGCACGGTATCGCCCGATTGGTGTTCGCAAGTAAAAGCAGGAAAAATTGATGGCCCGGGTAATGATGTATAAAAGGTTTGAGCGCTTGTGGCACTGGTCCCAGGCACTGCTGATTATTTCACTACTGATCACCGGATTCGAGGTTCATGGAACTTATCGGCTATTCGGCTTCGAGCAGGCAGTGGACTACCATGTCATCCTGGCCTGGACATTGATCGGTCTGTGGGTGTTTGCAATATTCTGGCACCTGACCACCGGGGAATGGCGTCAATACATCCCTTCCAGCCCGAATAAGATCGTAGCAATGGCCAGGTATTACGGGGTCGACATCTTCATGGGAGGGGGGCATCCGTTTCATAAAACCCGCCAGCAGAAGCACAACCCCTTGCAACGTGCGGCCTACCTTTCGTTGCATGTTGTGATTTCCCCCGCCATATGGATCAGCGGCTGGCTCTACCTGTTTTACGCCTCCTGGGCCGAGTGGGGGTTATTGAGCTTGAGTCTTGGTGCGGTTGCCTTGACCCATACTGCTGCCGCCTTTGCTATGTTCGCGTTTCTGGTGGCTCATCTGTATCTGGCAATCACCATGAGCACGGTACCTCTCGGGAATGTTAAAGCGATGATTACCGGCTATGACGATGAGGAAGAGGAACAGACATTGGCCCAAAATTAAAGAGCATTTGACGCATGGACATGACAAATTCACTATCGCGTCAGAGCGTTCATCCGGGTTATGGAACCTGGGGCAGCGACTATCTACTGACCCCACACCGCATCTGACCCATCGGCAAGCGGGAGAGACCTTGCTACCGTATCGTATTAAAGCTTGATCATGAAGACACTATTGCGCTCGATTTCCGGGGTTCTAGCCGCGCTGTCGCTGCTGCTGGTGATAGTGCGGATGCAGGCTATTTCGGATATGGGCTCTGCGACTATCAAGGAGGTACTGGGTCTCATATTCCCCCTGTCCGTATTCCTGCTGTTCGGCTATATCGCCATCAAGGGACGTATGCCATTCACCAGCTGACGGTAAGCCCAGCCCAAACTTCGTACAGGGGTCACCTGGATCCATGAATATCAATTCGGAGTTAGGAGCAGGCATTGTCCTTATCGCAGTGGGTATTGCCCTGATCCAACTGCGTGGGGTACTCAGCCACTATCTATTGGGGCTGTATCAAAAGATCGGTGTCGCGGTGCCGGAAGAAAAGTATGCGAAGCAATTCGTGCTCGTGGGCGTAATTTTGATGATACTGGGCTTTCTGATGGCAACCGGTCTTATCCAGTACCTGTAGCGTCCCTCTCCTTCCGCTTGTGACATCACACTCTTTTGCCAGGGCAGTTTCACTATCCAGGAGCGAGTTTTCACTTCCGCGTCCGGCGCAAATCACCTCGCCACTAAACCATGCCAGACGCATAACGTCAGTAAATTATATTTCAGAAGAATTAGTATGTTACCACTAAGTGATGGGTCTTGACTTAACAAGGGAAAAATGTTCTCTACCATTAATACCTCTTGAAAAAGGAGGCTATGTTTTTTTACCCAACAGTGCGTGGCCAATGTTCGCCAGCCGACACAATAATCCCGGCTGCAAGTCACGCTTATTAGAGTACCAAGTGAGGGGAATTGCGTATGGCTACAGACGACAAATTATTAGAGCAATCCGCGCAAGAGCTTTTGGGAGAGGCCGAACCCTGGGAGTCATGGGAAACCAAGCTGGTCGGCGGGAGCATCGCCATTGCGTTGATTGGTGTCGTGGTTCTCGGTTGGTTAATCAACACCTTTATTCTGGATTGACTATCGGATAATCAAGGCTCAAATCAATAATGTGATCATTGAAGCTATGAAAGCGGACATTGAACTTAGTTTGGTGCACGATGGGAAATACTGGGTAGGCCGAAATGCTTCTCTGGAGGTAAAGGGAGTCACAATTCCAGAATTGGATGAAGACCTCAAGCGTGGCTTACGCGAGTCCGGCGACTATGCGCCGGGAACCGCCCTACATGTATTTATGGGGTTTGACTACGACACTTTCCCGACCTGGCTAAGACAATACCACACACACTATTTCAACCGTACAGTGTTAGTGAGTTTGTAAATGTAACGCTGGCCACTTCGTTAACAAACAAACGGACTAGAGAGGATTAACATGTCAGCAGTGAATCGTAAATGGACTGATGGCATGCTGACCACCGAGGACTGGTGGGCAGTGTGGGTTGGTTTGATCATGTTTGGCGCTGGTTTGCTCAGCATCTGGGGCATCGATGCCGTGGGTTGGATGGCTAAGACTAAGACCTGGGAATGGAGCAGTTTCTGGGCAGATCCAAACTTTAACACCTTGCTGGGTGTGTCGCATGGTAAGGCTGGAAAGGTCTACGAGGGATGGGGTGGCTTTGCAGCCCTGATCACGACTTACGTGGTCTTCGCCGGTTTGACCACCGTCGGTGCCTACTTCCAGAAGCTGGATGTGAAGAAATTCTTTCTGGGCTTTACCTGCATCTTCTTCATCACCTTCGCCGCCTGGATGATCGGTCACGAAGCCCACTTCAAGGCCGGCAAGACCAGCCAATCCGCGCTCCAGTCGGAGATCTATGGCGACGATGTGTACTGCATGACCAAGGTGAACAAATGTTCAGCCAGTATCAACAAGGCTCTGAAGAGCATGGGCGTGGATGTCAAGGCGGGCCAGACGCCTACCGTCGAGCAGGCAGCAGCTGCGGTGGACAAGACCAAGAAGGCCGTGCGCATGTCCTGGGGCTTTCAGTTGGGCGGTGGCTTCTCCTATATGCTGGCGCTGTTCGTGGGGCTTTTCATCGGCAATTTCCTGAAACCTTTCGCGGCGTTCCTCTCGGAGGCGGCCAAGCCGGAGTGGTTTATCAAGACCGCTATCGTTTATCTTGGCGTTAAACTGGGCCATATGAGTATTTCGTCCACTTCCAAAGTCGGGGGCGGCGGTGAACTCATGCTGGACATGGCGTTGTCGGGGGCGGCGGCGGCATTTGTCGCCTACCTGATCTTCTGGCCGATCGTCTACGCTGTCGGTCGCAAGTTCTTTAACCTGCGGCGTGATGCCTCGGCGGTACTCGCATCCGGCATCTCGATCTGCGGTGTATCGGCGGCTATTGCCACGGCGGGTGCCATTCGATGCAGGCCTATCCTTCCCATCGCCGTTTCCATGCTGATTGTGGTGTTCGCCATGATCGAACTGGTGATACTTCCCACCGCCTATACGGCTATCGCGCCGGAACAGCCGATCGTCAACGCGGCGGCTATGGGTATGACTGTGAAGACCGACGGCGCCGATGCGGCGGCAGGTGCCATTCTGGATGAGCTTATGGTGGCGCGCCACTACACCGCTACCGGTGAACTGTGGGAGGAAGACTGGATCCTGGCTGGCGCCGTGCTGACCAAAATCTGGATCGATGTGTTCATTGGCGTGTGGGCATTCGTCCTGGCGCTCATTTGGGTGTACAAGGTGGAGCGAAAGCCGGGCGAATCGCATGTGGGGGCATCGGAGATCTGGTTCCGTTTCCCTAAATTCGTCATCGGCTACTTTATCGCCTGGTTAACCTATGTGGCTATTGTGATCTGGGCACCTGAACTGGGCAAGGCCGCAGATGCCGGCGCCAAGGTGGTACAGAGCCCCATGCGTAAAATGATGTTCATGTTAACTTTCGTGGCCATCGGCGTCATCACCGACTTCAGCAAATTGAAGGGCATGGGACGGCTCGCCGTACTATATGCCATTGCGCTGTTCGTTATAATCGCGCCGATCGCCTACGTAGTGTCGTATATCTTTCACCGTGGAATGGTACCTCCGGTGGTGAGTTGATGGCAATGTGACTCAACGACAATACTCAGGGTGATTCGTGACAGGCCGTGATATTTATCACGGCCTTTTTTTCCTTGCTCGCCGGTGCGTAATGGATAAGAAGACGATATGGTAAAGATCATAAAGGCTGATGTTATCTTGGCAGTCATTGCTATCTGTGCCTGGGTATTCTATTTCGTGTTCGATGGAGCCACTCGCTATGATATAAACGAGACCATTACGCTACCGCTGTTCCTGGCAATCTGGCTTACGGCAATGGCACTCCTCTACGCCATCGGACGGTACTACAATGCAAAGAAGGGTGCGCTGATCACCAAAACTGTCTCCAACCTGGTGCAGGATCAACAACCAGAAAAGGACCAACATGAAGAGAAATCCGACAGCACGAAATCCTGAAGCGAGTCGTATCGGACCTGTGCGTGGCGAATTCTTACTCAAGCTGCTATAGGGAGCTGATAAATCCTTCGGCAGTGACTTTGCCAGCGGAATTTATTCAACTTGATGGGGAATTTGGTAACGACGCCAGCAACTTCAGCCGATGTATCACCGGCAAGTGATCTATGGGTGCGATGAAGATTGTAATAAGCTTTATAATCTGTGAGCTTCCTCTCCAAATCATCGACGTCCCAAAATAGTGTTTGATCAAGATAATCACACCTATCAACGATGAGCAGAATGAGTTCCTGGGATGGGCCCTTGGGTCCTGGCTTGCCTTTTTGACGAGGGGTATAAAGCAACCGATATTTCCGTTTTTTGAGTGTTTCGTGGAATCTCAGCAGCGTTGATGGTCTGAGAATAATTGCGGACCGTTGGAAATGGTGCCGACTGAGAAAAAGCGACCAGAATCCCAACAAGAATCGATCAAGTACTGACAGATTGGGTGCACGTTTTCGTGAACGGCTGATCACCAGGAGTTGCTGTTTCATAAGCAGGCTGTCAGCGACAATGGCTGTCGAGCCACCCGGACCCAAGAGCCTGGCGAGGGTGGTCAATAGATGTATGAGCAATAA
>JAAELC010000118.1 GCA_024227135.1 Gammaproteobacteria bacterium
AAATTCCCTGATATATGACGAACGCGACCGAATTTCCGGATACCTGCCTTCCCGTTCAGCCAAAGACTACAACCTTCTGTACATCGACCAGAATGAATGCACCCGTTGCGGGGCCTGTGCCGAGGTTTGTCCGGTCGAATGCATCCCCCTGCAGCGGGTCAGCAGGGTGCAGGTCCCGGAAAATAAAAATTAGGCAGCCTGCAAGCAACTCAGGGACTTGACTTGAGTAAAAAAGCCGTTATCTTATGCGCCTTCTCAGGGGCGGTTAGCTCAGTTGGTTAGAGCATCTGGTTTACACCCAGAGGGTCGGGAGTTCGAGTCTCTCACCGCCCACCATCTTTTCCCCGGCTTTCCAATCTACTGCAGGCTAAAGCCTGTACTACGTATATTCTGCTCCGCGGGGCAGAATACAGCGTATGTAGTCCACGCTTTAGCGTGTCTCTCTCCCCCAACAACTTTGGGCAGAAGTGGACTCGGGGCTTAAACCACTCAGTGCTCTGTTTTAGTTATGCCGCATAGCTCCGGTTCCTGTGGTTTCCTCCCTCCTCCGGAGGAGGGAGGAAAAAATCACGCCGCCAGTTTGACGACTCCTTCATAGACCTCTTCCGGTGTCGCGCCCTCAAGGGACTGGTGTGGCCGCTTCATGTTGTATCGCATGATATACGCTTCGATGCCTCGTTCAAGCTCCCATCCATTTTCATAGGATTTGAGATAAACATCCTCGTACTTGAGGCTGCGCCAGAACCGCTCAATTACCACGTTGTCCAGCCAGCGACCTTTGCCGTCCATGCTGATGGTTATTTCCAGTTCCTTGAGTCGCCCGATCCATTCATCGGATGTGAACTGACACCCTTGATCCGTGTTGAATATCTCCGGCGTGGTGCCCGTGAGCTCCACCGCTCGATTCAGTGTTCGCACGCAGAATGCCGTATCCAACGTGTTCGATAGCTCCCAGGCCAGAACCTTGCGGGAGTGCCAGTCGATAATGGCGAACAGATACATGAAGCCCCTGGCCATCGGGATGTAGGTGATGTCCGCGCTCCAGACCAGATTCGGATGATCGATTTTCAGGCCCTTAAGTTTATAGGGGTAAATCCCTGAGGGCCCGCCAGGGATCGTGGTGCGCTTGCGCGGATACACCGCCTCCATGCCCATCAACATCATCAGACGTTTCACGCGTCCCCGGCTGATTTTCGGCCAATCTCTACGTCGAAGACAGTCTCGCATTCTGCGTGCGCCGGCTGATGCATCTTCCAGATGCAACTCATCAAGCTCTATCATGATTTGCAAGTTGTCTTCTGATTCGCCCTTCGGCAGGTAATAGATCAACGACCGGGAGATCCCAAGCAGATCACATTGCCTGCGCATACTGATTGTTGACTTCTTACTCACGAGTTGCGCCCTCTGCCGGGAATCCCCAGCTGTACGCACTTTTTTTCGAGCCAATCCACCTCCATGGACAACTGTCCCACTTTGCGCTCCAGCTGGGCTCGTTCCTGTTCGACCTGTTTGTCCGGTGCGGCATTCTTCCGCTCGAAGACTTCCGGAACCCGTTCTAACAGTTCCTTCTTCCAGGTTCCGACCTGTACAGGATGGATTTCGTACTTCGCTGCAATTTCGTTGATCGTGTTCAGCCCCTTGATGGCTTCAAGCGCCACTCGGGCCTTGAACTCCGGCGTATGCTTTCGTCTCTGTTTTTTCATAGCTCCTATCTTTCTCATTTAAGGAGCTGTGCGCCAAAACCAAACTTGGCTGGTGGTCTAAATTCTCAAATCCGCCTCTGGCTCTCCACCAATTACGTGTACTCCTCAACTGCAAGATGGACCGACTGGGCAGTCCGTCCTACGTACGGGAGTTGCACGACGTAGGTCGACCTTCCCGGGCGACCCTGGGTTATGCGTGTGGACCCATGGCTAAAACTCAGCTGTAGGTAGTTTTAATCCACTCGGCTTCGGCTTTGAGGCCGTCTTCGACGCCGGTAATGGGGTTGTAGTCCAGCAGTTCACGGGCTTTGTCGATGTTGGCGGCGGTGTGTTTCTGGTCGCCGGGGCGGGCAGGGTGGTGTTCAATATTGGCTTTTTTGCCGAATATGTCTTCCAGTATTTCGATGGCCCGTTTCAGAGAAATAATTTCGCCTCCGCCCAGATTCATGGTCTCTCCCAGGACTTTACCCTGTTTTTCGAATGCCAGTATGGTTCCTTCCACACAGTCATTTACGAAGGTATTGCTACGGGTCTGTTCGCCGTCGCCGAACATTGGGAAGGTTTCTCCACCTTTGAGCAATCCCCGCATGAGGATGTGATAGGCCATATCCGGACGTTGCCGCGGGCCGTATACAGAGAAGTAGCGCAGTACGGTAACCGGCAGACCGAAGTTTGCTTCGTAGGCCCGGCAAAGATGTTCGGATGCCAGTTTGGTCAGTCCGTAGGGGGAAAATGGCTGCAGGTTGGAATCTTCCGGTCCGGTCGCTTCTTTGCCGTACACGCTGGAGGTTGATCCATAAATG
>JAAELC010000119.1 GCA_024227135.1 Gammaproteobacteria bacterium
CAGAGACAGCATAACAAGCGGTGGCAAGCGGAGTCGTTTTAATTTGCTCTAGACATCATGTTTTGACCTGCCCTCTCAATTGTGGCTCTGTGTTTAGGGTTGCCCTCTCAACATAACCCACGTGGGTTGAGATGGGCAGGTCAAAACATGATATCTTCGTGTCGAGTTAAATTCGGACCCGTGGGATCGGAAAGGAGTCTGTGAAATGAGATAGTGTTGCCCAGTGGGTGAAGGCAGGCGACTGCCCAATTTCCACCAGAGGAGGTTAGCCGCCGAATCTGTAGCGAACCTGCATGCATATTCTGTAAGGGTGTGTGTGAAGCCAGGTGTAGCGAGTGTATAGGCCGCGTGATTGAGCCCCGAAAATGTTATTACCGTGGTCCAAGAGGATAGCTGGGCGAGAGCCTGGTAAAGCCGACGGTCTGGACATGCCGGAAGGCAGCAGTCCTGACGACGCTATGGCGAGTCGAGAGGACACCACCGGGGTCTGCGAGCGGGGCATGTACACACAGGGGCAGCCCGGGAACTCGAGAGGACCGCCATCTCCTTGCGGAGGGCACCGGGAAAGGCAAACCGGTATACAAAAGTGGCCAGGAGCTGACGGTTGATCTCCTCCTCCCAGAAAGCAATACGAATGAAAGCCCTGAAAGAGCAGCGCTATGTAGCGCCGCTGATCAAGCGGGTGTGGATAGACAAGGATGGCGGAAAGAAACGACCGATAGGGCTATTGGAGATCGAAGACAAGATAGTCCAGAAAGCGGTATCGATACTGATGGGGGCGGTCTATGAGCAGGATTTTCATCCGTTCTCGTATGGATTTCGGGAAGAGCGCAATGCTCACCAGGCCCTCGGAGAGATCCGGGAGCAGTGCATGAAGCACGGCATACGATGGATTTACGATGCGGACATTACGGGATTTTTCGACAACATTGATCGGAGCTGGCTTCGGACATTCATCCAGCAACGCATCAATGATGGTGGACTGCTTCGCCTGATCGGCAAGTGGTTGAATGCAGGTGTGATGGAAGGAGACCAGATCACCTACAGTGACAGGAGTACACCCCAGGGCGGGACAATTTCACCCTGCCTTGCGAGCGTATTTCTTCACCATGTACTGGATGAATGGTTCGTGCGAGACGTGAAACCGCGCCTGCGGGGGCACTTTCAGTACTTTGGCGTACGCTGCAACATGCGATCGATGGAAGCGGTACTCCACCATGCCAAGCGTGGTTGGAAATTCTGGCTAGATCGTCGTAGCAGCAAAAAGGCCCTGAACTTGGGAGAAGTTCGAGGTATTGCTGGAGAGCATGCCGTTGCCGACACCCAAGATCATCCACAATGTCTAACCGCTTGCGGGGTAGCATAGTTATGCGTCAGAGTTGTGTTGGTACTCTGATTACCGAGGAACCGGATGA
>JAAELC010000120.1 GCA_024227135.1 Gammaproteobacteria bacterium
AAAATCCGTGTTTTCGACAAAATTAATTCATTATTAATCAATGAGCTAAAAATCGCGTTTTGCCAAAAACTGAGTTCTCGGACAGCCTCCTAGATACTCACTGATGATAAAGGCGCCAGGAAACCTTTTAACAGGTCCTGATCCCTGTGTCAGCGGGAATTCAAGTTAATCAGTAAGTTAGTGATCAAACAACCCTGTAATGGACCTGGACATCGTAAGTGGTTCCATGCGGGAAGCATTCGCTGACGATTGGACAACTGCAACTCATTGAAATTAGAGCGATCAAGATACGCACTCTGCCATGCAATGCCCTGAAAAGTCTGGGATGGATCCATTGGCAGCCACCTTCACCGGGATACCCGTGTCTCCGGACTGTCCTTCAGGCTATGGATTACGTAAACCGCGAGGTGCTTCCACAAACTGAGAACCCATCAGGAAAATCATTGCCTGGACTAGACGCGACAGGGTAAAATCTCCCGGGTGTTGTGTAAGTGTAAGAAAGACTTATGCTTTCAGGTAGCAATGGAAAGTCGGTCTGGTTTTACTTTTTAAACCCGCTCCCGGCCCACCTTATTGCCTGGCCACCACAAACTGTTATTGTGCGGCATTCAACTGCGGCGCAAGGTTTTTTTATTGTTCGGATTTTTTTGGAGTTACCAATGGCTATAGAACGCACCTTCTCAATTGTTAAACCCGACGCCGTCGCAAAGAATGTGATTGGGAAGATTTATGACCGCTTTGAGAGCGCAGGGCTCAAGATTGTGGCATCCAAGATGCTTCATCTCACCAGGGAACAAGCGGGCGAGTTCTACGCCGTGCACAAGGAGCGCCCGTTTTACAATGATCTGGTAGATTTCATGACCTCCGGCCCGGCAATGGTCCAGGTTCTTGAAGGTGAGAATGCTATCGCACTGAACCGGCAGGTCATGGGAGCGACCAATCCGAAAGAGGCAGAACCGGGAACCATCAGGGCAGACTTTGCGGAAACCGTGGATGAGAATGCCGTGCACGGCTCCGATGCACCGGAAACTGCAAAAGTGGAAATCGCTTTCTTCTTTCCCGAAGGTGTCTGCGAGCGTACTCGCTGAGGCTATATTGACTACCGAGCAAAAAATCAATCTGCTGGACCTGGACCAGGAAGCCATGGAAGCCCTGGTTCAGAAATTCGGTGGCAAGGCCTTTCACGGCCGCAACCTGTTTAAGTGGGTCCATAAGCACGGCGTGACGGTATTGGACGATATGACCGATCTGTCCAAGGTTCTGCGCGCCGGATTGAAAACATCCAGTGTCATCCAGGTTCCGGAAGTGGTTTACGACCAGCCGTCCCTGGACGGAACCCACAAGTGGGTTCTCGAACTATCGTGTAACAACCGGGTTGAATCGGTATTCATCCCCGAGGACGGTCGCGGTACGCTTTGTGTCTCCTCCCAAGTGGGGTGTTCCCTGGATTGCAGTTTCTGCTCTACCGGAAAGCAGGGCTACAATCGTAATCTTTCAGTGTCGGAGATCATTGGACAAGTCTGGGTTGCCGTGCACCTGATGGGGAAGCGTGTCACCAATGTGGTCATGATGGGAATGGGGGAACCACTGGCAAATTTCGACGCTGTCGTCGATGCCATGGGGATCATGCAGAATGACCTGGCTTATATGCTCTCCAAGTATCGGATTACATTAAGCACTTCGGGCATCGTTCCGGCACTCCAGAGACTGGGGCAGGTCTCTGATGTCAGCCTGGCGGTTTCACTTCACGCGCCCAACAATGAGTTGAGAGACCAACTGGTACCGATCAACCGTAAGTACCCGTTGGAACAGTTGATTCCGGCTTGCAGAGAGTTTATTCGAGGTGACAAACGTCGCAAAATCACCTGGGAATACGTCATGCTGGATGGGGTCAATGATACCGACCAGCATGCCAAACAACTCATCAGACTGCTCGAAGGCACCCCCTCCAAGCTGAATCTGATCCCGTTCAATCCGTTTCCAGGGACTGAATACAACTGCTCTGCACCCGAGCGCATCGAAGCTTTCCGGCAGCGATTGCTGCGATCAGGCATCATCGCACTCACCAGGAAAACCCGGGGGGATGACATTGACGCGGCCTGTGGGCAACTGGTGGGGCGCGTCAGAGACCGCAGTCGACGGTCGTTACAACAAAACAGTATCCCGATGTCCGTACCGAGGAGTGCCGTTTGAATCCCCCGATCACATCCTTGGTTTCAGCAGTATTGCTGGTTTTGTTGATTTCAGGCTGCGCGACCAATTCCACCAGAACAAATCAAAGGGATGGCACGGGTGACCTGGGAGATGAAAATAGTTTAAACAATCAGGGTGCCGGTACCATCTACGTCCGACTGGCAATCGAGTATTTTAGAAACGGACAGGTGGAGATCGCCTTAAAACAGGCCAAAAAAGCACTGGATGTGGAGCCTGACAGCGTTCAAGCCAGAACGGTCATCGCCCGAATCTATGAGCAGCTGGGGGAAGTTCAGCAGGCTGAGCAGCAATACAAAGAGGGAATTCGCCTACAGCCTCTGGATCCCTACATCAGAAATGCGTATGGTGCCCTTCTGTGTGGACAACGTCGTTATGGGGAGGCGGTGGTGCAGTTTGAAAAAGCGCTGGAAAACCCCCTGTACACGACGCCCGAAGTGGCGCTGACGAATGCGGGTGTGTGCGAACTGGGGCGTAACAATCTGGACCAGGCCGAAAGCTATCTAAGGCTAGCACTCCAGAGAAATCCCCGTTATGCGGTGGCTCTGAGCCAGATGTCCCTGATCAGCTACCAGAACGGTGACTTTCTGGCCGCACGTGCTTATCTGACACGTTACCTGGATGTTGCCGGGCATACACCAGGAACACTCTGGCTCGGTATACGAATCGAGCGGGAGCTGCAGGATAAAGATGCTGTAGCAAGTTATTCGATGATTCTGAGAAACCAGTTTCCGGATTCACGGGAGGTTCAACTCTTGAGAGCGTGGGAAAGTCAATGAATGCCGGATCTGCTGAAGACAATATCGAGCAGGATGTGCTGGATGGGCCAGGTAAGAAGCTCAAAGCGCTGCGGGTGGCAAAGAATCTGGATCTTGGCAGGGTGGCGTCCCTGTTGCATCTGAGTGAAGAAAAACTGCGTTCCCTGGAAGCCGAAGACTACCAGGCGCTACCCGGTCCGGTCTTCATTCAGGGTTACATTCGAAACTACGCCCGCTTACTGGGTGTGTCACCTGAGCCATTGCTCAGTGCGTTCAGAAGCCAGAATCCTGAGAAAGACCGTCATCCGGAACTACGGATTTCCCAGGTACAACACGAGGTGCAGAGCAGTCATCTGCTGATGCGCCTGATGACATGGGTCATCGTGATCGGGTTGGTCGTGCTGGTGGTTATCTGGTGGAAGGGCTACCTGAAATGGCCGTTGATGATGAATTCGACTCCGAATCAGGAGAACAGTCAGAATATCTCCGAAGAGGAAGACGACGGTGGTCCGGGCTTTGCCTCCCTGCCGAGTTTCTTCGATGGCCCCGATGACGAGACTGACAGCACGACAGGAGGAAACCTCTCCCTGCCATCCCTGGAACAGATGGACGAGCAGGAGACCCCAAGCGGGATCAACGAGAAGGAAGTACCTGCCATTGACGAAGCGCCCCCACCTTCAGAAACCGAGGTTTCACCGCCCTCTCAGCCTGTGGCAGACGAACCCCTTCCAGACACCCCGACGACTGTGACCGAAACCCCGCCTGCAGCCACCGAAACCGCCAGGGTAGTGGTGCTGTTCAAGGGGAAATCCTGGACACGTATCAGCGACGCCAGCGGCAGGTTCAAAATACAGGAAGAGATCAGCGCGGGCTCGCGCAGGGCCCTGCAGGGGGACGCACCCTATGAGTTAGTGCTGGGCAATGCATCAGTGGTAGAAATAACCATCGATGGAGAGGTATTCGATCTCACCCCCCATATTCGAGGGAACGTGGCAAGATTCACACTGGATCCCGACCGGATCAGCCGCTGACCGGATACTCAGATAATGGCGAAACAACTACAAGCCATTCGTGGCATGCACGATATTCTGCCGGATAAAAGCGCTTTATGGCAGTATCTCGAAGACAGTATACGCGGGGTCCTCGATGGATACGGTTACCGGGAAATTCGTACCCCGATTCTGGAACAGACCGAGCTGTTCAGCCGTTCCATCGGTGAGGTCACGGATATAGTTGAGAAGGAGATGTACACGTTCAAGGACCGAAACGGTGACAGTCTGACATTGCGTCCCGAATGCACAGCAGGTTGTGTCCGGGCAGGAATTGAGCATGGTCTGTTCCACAATCAGATCCAGCGTATTTGGTATCGTGGTCACATGTTTCGGCATGAACGTCCCCAGAAAGGGCGCTACCGCCAGTTTCACCAGATCGGTGCAGAAGCTTTCGGGCTTCCCGGACCTGATATCGACCTGGAGATGATTCTTATGACCCACCGCTTCTGGAAAGCGCTGGGACTTGACGGACTGGAACTTCAGATCAACACCCTGGGAACCTCAGACGAAAGAGCTGGCTACCGCGAACAACTCGTCGACTATTTTTCCAGAAACCAGGAAACACTGGATAAAGAGAGCGTACGCCGGGCAGAAACCAATCCATTAAGGATCCTGGATTCCAAGAACCCGGATATGCAGGAGATGATCGCAGGTGCCCCGGCGCTGCTGGATTATCTGGGAGAAATTTCCCGTGCTCATTTCGAGCAACTGTGCGGGGGACTTGACGCTGCAGGCGTGTCCTATGTGATCAATCCCCGACTCGTCAGAGGGTTGGATTACTATGCCCGTACCGTGTTTGAGTGGGTGACAACACGGCTGGGGGCTCAGGGTACGGTATGCGCCGGAGGGCGTTACGACGGACTGGTGGAGCAACTGGGTGGCAGGACGACACCGGCGGTGGGATTTGCCATGGGTGTAGAGCGTCTGGTCAGTCTCCTGGAAGAGCGCTTGTCGGAATTGCCGTTGGCCACTCCCCACGCCTACATGGTATTGATGGGGCAGGAAGCGGGATCCCACGGGCCGATACTGTCAGAGCAACTACGGGACCAGGTGCCCGGATTGCGCCTGATCACTCACTGCGGTGGTGGCAGTTTTAAAAGCCAGTTCAAGAAAGCTGACCGAAGCGGTGCCGCTTATGCCCTGGCACTGGGTGAAGATGAGTTAACTCGGGGAGTGGTCACTGTCAAATCTCTCCGTACCAAAGAGGAACAGCGGGAGATGACACAACAGGATCTGGTGATATTTCTGCAATCCGTTATTTAAACTCAGGTCTATTGAGTCTGAGCCCTGGACACCGATAACAGCGAAGTGATATCCAGGGTCGTCACAAGCTGATCGACTAATAAAATCGACCTCGAATACGAGGTATCTAGAGGGAAGTATGGTAGACGTTAATCTTTCTGAAGAAGAACAGGTAGAAGCACTGAAGAAGTGGTGGAAGGAAAATGGCCGCTCACTGATCGTTGGTGTGGTGATGGGCCTGGGGGCCGTATTCGGCTGGCAGGCATGGAATCAGCACCAGAAATCAATCGCAGACCAGGCTTCAACCCGTTACGAACAGTTGAGCCAGGCTGTCAGTGAAGGTGCAACGGAATCTGCTGCAAAGCAGGCCGAATCACTCATTGAGGATTACGAAGGTACAGCTTATGCCACCTTCGCCGCATTGGAACTGGGACGCATCAGGCTGGAGCAGGGGGATGTCCCAGGCGCAGAAGCGCAGCTTGGTTGGGTTCTGGACAATAGTGACGACAGATCTTTCCAGCAGATCGCGCGGCTTCGCCTGGCCCGGTTGCTGTTCAGTCTCGATCGGCTGGATGAAGCCGAGGGACTCCTCGATCAGAGCAAAAAGGACAGCTTCCAAGGGGAGATCTCCGAGCTGCGAGGCGATATCGCCTGGAAAAGGGGTGACTTCAACGGGGCCAGAGAATCCTATCAGGAGGCACTCGCTATCGGCTCTGGCAGCGCCTCGCTGGTGCAGATGAAACTTGACGATCTGCCCCCGGTACTGTGAGTAAATCGGGCATGAAAAGACTGCTCGCGCTGGCTCTGGTGACTCTGCTCACCACGGGCTGCGGTTCCATGAGTGCTCTCAACCCCGCCTCCTGGTTTGGCGGCGGTGATACTGTAGAACCACCGGCGGAGCTGGTCGATCTGAGCAACCTGATAAGGGTCCGGACGCTGTGGAGCAAGAACATCGGCTCCGGTTCAGACAACCAGCGAGTAAAACTGGCTCCAACGCTGAGTGATAACCGAATCTACGTAGCCGAACACGATGGTGGCGT
The DNA here is from genome assembly GCA_024227135.1 of Gammaproteobacteria bacterium. Taxonomy (GTDB): domain Bacteria; phylum Pseudomonadota; class Gammaproteobacteria; order Chromatiales; family Chromatiaceae; genus JAHEHQ01. Next base: position 6,304 of record JAAELC010000120.1, read on the forward strand.
TCAGGCCATTGAGATGTTCGATGGAAAGTCCGTCTGGAGCGTAGACGTCGATATGGAGATATCGGGAGGCGCCGGTTCCGGTGATGGGCTGGTTCTGGTCGGGAGCAGCGATGCGGAGTTGCTCGCGCTGAGTCAGGAAACAGGGGAAGAGCTCTGGCGTGCCCGGGTCAGCAGCGAAGTTCTCTCGGTACCCGTGGCCGAAAACGGGGTTGCCGTCGTTCAAACCATCGACGGCAAACTTTTCGGCTTCGATACCGTGACCGGGGAACAGATCTGGATATTCGATCGTACGGTGCCGGTGCTCAGTCTGCATGGCAGCAGTTCACCGGTCATCAGCGGCTCGATCGTCATTGCTGGATTTGCCAGCGGTAAGCTGGCCGCCGTGGATCTGCTGAGCGGCGATGTCCTTTGGGAAGTGGGTGTTACCGCACCCAGCGGTCGCTCAGAACTGGAGCGAATGGTGGATATTGACGGTGATCCATTGCTGGTGGAAGGAGCGGTTTTCGTTGGCACCTATCAGGGTGAACTGGCCGGGGTGACAGAAAATGCCGGGATAGTGATGTGGCGCAGAAAACTCTCATCCTATTCAGGACTCGGCGGCGACTGGCGGCAACTGTATGTTTCCGATGCTGAAGACAGTCTTTGGGCGATGGACCCGGATAATGGCTCTGCTATCTGGAAGAACGATACCCTTCGAGGGCGGAAGCTTTCGACACCTGCATTGGTGGGGGATTATGTCGTGGTTGGAGACTACGAAGGCTATCTGCACTGGTTCGACAGTAATGATGGGGAAATGCTGGCCCGTGTACAAGCCGGGTCCGATGCCATTACTGCCAGACCCCTGGTAGAGGACGGTGTTCTCTATGTCTATGGCGAGGGAGGGCGACTCACGGCGCTGACTGTCGAAGAACCCGAGGACTTTTAGCCCGGATTCGGGTTATATCAACATGCTTCCCGTTATCGTACTGGTCGGTCGCCCCAATGTGGGCAAATCCACCTTGTTCAATCGCCTGACAAAAAGCCGTGACGCCCTCGTGGCGGATCAGCCGGGGCTGACCCGAGACCGGCAGTACGGTGTCGGTAAACTGGCCCAGAAAGGGTATCTGGTGGTCGATACCGGCGGTATCGGTACCGCTGTGGACGGCATCGAATCCCTCATGGAAAAGCAAGTGATGTCAGCTATCGAGGAGGCTGACCACATTCTATTTCTACTGGATGCCAGAGAAGGTCGCAGCGGTGGCGATGAAATCATTGCGGCACAATTACGGCGTACCGGAAAACCCATTACCCCGGTGGTCAACAAGAGCGAAAACCTTGACCCGAATCTGGCACAAATTGAATTTCACGCCCTGGGACTCGGTTCTCCTGTACCCATTGCCGCTGCCCATGGCCGTGGAGTCAAGGCCCTGATCGATCAGGTCCTGGAGCAACTACCCGAAGCGGTTCCCGACGAGACGAAGAGCGGGCAGGGGACACGGATCGCCGTGGTCGGTCGCCCCAACGTGGGTAAATCCACCTTGGTCAATCGGTTGCTGGGTGAAGAACGGGTCGTTGCCTTCGATCAACCCGGCACTACCCGGGACAGCATTTTCATCCCATACACCCATGACGATAAGTCTTACACGCTCATCGATACTGCCGGGGTAAGACGACGCGCCAGGATCAGTGAAGCCATCGAGAAGTTCAGTGTCATCAAAACGCTTCAGGCGATCGAACAGTCCAACGTCGTGCTGCTGGTGCTGGACGCCCGTCAGGGAATCGGCGATCAGGATGCCAGCCTCGCCGGGCACATTCTGGAGAGTGGCCGCGCCCTCGTTATAGCGGTTAACAAGTGGGATGGACTGTCCCAGGAACAACGTGATCAGATCAAAGAATCACTCCCGATTCGTTTACCTTTTCTCGATTTTTCCAGCCGGTGTTTTGTCTCCGCACTGCATGGTTCCGGCGTGGGGAACCTCTACTCAAAGATTGACCGCGCCTATGATAATGCTCAACGTGACCTGACCACACCAGAACTCAACCGTATTCTCGAATGGGCGCTACAGGAACACCAGCCGCCGTTGGTACACGGCCGACGCATCAAATTGCGCTACGCTCATCAGGGTGGTCGCAATCCCCCCATTATTGTCATTCATGGTAATCAGACAGAATCCGTACCCGATGTCTACAAGCGTTACCTGGTCGGTCGCTTCCGGAAAGCACTCGACCTGCAAGGCACCCCGGTACGACTCGAGTTTAAATCCGCAAAGAACCCTTACAAAGGTCGTAAGAATGAACTGACCGAACGACAGTTGCGAAAGCGGCAGCGGTTGAAGCGGTTTGTCAAGCGCAAGAAATAAAGATCGGATAGTTTTCCTGTCAAGACTCCTCCTGGGTAGCATTCTGCTCCTGAATGTGCCGCGCCATGTAGAGTGCCTGCAGAACCACGAAAACCATCGTAAGTCCGAGCATACCGAACAGCTTGAAATTGACCCAGGTTGACTCTTCGAAATTGAAGGCAACATAGAGATTGAGAGCGCCGCTGAACACAAAAAACAGGGACCAGGCAGCGTTCAACCGGGTCCAGATGATCGTGGGCAGGTCGACTGCATGGCTCATCATACGTTCCACCATGGTCTTTTTACCTATCACGTGACTACCTGCAAATACCGCAGCAAAAAGCCAGTTGACGACGGTAGGCTTCCATTTGATAAACAAGGGGTCCTGCAGAATCAGGGTAAGACCACCAAATACCACCAATAAGCCCAATGTAACCAGGTGCATTTTCTCAACACGGTGGTTCTTAAACCAGAAATAGCCAACCTGAATGAAAGAACCGGCAATGGCCACGGCGGTAGCCACATAGATGTCGTACATCTGATAGGCAACGAAAAAGGCTAGTATGGGAAAAAAGTCGGTCAGAAATTTCATCTATAGATATCTCAATGCAGTATCTTTGGGGACAAGCAGTCGTGGTAAAAGCGCTCTATGACCTCACGTACAGGGTCAGGGTAGTTCTGGATTTTGACTTGCTCCATACCTTCCTGAAAGAAACCGGGGGCCTGGTCGGGCAGTAGTTCGACCACATCAGCGAAGGCGATATCCATCAACTGGGGAGAAAGCACTCGCGTGGCAACGATCGCACGGTTCAGCAGCAGCAGCTGGCAGGGGTGAGGCTCTGGCCTTTCAGCTATGTCCTCCGGAGTCAGCGGTGGAGTCGCGTCCAGTATTTCACCCATCAGATAAAAGAGATTCTCCAACCCTCCAGGATCCACATTCTGGTTAGCAATGCGTGCCAGCGCATTAACCACCAGATCGATCCTGTTGAGTTCAGCTTCCTTTTCGACAACCCAGATCGAGAGCGAGAGCGAAAGTTGTTCAAGGGTTTCCAGTTGCTCTTCTAAATCCAATGCTGCGGCAATCCCGTAGAGTTCCAACAACATGCTCAGACCGTAGTCCCCAAGTTCACTGAGGTCGACCTGTTCCGCCAGGTCAGCCGGATACTCTTCACTCTCAAAATCCCTTACCTGGGTCTGCAATACTTCGATCAACTGCTGCAGTGCTTCCTGCAGTAACGCCGGTGATGCTTCGTCATCTTCCAGGGAAACCACGCTATCGCTGTAAGCGTCGCTGATCACCTGAACGGTATCTGTCAGTATTTCGGCAAACCAGCTCAAATCTGGTGGGGGTATTTTCATGGCATCGATTCTAACAGCGAAGCAGCGTTTCGTCTGCTGTTGAAAACCCCGGGAAGAGCAGGACAAGCTCGGATGTTCCATGAATTCAGGATCTGCCCCTGTTTCAAAGACGGCAACTCATTGAAATAAATGTGATCGAAATACGTACCTTTCAATCGCTATGCGCAGAAAAGCCCAGGATGAAGGGCTTATTCAGAACTTCACTCACAGGTTCACGCTTTTATCTCTAGGAATGTAACGACTCGATGGCCATCCTGAGAATCTGGCCGGTTATTAAGAGATTCGGTGTTATTAGGGCCTTGGAAATTATGTATCGTCCCATAATGCGCAGGGTATCAGCTCAGATTCAAGGCGCAGATGAAAGCGCATATCATAGATTACGCAACTGAATCTGCAACGCAGACGACGTCCATGGATGGACTAGATTCACGCGAGGCAGGATGCCGGTAGTGATGGCTGAGGTGAGAGACCAGCAGGATAGGATGATTCATTTTTTCCGCGGCCCTCAACGGGGTACCCACCACAGAATGGATCAATCCCAGGTTACAATAGCCTATGGTAACTGCTCACCCCCCAGAGATCACCCCGCATGGGTGGTCTGTGGAGGAAGTGTCATTGGCAGGGATGCCAAAGCCAAGTCTACAGGGAGGTATTGACGACGTCTTTCGGAGCAGATCGCCCATGCGGGGTGAGTAGATACAACCTATGTTTGAAAAATACGACCTGCATACCCACTCTACTGCCTCAGACGGAACTTTGTCCCCGGCTGAATTGATCCAGCGAGCCGCTGAAGCGGGAATAACCGTTGTGGCACTGACAGATCATGATACCACCCTGGGTCTGGCGGCGGCTGCCGAAGCGGCCAGGGAGTGGGGGGTACGCTTGATCCCCGGTGTCGAAGTGTCCGTCACCTGGCAGTCGAGAGTCATCCATATCGTGGGACTCGGCATAGCCCCCGATAACATGGAATTAAACCAGGGATTGGAATCACTGAGAGAGTTTCGGCACTGGCGCGCCGAGGAGATCGGGCGGCGATTGGGGAAATCAGGAATAGCCGGGGCATACGAAGGGGCCCGCAAGTTTTCCAGAGGGCACCTGATCGGCCGCGCCCATTTTGCCCGTTTTCTCGTTGACCAGGGCTATGCGCCGGATTTCCGTAAAGTGTTCAAGCAGTATCTTGTGAGGGGCAAGCCCGGATACGTGCCAGGTCAATGGGCCTCTTTGGAGAATGCAGTGGCCTGGATTCGTGCTGCCGGCGGGCAGGCTGTAATTGCCCATCCTGCCAGATACCCCTTAACTCGAACCCGACTCAGGCGCCTTATGACAGAGTTCATGGATGCAGGTGGAGAGGGCATCGAGGTGGTCTCCGGTTGCCATAGTCGAGACGATGTATTCAAGATAGCTGCCCACACCCGGGATTTCGGACTGCTGGCATCAACCGGATCGGACTACCATGGACCGGAACAACCCTGGACGAGCCTGGGTCGGTTACCAACCCTGCCCCAGGGTGTCAAACCCATCTGGCAGGATTGGACTCCCGTTCGTTCCACCACCTGAACTTGAGCTTTTGGTGAGTGGAACAGCAAGGGGAGAGTGTCACTCCCATGCCATTGCCTCATATTTTCCATACCTCAGGATACGCCAGGGTGTATCATGCAGGTTTTTTGTTGGCTATAACGATTCAGTGTCGCAATGACTCAATTCTTCCAGATTCACTCGGACGATCCCCAACTCAGATTGATCCGCCAGGTGGTTGGGGTTATCAATCGGGGAGGGCTGGTTATCTATCCCACGGATTCCAGCTATGCACTGGGTTGCCGTATCGGCGATAAAGGGGCAATGGAGCGGATTCGGCGCATTCGCAGGCTGGATGACAAACATAATTTCACCCTGGTATGTCGAGATTTGTCGGAAATATCGACCTATGCAAAAGTGGGAAATCAGCACTACCGAATGTTGAAAGCCCTTACTCCCGGCCCCTACACCTTTATCCACAAGGCAACCAAGCAGGTACCCCGACGGTTACAGAATGCGAAAAGAAAGACTATTGGCATCAGGGTACCCGACAACCGGATAGCACAGTCGCTGCTGGAAACTCTCGGCGAGCCCTTGATAAGTTCCACCTTGATTCTTCCCGGTGACGAGTTGCCCATGACCGACCCATACGAAATGCGAAAACGGCTGGCCCACCAGGTGGCACTGGTGATCGATGGGGGTTATTGCGGATACGAACCAACGACTGTCATCGACATGGAGCAGGAGGTTCCCAGCGTTCTCAGAGCAGGCAAAGGAAATACCGACTCGTTCTGAATTTGATACCCAGGTAACCGTCGGGGTGCGACATCCCCGACACCTGGAGTTTGAATAACCAGCCTCCTCAATCAACCGCAGAACCTGATACATCATGGCTTTTTACGCTTCTACCCCCCAAAATCCGACCAGCCCCCTGTCTAGGGTATAATCCGCAAGATGGAAGAATTGACAACCATTCAGAAAGTTGCAGTGTTCGTGCTGCCCGTACTGCTGGCGATCACCGTGCACGAGGCTGCTCACGGCTGGATGGCCAGCAAGCTGGGAGACTCGACCGCAAAAATGCTGGGGCGGGTCACCCTCAACCCGTTACGCCATATAGACCCCATGGGCACGGTACTGGTGCCCTTGCTGACCATGCTCACAGGATTCGTGTTCGGTTGGGCCAAGCCGGTACCAGTAAACTGGCGCCAGCTCAAAAGCCCGCGCAGAGACATGGCGTTAGTGGCGCTTGCCGGTCCCGGAGCCAACCTGATAATGGCCGTATTCTGGGCGTTGTTGATTCAGATCGGTGCTTATCTTGCCCCGGTATCCAGCTGGATCGCGATGCCGCTCATTCTAATGGGCGGTGCCGGCATTCTGATCAACACCGTTTTGATGGTCCTTAATATGCTGCCTATTCTCCCACTCGATGGAGGGCGGGTGCTAAATTCATTGCTACCCCCCCGATTATCAATGTTCTACTCCCGGCTCGAGCCCTACGGTCTCATCATTATCGTTCTATTGCTGGTAACAGGGACCATGGAGACCATTCTCTCCCCGGCCGCCAACTTCTTCTTTGGTCTTTTACCCTTGCCAAAAGACCAGATTCAACTGCTCATACATTTTCTTCTACAGTAACGAGGAATACTATTTTGAATCCTGTTTCCGAACAGCATGCCCGTGTACTCTCCGGCATGCGCCCAACCGGTCGCCTGCATCTGGGTCATCATCATGGCGTACTGCAGAACTGGGTTGCGCTTCAGCATGAATACGATTGTTACTTTTTTGTTGCCGACTGGCATGCACTGACCACCCACTACGATGATCCCACTATCATCCCCGAGAGTGTCTGGGACATGGTCATCGACTGGCTTGCGGCGGGCATCGATCCGGATAAGGCAAAGCTTTTTATCCAGTCCCGGGTTCCCGAGCATGCAGAACTCCATTTGCTGCTGTCCATGATTACACCTTTGGGCTGGCTGGAGAGGGTGCCAAGCTATAAAGATCAGCAGGAAAAGCTCAAAGAGCGGGATCTGGCCACCTATGGATTTCTCGGTTACCCACTGCTTCAGGCGGCTGACATTCTGATCTATAGAGCAGGTCTGGTTCCCGTGGGAGAGGATCAGGTAGCCCACGTGGAATTAACCCGGGAAGTGGCGCGCCGCTTCAATCACATCTATGGAAAGGAGAAAGGGTTCGAAGAGAAAGCCCAGGCAGCGATGAAGAAAATGGGCAAGAAATCGGCCAGACTTTACTCCAGACAGCGCATTGCCTATCAGGAGCAAGGGGACCACAGCGCTCTCGAAGCCGCGCGGAACCTGTTGGAAAGTCAACAGAATCTATCGCTGGATGACCGGGAACGACTGTTCGGCTATCTGGAAGGAAGTGGACGACAGATTCTACCCGAACCCCAGCCACTATTGACCAAAGCGTCTAAAATGCCAGGGCTGGACGGGCAGAAAATGTCCAAATCCTACCAGAACACCATTTCCCTGCGAGCCAAACCGGAATCCGTGGAGAAGGCACTCCGCACCATGCCAACGGATACCAACAGGGTACGCCGTACTGACCCCGGTGAGCCATCCAGATGTCCGGTCTGGCAGTTCCATGAAGTCTACTCGACTGAAGAGACCAAGCGCTGGGTTCAGGAGGGTTGTCGAACAGCGGGAATTGGCTGCATCGAGTGTAAGCAGCCGGTAATCGAAGAGGTACTGAAAGAACTCAGACCCATACAGGAACGGGCCAGGGAGTTTGAAGGGCAACCTGAACTCGTGCGCACTATCATCGACGAAGGGAGCGAGGCCGCCCGGCACCAGGCCCGGGAGACCCTGACCGAGGTACGCCAGGCCATGTCTCTGGTTTATCGCTGAGCTGGCTGCAAAATGAGTGACACCCAGACCAAGGTTGAAGAATCCAATCATCCGGAACAAACCGAGATGCCCTTTGCTGTCGTGCAGGGGGAACCTTGGTCCACGTTACCCAAGGACCTCTATATTCCGCCGGATGCACTGGAAGTCTTTCTCGACGCTTTTGAAGGGCCACTGGACCTGCTGTTGTACCTGATCAAGCGCCAGAACCTGGATATCCTGGAAATTCCTATTGCGCAGATAACAGCGCAATACATGGAATATGTGGATCTGATGAAAGAGTTTCGGCTGGAACTGGCTGCAGAATACCTGGTTATGGCTGCCATGCTGGCGGAGATCAAATCCCGGATGCTTCTGCCAAGACAAAGCTCAGACGAAGAAGACGAGGAGGACCCCCGGGCCGAGTTGATTCGCCGCCTCCAGGAATACGAACGCTACAAACAAGCCGCAGAGGACTTGGATGGCCTTCCCAGGCTGGGCCGTGATGTTTTTCAAACCGTTACCGAAGTTCCTCATCGAACGGTGGAACATCACCCTCCCGATGTGGATCTGCGTGAACTGTTACTGGCACTCAAAGATGTCTTTCAACGAGCAGACATGTTCAGCAAGCATCGGGTGGAATTGGAACCACTTTCGGTGAGAGAACGCATGTCCAGAGTTCTGGATACCGTCTCCAACGACACTTTCACGGATTTCACCTCACTGTTTAACTTTGATGAGGGTCGTCAGGGGGTTGTTGTCACCTTCCTGGCTATTCTCGAATTGATTAAAGCCTCACTACTGGAAATAGTGCAGGCGCAATCATTTGGCACGATTCACGTCAAGGGCGTCTCCAGCTGACATGAGTGATCTGATTCTAAAACCTATCGTCGAAGCGGCGCTCCTGGCCGCCGGTGCCCCACTGACGCTGGATACCATTCTTGACCTGTTTCTCGAGGAAGAGCGACCCAGTAAAAAGGTACTACGGGAAGTAATCGAGGAACTGGCAGAAGATTACAGGGACAGAGGCTGTGAAGTAATGGAAGTCGGAGGTGGCTTTCGGATCAGTGTACGGGCAGAGTACTCCACCTGGGTGTCCAGACTCTGGGATGAACGTCCCCCTCGCTACTCACGCGCCATGCTGGAAACTCTGGCACTGATCGCTTACCGTCAACCGATCACCAGGGGGGAAATTGAAGATATCCGCGGGGTGAGTGTCAGTACCAATATCGTTAAAACGATGCTGGAGAGGGAATGGATACGCGTGGTGGGCCACCGGGATGTCCCGGGCAAACCCTCTTTATTTGCCACTACCCGGGAATTTCTCACTTATTTCGGGCTTAAAAGCCTGGACGAACTGCCCACGTTGCAGGAGATTCGGGACCTGGACTCTATCAACCGGGAACTGGAACTGGGTCTTCCTGGTGCGCCACTGTCGGCAGACGGTGCCAGCCCGTCATCTGGACCAGGCGTTGCCGAACCCGATGAGAACTCAACCCGCGGTGATAACCCGTCGTCTGAATCATCCATTAGCGAACCGGAATCAAACGATGGCAGTGACACACAATTGGAAGCATCGCTTGCAGGGTCCGCAGGGTCCGTACCGGCATCACCGTCGGATACCACCATTGAAGGAAGTGCCCCAACCAGTGAACCTGAACCCAGCAATGGAAATCTCACTGATGGAACGATAGTTTCCAAAAAGGAAGAGCCCGCTGACAACGAAAAAACTGTCAGTAACAGTGGGGAGTCGAAAACAGAAGATGAACCCACGTCAAATCATCATCAAATCGATATAAAAAACTCAGATGGCTAAGGAGCGTACAGAAAAAGGTGAGCGGATTCAGAAAGTACTGGCCAATGCTGGATTTGGTTCCCGCCGACAGATCGAAAAACAGATAGTCGCAGGTGAAATCCGGGTCAATGGTAAAACTGCGACGCTGGGCGATCGGATAACCCCCCAGGATCAGGTATCCATAGGAAACCGTCCCGTCGGCGCCTGGCGCTTGAATCGCACCGAGTCCCATACCATTGTCTACAATAAACCACTGGGAGAATTGGTCACCCGGGACGATCCACAGGGTCGCCCAACGGTCTTCACACAGCTCCCACGACTGCGTGCCGGGCGCTGGGTAGCGGTAGGACGGCTCGACATCAATACTACCGGACTCTTGATTCTGACCACCGATGGTGAGTTGGCGAATCGCCTGATGCATCCATCCCGGCAAATCGAAAGGGAATACGCGGTACGTGTCCATGGTGAGGTTGAAGATGAGGCATTACAGCGCCTGGTTGCAGGTATTGAGCTCGAAGATGGACCTGCCAGGTTTGAGGAAATCGTGGAATCTGGCGGAGAAGGCTCTAACCGCTGGTATCACGTGGTGATAATGGAGGGACGTAAGCGTGAGGTGCGCCGGCTGTGGGAAGCCGTGGATCTGCAGGTCAGTCGCCTTAAACGAGTGCGTTTCGGTCCAGTCATGCTCGACAGCCGGTTGCATACCGGCCGCTACCGTGGGCTGGAACCGGATGAAATGCGTGCTTTGAGGGAAACTGCCGGTTTGGGTAAAGACAAAGAGGGTAAGAAAACACGAGTGCATGACAAAAAGAAGGATTTGCGGCGCAGGAAAGGACCGTATCGATAACCCGCCATAGAAATTCGATCTGATAGAACCGGAGCAGAGCATGCCTGCTGTTTGTCAGCATCGCCTCGCGTAAGCAGAACTGCCTTATCCTGGAAGAAACAAAAAAACCCGTGGGTTCAACCCACGGGCTTGAAATATCGATGCACCTGAATCAGGAACGTGATTGCAAGTTTGCTGCATGCAGACCCTTGGGTCCCTCTTCGAGATCGAACTCGACTTTTTGACCTTCTTTCAGGGTCTTATACCCTTCCATTGTTATCGATGAAAAGTGAACAAAAATATCTTGGTCACCTTGGTCGGGTGTCAAAAAGCCGTAGCCTTTGGCGTTGTTGAACCATTTAACAGTGCCTGTAGCCATATCTCATACTCCTCCATACTTCGTCACGGTTACTACCGGACTCCCTGATGCAATTAGGGCATTTCTATATGGTGTATACCCTGCAGTTTACTGGGAATCCATTAAGATGGGGGCCAGAGATTTGATCTCTTGTATTATTAGAATCATCCCCCACATCCTAGAGTATAGCCATAGTCGTACGTTGGTCAAATTTCAGTTTTTGGTATGCAGGTCCGATACTCGGTGTATTAGTCCAGGGTTTTCGGGCGATTTCTGCCGCTTGCATAAGAAACAGGGTGCGTCATCCCGGATGGTTGGTGGCCGCTTTCTGGACAGGGAAACGTCGACAGCTTCCATTGACCGCCAGAACAGACTGAAGCGACCTGGCAGTACTGGCACAGTGGCGGCACTGCACGCGACGCAGAGGTGATGGTATTCTCTGGTCAGTAACAGACCTGATGGTTATGCGAACGACCCCAGGAGCAGGAGGCATGTATCTTCGACTGACTAACGGGTTCCTGGTTTAATTGAAAGAACCAGAGTCAGCCTCGGAATCGGGTTTGCTTTGGAAGAGGGTGATTTCACAGGGCGGAGAGAAATTTGTTCGACTCGGCCCGGCGATACGCAAATTCGAACTTTTCAGCTACTATCCTTTACCTATGACTGAGAAAAAAAATACCAGCAACGACGACGGTGTAGTCCTGCAGGAGGCCAAGCCTAAGCTCAAACCTCCACCCATGTATAAGGTTATGCTGCTGAATGACGATTATACGCCCATGGAATTCGTTGTGATGGTGCTTGAATCCTTTTTCAGAATGGATCTGGAAAAGGCCACACAGGTGATGCTCCATGTCCACACCCGGGGTGTTGGGATCTGTGGCGTGTTCACCCGGGAGATCGCTGAAACCAAGGTATCCCAGGTGAACGACTATTCACGTGCCAACCAGCACCCTTTGTTGTGTACGATGGAAGAGGCCTGAGTGGCTCTAGCAGTATTATGATGGATCTCTTCCTGTTCCTACGCTAGGAATCGGGGGGCCAGGAGCCTGGGTTTTTCACCTGGGCAGGAAAAACGTTCTGACAAAAAGCGCGGCGGACTGTCCGCACAGGCCTCCGGGAACAGCCCGAGAACGGAAGTTGTCATACTAAAACACCCAGGAATCACTAAATCCATTAGCCTTCGGAACACACCATGTCAATGCTGAGTAAAGAGCTCGAGTTCACTTTGAATCTTGCCTTCAAGAAGGCCCGTGAACGCAAACACGAGTACATGACTGTCGAGCATCTTCTGCTGGCGTTGTTAGACAACGCAACGGCAGCGAAAGTGTTGCGTGCCTGTGGGGCAGATACAGAACGTCTGCGCAAGGATGTGGAGCTGTTTATCGACGAACACACGCCCTTGTTGCCCGACGACGCAGAACTGGAAACCCAGCCGACACTTGGATTCCAGCGTGTGCTACAGCGGGCAGTGTTCCATGTGCAGTCTTCAGGACAGAGCGAGGTCACCGGAGCCAACGTTCTGGTCGCCATTTTCAGCGAACAGGAATCCCATGCGCTGTTTCTTCTGCATCAGCAGGACATCGCCCGGCTGGACGTCGTCAACTACATCTCTCATGGCATTTCCCAGGTACAAGGGGATTCCAAGCAACTCAACGGGGAGGGGTTGTCGGTTGATGAGCAGTCCCAGGAAACCAAGCCACCTGAAAAAAATCCACTGGAAGCTTTTGCCAGCAATTTAAACGAACAGGCACAGCTTGGAAAAATCGATCCGCTGATCGGACGCAAGCTGGAGGTCGAACGAACCATCCAGATTTTATGCCGGCGGCGCAAGAATAACCCATTGCTGGTAGGCGAAGCGGGGGTAGGGAAAACCGCTATTGCCGAAGGCCTGGCCAAAATGATCGTGGAAAACGAAGTTCCTGAAATTCTCGAAAATTGTATTATTTACACTCTCGATCTGGGCGGTCTGGTCGCAGGCACCAAGTACCGGGGAGATTTTGAAAAGCGACTGAAGAGTGTTCTTGCCCAGCTCAAAAAGCAACCCGAGGCCATTCTCTTTATTGACGAAATTCACACCGTTATCGGTGCCGGAGCCGCCTCCGGCGGAGTAATGGATGCTTCAAACCTGATAAAACCGGTACTTGCATCCGGTGATCTTCGCTGTATTGGCTCGACCACTTATCAGGAGTTTCGGGGTATTTTCGAGAAGGACAGGGCACTTGCCCGCCGTTTTCAGAAGATCGACATCGTCGAACCCACTGTCCCTGAAACCGTGGAGATCCTGAAAGGCCTCAAATCACGCTTTGAGGATCACCACAACGTACGCTATGCGCGCAAAGCGCTCCAGGGGGCCGTGGAACTCTCTGATCGCTACATCAATGATCGTCATTTACCGGACAAAGCCATCGACGTCATCGATGAGGCTGGTGCGCGAGTGCAGCTGATGCCCCCGTCCAAGCGTAAAAAAACCATTAACCTCACCGACATAGAAAACATCATCGCGGGCATGGCCCGTATACCGCCCAAGAGCGTGTCATCGTCGGATACCGAGTCTTTGCGTAATCTGGATCGTGACCTGAAGCTCGTGGTGTTTGGCCAGGACAAGGCCATCGACGCCTTGACCGCATCGATCCGCATGAGCCGATCCGGCCTGGATGCTGGAGAAAAACCCATTGGATCTTTCCTGTTTGCCGGTCCCACCGGAGTGGGCAAAACGGAAGTGACCCGCCAGCTGGCAGCAAGCCTGGGGGTGGAGTTGATCCGATTCGATATGTCTGAGTACATGGAACGTCACACTGTTTCACGGCTTATCGGCGCACCCCCCGGATATGTGGGTTTCGATCAGGGAGGACTCCTGACCGAAGAAATAAGCAAACACCCCCATTCGGTACTGCTCCTGGACGAGATAGAGAAAGCACATCCGGATGTTTATAACCTGCTGCTTCAGGTGATGGATCATGGAACGTTGACTGACAACAATGGTAGAAAAGCGGACTTTCGCAATGTGGTCATTGTGATGACAACCAATGCAGGGGCCGACGTGATGAGCCGCTCCTCGATTGGATTCACCAAGCAGGATCACAGCACTGACGCAATGGAAGCGATCAAAAAGATGTTTTCACCTGAGTTTCGTAACCGGCTGGATGCGGTCATTCAGTTCAACTCGCTACCACCGGAAGTCATTTTGCATGTGGTGGATAAGTTTATTTTTGAACTCGAAGGGCAGCTGGATGAAAAACAGGTGACGCTCTCCATTGAAACCGAGGCTAAAGAGTGGCTGGTGACTCATGGTTATGATGAAAAAATGGGTGCCCGACCCATGGCCCGTGTTATTCAGGAGAACATCAAAAAGCCCCTCGCCGAGGAACTGCTGTTCGGACAACTACTTGAGGGCGGTCACGTTCGAATCGGGGTGTCGAACGGTGAACTCAGTTTCGAATTCGAGAGTACTGCCGTCCACTGACTGACAGACGTTGTTGATGGCAGAATGCTTTCCAGTTACCGGATCAGCGCCATTCTCTCGGAGGCGCGCCCATCCCGACCCTGGCGAGCTGCAGGTCCGGTCCTTGGTATTAGCCTGTGAAAAGCACTGACGACAAACCCCGGATCAAGCCTTTCAGCGGTGTGCTTTTTACCCCCGGAGCCTGCTGAGTATCAAACTGACAGTCGGCTACCTGGTGCAATACCACTAACCGGCGGCGAGTTGGGTGAATGGTCGATGTCAACGGGCGCGGTAGGTGATGCGGCCTTTACTCAAATCATAGGGAGTCAACTGCACGGTGACTTTGTCACCGGTCAGTATGCGAATGTAATGTTTGCGCATCTTACCGGATATATGGGCTGTGACTCTATGTCCATTCTCCAGTTCGACCCGGAACATAGTATTGGGGAGAGTTTCAACTACCGTACCCTCCATTTCGATAAAATCTTCTTTGGCCATTCGGATTCCTGCTCTAAAACGATAACAGCATATTGGTGCGGGAGTATATCACACCACCCGCCAGATCAGGCCGGCCATTCTCTGGTTTTTAGTGTCGGGGTATCAGTCTGCCGGTTTTTCGTTCGGCAAGGATTCCGCAGCACCGTATTCGATCCATTTACCCTGGTGAAAAGCCTGTAGAGGGCGATAGCGCGCTTTGTATTCCATTTTCTGGCATCCCGGGATCCAGAATCCGAGATAGAGCCAGGGGAGTCCGTATTGTCTGGCCATATGAATCTGCCAGAGAATCGCATAGCTCCCCAGACTCATGGTCGCTCGTCGGGGGTCAAAGAAGGTGTAAACGGCAGACAATCCGGTAGGCAGCAGGTCGGTGACAGCAACCGCTACCAGTTCTGATTCGTGTCGAAACTCGAAAAAGCGGGTATCACACCAGTCACAGGCCAGAAAATTCATGAACTGCTCCCGCGATATGGAAGCCATGCTGCTGCCCGAGTGCCTCTGTCCTATATAGCGGCAATAAAGATCGAACTGTTCTTCGTCGAATCCAGCGGGTTTTACGGCCACTTCCAACTGCCGGTTCTTGTCCCAGGTCCGCCTCTGGATTCTGCGTGGTCTGAACCGGGTGACGGGTAATCTGATGGGTGTGCAGGCACGGCATTGATCACACTCATGACGGTATACACTCGCTCCGCTTCTACGGAACCCCATGTCTGTCAAGGCGTTATACATCACCGGGTTGATTGTTAATTCGGGATCGGGAAACAGCATTCGTGACTGCTTACCCGGGAGATAAGCACAGATTTGTTCGGGTGATAGATACAGTTGAAGACGGATGGGTTCAGTTACGCTCATCGACGTACTGGAATCCGCTCTTCCAATGATCCTGCCCGCACCAGACATTCAAATGGTCACAGAACAGCCCTCGGCTGATCTCCCGGGCACCCAGAGACACAAGATGATTGGAATGAATCTGGCAATCGATCATCCTGAAATCCCACTTTATGAGCTGCCTGACCAGGCGCACGAACCCGCATTTTGACGCATCGCGCTCCAGACTGAACATTGACTCCCCGAAAAACACCTGCCCTATCGCCACCCCGTATAGACCTCCCACCAGTGAACCGTCCAGCCATACTTCTACCGAATGAGCATGCCCCATGCGGTGGAGTTCACCATAAGCATGTTTCATCTGTCGAGTGATCCAGGTACCGTTTTCCTGCCGGCGAGGCTGGGAACAGGCTTCCATGACAACCTCGAAATCCCGGTCGAATGAAACGTGAAAGGGTTTGTTGCGCAAAGTTTTACGCAAGCTTCTGGAGACTCTGAGCTGCTCAGGATAAAGTACTGTTCTGGGATCCGGACTCCACCAGAGGATGGGTTGATCATCAGAGTACCAGGGGAACACCCCGGAGCGATAAGCATTGAGCAGGCGATCCGGGCTAAGGTCACCCCCAACCGCCAGCAGGCCGTTAGGCTCCTTTTCAGCTTGCTCAACGGAGGGAAAAGGGGCGTTTGGAGAATCTGGATCCAGAAGATATAGCATGTTCCGGCAGTGTCGGCTTTCTAGGGACCAGGGCAATATAACAGTAAATGGCCGCTCTTGTCCGCTGAACCGGATGCTAAATTTGAGGGTTCGAACAGACCTTGATGTGAGGAACTAATGACCGAGGACCGTTTAAAGCTGAGGGTGGGTGAAAAACTCCAACTCCAGCGTACCGTAGGTGATCAGGATGAACGCTTGAAGGTGACCGTTATTGGTTATCTTACCGGCCAAAGCCTGATCGTGACTGCCCCGATAGTAAAAGGGAAACTGATATACATCAACGAGGGACAAGAGTTTGCCGTGCGCATGCTGGATGAACAGCATGCCTGGGGATTTGTCTCGACGGTCATTCACACGGCATCTAAACCGTACCCCTATATGCACCTGGAATACCCCCATGATGTGGAAAGTGCAACGATTCGCAAGTCAGGCAGAATCCAGGCCAGTGTCCCGTGCCTGGCTAAATCCAGGGAGATAGCGAACGGGGATGGTGGATGGTACCCGGTGATGATACGTGACCTGAGTACTTCGGGAGCCCGGTTTCACAGTATTCATTCTCTGGGACAGGCAGGAGATCGCCTGGATCTCAAGTTCAACCTGTCCGTACGCAGCCTGAATGAGAAGGTGGAGATACTGGCCACCCTGCGTAATGTCGGCGAGATATCGACAGAGGAGGGCACCCGACACTCGAAAGCGGCTTTTTCTATCGGCGTGGAGTTTCTTGAGGTCAACCGATTTCGGGAACTGCTGATCAGTCACTATATTCTGGAGCGAATGATGGAGTGTGACTAGCCTGGAGCTATACCCCTTGAGTGAGGCGGCCCTCCTACAGCAGGAGGGGGAAATAACGATTTTCGTAACTGCTCCCCCCCAGAGATAACCCTCCATGGGCGGTCTGTGGAGGAAGTGTCTTTGGCATGGATGCCAAAGCCAAGCCTACAGGGAAGTATTTACGGCGTCTTCCGCAACAGATTGCCCGTGGTGGGTGAGTAATTACCGATTTTTAAATACTGCGATCGACAGTGCCTCTGGAACAAAACCAGTAAAAACTCTCTGTAATAACAGGTTGTTACCTCCGTTTCCCAACTCGGCTACCGACAGATACAACAGCCTCTGTGTCTGTCAGGCCAAGCTTTCCGAGGTAAGGGCTGTGGAAATTAATAAGTATCCAGAAATTGCGCTGTATCTTGGTTCGGGTGCAAGGCGTGAGTAGTGGTGCATGGATGCAGCGTTTACGAAGCCGAGGATGCAAAAGGGGCGCA
>JAAELC010000121.1 GCA_024227135.1 Gammaproteobacteria bacterium
AGGGTATCAGCTCAGATTCAAGGCGCAGATGAAAGCGCATCTCATTGATTATGCAACTGAACCTGCAACGCAGACGACGTCCATGGATGGACTAGATTCACGCGAGGCAGGATGCCGGTAGTGATAGCTGAGGTGAGAGACCAGCAGGATGGGATGATTCATTTTTTCCGCGGCCCTGAATACTATGCTGGAGCGAAAGGGCGGATGGATCCGGGCTAAACCGGCCTGATAAGGTACTTGCGCCTGACTTCCTTGAGCTTGCCCTGAAACTCCAGGATGTTGGATTCGATCAGCTCGATCAGATCCCGATTCCCTTCCTGTTCCGACACCAGCTGCTGCCGCTCCTGCAACAGCCACTCAATCTCTTTTTTCAGCACCCACCCATCAAGACTGATGACTTCGCTGCCATGGAGAGACTGCCAATGAAGCCTGTTGGCTTTCATACTGTGGCGTTTTTCTTCGATTTCGGCATCGACCTCCTGGGTGACTATTTCAAGACGCCGAAATTTCTCTAACCGGTCTTTGCGGATTCCAAACAGGTTGGCTACACCCTCCTCCGCCCAACGCTGTATTTCCAGCAGGTACTCCTGCTTGAGCGACTGTACCTCCTTCACCGAGTTGGACATGGACTGCAGATGCTCATAGATGGTGATCCAACTGCCCTTACGTAACTCAAACAGCTCCCCCATGTAGTAAAGCAACTGCCCCACGGCTTCGCTGTAGTCACAGGCAGGGTGCTGACCACTGATGGCGTCAACCACATCGGCATAGTCGGCAGCCGTTCTGAAAAAGGCACCCTGCTCGGCGCTGCCGAAACCGTGAGCGTATATATCCGTCAGGCGCTCCAGCAGCCGACCGTATTCATGGGGGATAATTCTGGCATTGTCGGATCTGACAAACTGGGAAAGTTCCAGCAGCATTTCCTGAACTTTTCCCACGTCGGCTGCACTGCCCGCGCAGGACAACTCTCTTTCCAGACAATCGGTGTATTCATTCAAAATGAGCAGTGAGCACTCCGGTGTCATTGGGGAATTGCTGTCTACAAATGACTGCAATAGTGCCAGACGATGCTCGTATACGGGTTGAAAGCTGCTGCCAGGGGATGTTTTGTGGTATACATTCAACATGTCATGGAATTCCAATAATCTACTTGCTTGTCCCGATAAGCGCTGCCTCTTGCGAGTTTTCTTTCCGTCCAGGACCCGAGCACGCCGCTGAAAAAACCGGTGATATCGCCCTGCTTCACTGAATTGTGACAAGTATAGTAGATATTACTAATATAATGAATAGTTGATCACTTTAAAACCAACTTAAATAGTCAGTTGTAAGCCAGATTTCTATGACCCTTAGAGCGGCAGCAAGGAGGATTTTCTTTAAAATTCCCGGTACGATAGAACGAAACGATTCCACTGGAAAAAACAGGCTGTAGCCGGTTGGGTCGACAGGAAGGTTTTTCTTTTTCTGGTCTGGACAATTGTGCTTAACATCATGAAATCAAAAGAAAAGAAAAAGGCGAAAAAAAAGAACAAGACAAAGAAGCCAGGAACCGGAAAACCCGGGCAAAGCAGTAAATTCCTGGAGAAGAGCCTGAAAAAGCTGCAAAAAGAGATTCGGGTTCGTGAGGAAAAAATAGAACTGCTGAATCAACAGCTCAAAACGAGAACTGACGCAAAAAAAACGGGCGAAAAGCAGAGCCCTTCCTGGAAATCCAGCGATACGAGTGTTGCCATGGCCCAGCGGCGAGCCTGGAAACGTCATGGCTACCTGAGAGACAGGTACGAATACCACCTCGAATCCGGCCAGGAAAAACATGATGCCCGACTGCTCGCAGACAAAGACCTGCGGGCCGAATACGGCGAGGAAACCGGTTATACAGAAGATGAGTTACACTCCATACTCTCCTGACGGGGAAACAGGTCGGGAAACCCCGACACTGTCCCGGCCTGAGCACAGGGATCCCGATTCCCGATGGCCTTCAGAGCAACCGGGAGCGACGGTACCAACGGCACACTCACTGCACTCCAGTCTTGCCGGTACCTGCCTGACATGAACTTCCAGGATTTCACCATCGAGCTCCGCCATCGATGAGTACCGTCCTTGAGGCACGGGGACTGGTCAAGAAATTCGGTGAGATTCACGCGGTGAACGGGGTCAGTTTCGCCATCGAGCGAGGGCGGTGCTTCGGACTGCTGGGACCCAATGGTGCGGGAAAGACCACCACTGTCGAAATGATCGAGGGCACATTGGCTCCCACCGCAGGGGATACCCTCTATCTGGGCAGCCCTATCGATGCGCAGTTTCGCCGGGACGCGGGCATCATGTTCCAGAGTACGGCGCTTCAGGATTACATCCGGGTCAGAGAAGCACTGCAGCTGTTCCAGGATTTCTACCCCGAATCGCGGCCGCTGGACGAATTAATAGAGCGGTGCGCCCTGGGTGAATTCCTGGACCGGGATGTGCAGCGTCTCTCCGGTGGCCAGCGTCAGCGGGTATTACTGGCCATCGCGCTGGTAAATGACCCCAACATCCTGTTTCTGGATGAACCCACCACGGGCCTTGATCCCCAGTCCCGACGTAACTTCTGGCAACTTATCCAGGATATCAAAGCCGAGAACAAGACCGTGGTGCTGACTACCCACTATATGGAGGAGGCCTACGAGCTCTGCGACGAAATCGCCATCATGGATCATGGCCGCCTCATCGCCCAGGGGACACCCACCGCACTGCTCGAGAAACACTTCGACAATGCCATCGTCTCACTCCCTGCCGAGCAGGTTCCGGACCGCGTCGACCTGCACCCCGCCAGGCTGCAACGCCGGAACGGCCTGGTGGAAATCTTTTCTGGCGACCTCGATACAAGCATCCGGCAACTGATGGACCAGGGTGTACCCCTGGCCCAGTTACAGATCCGCTCCCGGACCCTGGAAGATCTGTTTCTGGAACTGACGGGGCACGACCTTAGAAGTTGAATACATCACTGGAAAATCCTGTTCTGAAACTGACGGGGCACGACCTTAGAAGTTGAATACATCACTGGAAAATCCTGTTCTGAAACTGACGGGGCATGACCTCAGGAGTTGAATACATGATAGGTCTGCGCCGTTTTTTCGCCGTCCTCGGTGCCCGCAACCGGGAATTCCTTCGCGACCGTATGGCCCTGTCGTGGAACATCATACTGCCGGTATTGATCGTGATCGGGTTCGCCTTCGCCTTCAACTCCGATGACGACCATCTGTTTAAAGTCGGGATTCTGGGACAGGATGATCGGGCGACCACCTTTATGGAGACGGCTTATACACAGTTCATCCCGGTGACGGACCTGCCCTCGGCAATCACCAAGGTGGAGCGACATCAACTGGGAATGCTGGTCGACCTGGAAACGTTCCGCTACTGGATCAACGACACCTCCTCCAGTGGCTACGTCCTGGAAAAACTGATGAGGGCCACGGACCTTCGACCGGAAAAACAGCTGGTCAGCGGTGAACAGATCCGCTACGTAGACTGGTTGATTCCCGGGGTTCTGGGAATGAACATCATGTTCAGCTCACTGTTCGGGGTCGGCTACGTTATCGTCAGATACCGCAAGAACGGGGTCTTGAAACGACTCAAAGCCACCCCGTTGAGCGCCCTTGAGTTTCTCTCAGCCCAGGTTGCATCCCGACTCTGGATGATCACTCTGTTCACCTGTCTGGTCTACGCCGGAACCAATCTGCTGGTGGGTTTCCGGATGAACGGCTCCTATCTTCCCCTGCTGCTGGTGTTACTGTGCGGTACCTTGAGTATGATCAGCCTGGGACTGATTATTGCGGCACGCATGAACAATGAGGAAGCAGCCAATGGCCTCCTTAACCTGATCAGCTGGCCCATGATGCTGCTGTCGGGCGTCTGGTTCTCTCTCGAGGGGTCTCCGGCCCTGATTCAGCAGCTGGCCCTGCTGTTACCCCTGACTCACATGACCACAGCGGCCAGGGCAGTAATGATCGATGGGGCCGGATTGATGGATATCGGCTGGCATCTCATGGTGTTGACCCTGATGACTGTGGTATTCATGACCATAGGTGCACGCACTTTTCGATGGGAATAATTTCTCTCGATGGGGTAACTGCTCACCCCCCGGAAATTACCCCGCATGGGCGGTCTGTGGAGGAAGTGTCTTTGGCATGGATGCCAAAGCCAAGCCTACAGGGAGGTATTTACGGCGTCTTCCGCAACAGATTGCCCATGCGGGGTGAGTAGTTACTCGATGGGAATAATTTCTCTCGAGCGGGTCTTCCGTCCGCGTCCTATCTCCCCGGTCTGACAAGCCCAGACAACCCGATCTGCTTCAGGACATCTTCCAGGAACTCCCTGATCTGCCGCGCATCCTCGATCCGCAGCACCGACTGCAGCAACTCTCTCGCCCTGGTGCGGCTGACACTGCGAATCACCCACTTTACTTTGAGCAGACTGCCGGCACTCATACTGAGGGTATCGACCCCCATACCCAGCAACAGAATCGTTGCCAACGGGTTACCAGCCATCTCACCGCATACGCTGACCGGGCGACCGAACCGGTGGGCGCCCTCCACCACCGTCATCAACGCCCTGAGTACGGCAGGATGCATATCGTTATAGAGTTCAGCCACCCTTGGGTTGTTACGATCCACGGCAAGCAGATACTGGGTCAAATCGTTGGTACCGATGGAAATAAAATCCACTTTCCTCGCCAGTGTTTCAATCTGGTACACCAACGCGGGTACTTCCACCATCACACCCACAGGGGGATCGGCCACCTCATGCCCCTCCTCCAGCAGCTCGCTCAGGGCACGCTGAATCAATCCGACCAGCTCATCCACTTCGGATATGGTGGTGATCATGGGCAGCATTATCTGGAGGTTATCCAGCCCCGACGCCGCCAGCAGCATGGCCCTGACCTGGGTCAGAAAAATTTCAGGGTGATCCAGGGAGATGCGAATGCCTCGCCAGCCCAGAAAGGGGTTGGACTCCGATACGGGAAAATAGGGTAAGGGCTTGTCTCCGCCAATATCCAGGGTTCGCAGGACCACTGGCCGGGGGGCGAAAGTTTCCAGTACCTTGCGGTAGTTGGCAATCTGCACGGCCTCCCCGGGGAAACGGTCTCGGATCATGAAGGGCAGTTCGGTCCGATACAGCCCGACCCCGGCAGCTTCGGTCAGTCCCACCGCACCCATCTCAGAGATTAAACCCGTATTGAGATGGAGTGGAACCTGAATACCATCGGTGGTCTCTGATGGCTGTCGACCCACCGCCTCCAGCTCCCGGCCGAATTCCAGATCCTCCTCCACCAGGCGCTCATATTCCATACACACCGAGGGCTCCGGCGATAGGTAGATCCGCCCTCGATAACCATCAACTATCGCATCCCAGCCATCCACCCGCCCTACCGGAAGATCCTCCACCCCCATGATCGCCGGGACACCGATACCTCTGGCCAGAATGGCCACATGGGAAGAGGCAGAACCCGAAGCCGATACGATAGCGGCCAGCTTGTCCTTAGGCACTTCCACCAGATCCACCGCACTCAACTCTTCACCCACCAGAATCGTTCGATCGGGGTGTTCGATCTCATCCGGGGTGTCTGTCTGAAGACGCATCAGTATTCGACGCCCCAGGTCGCGGATATCCGATGCCCGCTCGCGCAGATAGATGTCGTCCATCTTATCGAACACTCTGGCGTGTTCTTCGATGGTGTGATGCAGGGCGGTCTGAACCCATTCTCCGCTGCGAATTCTGTCCACAGTCTGGCCAACCAGGCTGTCGCCCCCCAGCATCAGGAGCAGGGCATCGAACAGTGCCAGTTCCTCCGCTGGCAGGGTTTCATTCATCCGTGCCTGAAGCTGCTTGAGATCCTCCTCCACCCGGGCCACAGCCCCTCGAAACAGGTCGATATCCCCCTGGGGGTCATCACTTTCACGATCCGGTACCACGCTCAGGTCGGCCATCCGGTAAGCCACCACCACCTTGCCCACGGCAACCCCCGAGGCACTGGGTCTTCCCTGAAGAAATCGGGCGGGGGTCTCGAGGGATTCCTGAAGACTGATCAGCTCTCCGCTGGCCTTGGCGTGGGTAATCGCTCCGGCCAGTTGGGCCGCCAGGGTAAAGAGAAAGCTGACCTCTCCATCGTCAAACTTACGGGGTTTTCGCTGGCGTACCACAAGGACACCGAGCACACGCCGATTTTGAATGATGGGAACCCCGAGAAAACCATGGTAGAGCACCTCACCGGACTCTGTCATGAACAGGTACCTGGGATGGCTCGGGGCATCGTCCAGATTGATTGGCTCGGCCCGCTCACAAACCAAGCCGACCAGGCCACGGTGTAAGGGCAAACCCACTTTTCCGACCGCTTCCTGGCGGAGTCCGTTGGTCGCCCGCAAAACATGGGTCCGGCGTTCGAAATCGGTCAGATAGACAGAGCAGACGTCCACCGCCACGGCCTGCTTGACCCGTTTGACGATGACATCAAGAGCCTCACCCAGGTCTGGTGAGGAGTTTACTTCCTGTACTATCCGATGCAGAATCTCCAGCACGACTCAGCGACGATTCTGGCGCAGATAGTTCGAATGCGCACGACTCGGCGGACCGTCCGGAAAAAGCAGCGGTGCCAGCTCTTCCAGAGCCCGGGTATAGACTTTACGCTTGAAGTAAATCACCTCGCGGAGCGGATGCCAATACCTGACCCAACGCCAGCCATCAAACTCCGGTTTCGACGAGTGTGTGAAACAAAAATCCGTTTCGTCACAGTTAACTTTCAGCAGGAACCAACGCTGTTTCTGGCCGATGCAAAGCGGCTGGCAATGGTGTCGGATAAAACGCTTGGGAAGTCGATACCTAAGCCAATTTTCGGTCACTCCCATCAGATCCACCTGATGTGGCAGCAGTCCCACTTCCTCCTTAAGCTCGCGAAACATCGCTTCTTCAGGCGACTCATGGTTTTCAATGCCGCCCTGGGGAAACTGCCAGGTGTTCTGCCCGACGCGGCGACCCCAGAAGAGTCGCTGCTCGTGGTTACAGAGAATGATACCGACGTTGGGCCTGTAACCTTCCGAATCAATCACAAGGAAAACCCACCATCAAATCTAAAGTTACCTCGATTGTTCCACAATACAACCGATTTCGGCAACCCGCCTTTTTACCCAATGACCACTTTTGAGGGGGAGAAGCTCGATTCAGGCCATTAAAAATCTGACATCTTTCCCAGATCCGGCCCGGTTTCCGGGAAACCCGGAGCCAACAACCCCTGCTGCAAAAAGGAGGAAACCACCCCTCGGGGGAAACGGTGACAAACCCTTTACCGCCAGTTTTTACACAGCATTTTACTCGTCCGGTCGAGTATTCAAAAAGATGGAACTGGGGTACCACCCGTGGTTTAGGTTAGAATCACAAGCTCTATAGACTTTTGGAGCGATTACTTTGGCGCTTGCCATCTTCGACCTGGACAATACCCTGCTCGCAGGGGATTCCGACTATCTCTGGGGCCAGTTTTTATGTGATCTGGGTGTGGTGGATAAAGACTTCTACGAGCGGGAGAACGACCGATTCTACCATCAGTACAAAGCCGGTAGCCTCGATATCTATGAATTCCTGAGTTTTTCACTTCGCCCTCTGAAAGAAAACTCCACGGAAGACCTGATGGCCTGGCGCACTCGTTTCGTTCAACAGGAAATAGAATCCACAATCCTTCCCCCTACCACTGAACTGATCGAGAAACACCGGGAATCAGGAGATACCCTCCTCATCATTACGGCTACGAATCGCTTCGTCACCGAGCCTATCGCCGAACGACTGGGGGTCGATCACCTGATAGCCACAGAACCCGAAATCAAGGAGGGTCGATACACAGGAAGAGTTGAGGGTATACCCAGTTTTCAGGATGGGAAAGTGGAAAGACTCAGCCAGTGGCTGACTGCACAGGATTTGGATCTCACTGGCAGTACCTTCTACAGCGACTCTCACAACGACATCGCACTGCTGGAAAAAGTGGACAATCCGGTGGCTGTGAATCCCGACGAACAGTTGGAAGCTTATGCCAGCTTGAGAGGCTGGCGCATCATCAGCCTGCGTAACTGATTGTTTTGACAATTGTGACCAACGGGCTTTACCCATCGATCCGCAGATTGAAACTATGAAGATCAACCCCTTTTTTCCTGTACTCATCGTCTTACTCGGCGTGGTGATCTATGCCTACTACAGCCTGGAGAAAAAGCCGGATCCGGCCGTTACAGTAACCCCCAGGCAATACATCGAGATGGTAGAGAAAAATAAGGAGCAGCGCCGGGCCAACCTGGAGAACCCGACAATGGATCAGCCCACCCCGGTTCGCTAAGGGCCTGAGATACGGACAGGACCCATTCGGTCATTTCCTGGCACGGTGATGTGGTGCATAACCGCACTGTCAACCCGGAACCTGTCAGTATCGACTCACCCTGCCGGGCGATCTGCCTTCCCGGGCACCAGATTCCTGTTTATGGTCGTCAGTGTGGTATCCCGCCCCAACACCTGGAATCGTTACATCCGAGTACGAAAAGCCAGCACGACCTGATTGCGTAACGCCTTGAGCAGGTTGAGTTGCCTTCCCGGGATATCCATTCCATGAGCCCGGGGATGATCCGCATAGATAAGGCCGAGCGCTTTCCGGTTCACTACCAGCGGGAATATGATAAACGATCCCGTATCGGATATTTTTCTGTACCAGCCGGGAAGGTCACTGGCGATTCGCGGGTCCCTGGTCTCCGAAATGTAGAGATCCACGTCATTTTTCAATGCCGCATGAAAGACATCTTTTTTAAACTGGGAAGGAAACCGGAAACTGGCTACAAAGTCTTCAATACCCGCTCCCAGACCCAACCTGCCCAGGTATTGTTTTCGGCCGACATCCTGAAGGCAAAGCACCACCCGATGAAACGCCATGGCCCGATAGACCGTCTCTATCACGACATTGAACAGCTGAATCAGATTGACTTTTTCGTCTAACAGCATGGCGCTTACCTCCCTGAGCCCGTCGGTAAGGATCACCTCAGCATCAGGAGAAGGAGTGAACTTCTCCAGATCAGCCGGAACAGGCTCAGGAGACGAACCGGATGCAGCCCCGGGGTCAAGGACCAGCGACTCGGTCAGGTCCGGGGCATCGCTCCGGGGAGACTCACCCTCCCAAATGGGGGAAGTAACGACCAGGCGCTTTAGAAGGGGGGATTTTGAGTTCGCGTCGACCAGGGAACCTCCCAATTCCCTGAACTCCCGTCTCGCCTGCTCCACCATCTCATCGAAACGGCGCTCGCTGATAGCTAATCCATTGCGATAGTTCCTGAGCAGTTTTTTTATCGGGACAGACTTGTCGTCGCTGCTTTCTCCCAGTATGGAAGCCGCTTCATTGGCGAAACTGGCGATCAGCCGGATTTTCACATGGCTGTTCTTGAGATTTCCCGGAGACGCCGGGTCAACCCTGACCATTCCCTGGGTGATCTCCTCAGGAAAATTCCAGTGTTTGCTGACGGCCAGGCCCACACCCTCAAAACTGATACCCAGCACCTTCTTCTGAGCCGCCTCCGGTTCCATGTCCTGCTGCTTTACCAGGCGCTCGATCTCCTCGCTTTCATCGTGCAGGTAGTAGGTCACCAGTATCCGACCCAGGTTGTGCAGCATTCCACACAGAAAGCTCTCTTCCACACTCTCCATGGAAGCATCTTCAGCCAACTGCCTGGCCATGGTGGCGCTGAATACAGCGGTCGCTATGTCATCTTTCAACTGGGTGGCCTGAGCCTTATTGTGCAGGTGCTCAAAAAATATGAGCGAAGCGGCAATGGATCGGATGGTCTTTATCCCCAGCACCACGATAGCCCGGGAGACCGTTCCGATTTTTCCAGCAAAATGACTGTAGTAGGCGGAATTGACCACCTTGAGAATTTTATTGGTCAGTGCGAAATCTTTGATAATGACACTGGATATATGATTGATATTGTCCTCTTCAGAGCTGCCCAGCCTGTTGAGTGTGCGAATGGATTCGGACAACATGGGGAAATCGCTTTTATGCTGCATTCGCCGCAGCAGGAACTCTACCGTCCCCTGAGACCCTCCACCCAGACTCTCCACGCCCTCGTCTGACTCTCTGTACTCCAGCAAAGCACTGGCAAACTCCCCCGCATCCCGGAAACGGTCCACAGGTGCTTTTTCCAATGACTTCATCACGATAGCATCCAGCTGCTGACCTATACTCGGTTGGAGCGAGGAGGGAACAGCCACTTTGCAGGCCTGGATGTTGGCAAACAGCGTAGCCGTGTCTTTGCCATCAAAAGCGTACTCTCCGGTCAACATCTCGAAGAACATGGCCCCCAGAGCAAAGATGTCAGTCTGGGTCCCGACTTCTCCATTGGAGATATACTCCGGGGGCATGTAACGTGGCGTACCGGTCAAGATCTCTTCATTCATCTGGTTTGCCTGGACCATGCTGGAAATACCAAAGTCCATGATCTTGGGCATACCCTCTTTGGTCAGAATGACATTAGAGGGTTTCAGGTCACGATGGATGATGCCCTCGCTGTGAACCTGATCGAGCCCGGAGAGCAGGCCCGTGATGATATCGAGGCTTTTGGGCAAGTCCATGGCAGCACCAGCCATACTCTTGGAAAGCAGTTCACCCTCGACGTACTCAAACACCAGAAAGGGCCTTCCCCCCGCCGTGCCCACATCAAAGATAGAAACGATATTGGGGTGATTGATCCGGCTGATGGCCCGGGCCTCCCGCAACAGATCCTGCTCAAGACTGCCATGGGATGCCAGCGGCCGGTCCAGGTATTTGATGGCTACCTGGCGTTCCAGTTTCGGATCGATACAAAGATAGACGGTTCCCTGGTTTCCTGAACCAAGTTTTCTATTGACTTGAAACCGCCCCAGCCTATGCATCCCGTTCGCTCTCCCCTGATAGTCGAATCACTGTGGTGGTAGTAGCGGCCGGAGGGGAGAAATCTTTTCCTAAATGGCGCTGCCGGAGGGTGCGAACGACAATTCGGAGAGGGGGAAAAAATCTTTTCCTGAACAGCGCTGCCGGAGGGTGCCACGGACAGGTCAGGGTGGGGTGAAATACAATCCTGAAAGGTGCTACTCAGGCCCCATGGGTAGTCTGTTCCGGAAGACGCCGTCCTTACCTCCATGCAGGCTTGGCTTTGGCATCCCTGCCAAAGACACTTCCTCCACAGGCCACCCAAGGGGGAAAACCTCTGGGGGGTGAGCAGTTACCCTGAAAAACAACCCACGGACCCCACGAACAGCGATCCGGGGCGGTTCTGGCCTGGGATCTCCCTGACTCAACCAGGACAAGCGTTCTCCCATCCCGGAAACCGTTTCTCACCCCGACTGCTGCAGGATACCCTACCAGGGGGAATTACCACCCCCCCGGTCGGCTCTATAACGACTCAGGCGGCGGAAACACTGGCAACCCGCTTCCGAAAGACCAGTCGGTCATTGGCTGTATCCACATCAATGATGTCATCCGGTTGGAAACGCCCCGCCAGAATATCCTGAGCCAGCGCGTTTTCCAGCTGTTGCTGGATGACCCGCTTCAAAGGCCTTGCCCCGTAAACCGGGTCAAACCCCGCATCACCCAGGTGATCCAGTGCACTGTCGGTCAATTCCAGCCCCAGATCCCGGTCTGCCAGTCGCTTGCGCAGGTACTCGATCTGGATGGCGGTGATATCCCGGATCTGAGCCCTGTCCAGGGGATGAAATACCACGGTTTCATCAACCCGATTGATAAACTCCGGCCGAAAATGCTGCCCGACAACCTCCATCACCACCTCTTTCATACGCCGGTAATTATCCAGCGCTCCATCCCCGAAGCGGTCAGCCGATTCGTCGTCACTCATCTGTTCGGTGAACTGCTGAATCAAGTCCGAACCCAGATTGGACGTCATGATAATTACGGTGTTTCTAAAATCCACCGTGTGCCCCTGTCCATCCGTCAGGCGACCATCATCGAGCACCTGCAACAGAACGTTAAAGACATCCCGATGGGCCTTCTCCACCTCATCCATCAGCACCACGCTGTAGGGGCGTCGGCGTACCAGTTCAGTGAGATACCCGCCTTCCTCGTAGCCTACATAGCCCGGGGGTGCGCCTATCAGGCGTGCCACGGAGTGTTTCTCCATGAACTCCGACATATCGATCCGTACCATAGCCTCTTCCGTGTCGAACAGAAACTCAGCCAATGCCCGGCACAGCTCGGTTTTACCCACGCCGGTGGGACCTAGAAACAGAAACGAGCCGTTGGGACGATTCGGGTCTGAAAGACCGGCCCGGGAACGGCGAATGGCATTGGAGACAGCTTGCACCGCCTCCGCCTGACCGACCACACGCCGGGACAGCTCTTCTTCCATCTTCAGCAGTTTCTCCCGCTCGCCTTCCAGCATCTTGTTGACAGGGATACCCGTCCACTTGGAGACCACTCCAGCGATCTCCTCTTCGGTTACCTTGTTGCGCAGCAGGGTCATCTCCTGTAACTCTGCCTGGGCCGCCTTCTCAAGCTGTTTTTCCAACTCGGGTATACGCCCGTATTGAAGCTCGGACATTCGCTGTAGATCACTGGCACGCCGTGCGGTTTCCATCTCCTGGCGCGCTCGATCCAGCTGTTCCCTGACGTGGGCCGTTCCCTGCAACACGGACTTTTCAGATTTCCAGACCTCTTCCAGGTCGGAAAACTCCCGCCCGAGTTTTTCAATCTCCGCCTCCAGATCTGACAAGCGCCGCTTCGATGCCTCGTCCTGCTCTTTGTTCAAGGCTTCCCGCTCGATCTTAAGCTGGATCAGGCGACGCTCCAGTCGATCCATCTCCACCGGCAGAGAATCGATCTCCATTCGGATCAGGGAAGCCGCCTCATCGATCAGATCAATGGCTTTATCCGGCAACTGCCGGTCGGTGATATAGCGACTGGACAATGTCGCAGCGGAAATGATGGCCGGATCGGATATGTCCACGCCATGATGAATTTCATACCGCTCCTTGAGACCCCGCAAAATGGCGATGGTATCTTCCACCGTCGGTTCCTCCACCAGTATTTTCTGGAAACGGCGTTCCAACGCGGCGTCTTTTTCCACATACTGGCGATACTCGTCAAGGGTGGTTGCCCCCACACAATGAAGCTCTCCCCGTGCTAATGCAGGCTTGAGCATATTGCCGGCATCCATCGCACCTTCTGCCTTTCCCGCACCAACCATGGTGTGGAGTTCATCGATAAACAGGATGACCTGCCCCTCCTGCTTGGCCAGATCGTTCAATACAGCCTTGAGTCGCTCTTCAAATTCACCCCGGAATTTCGCACCCGCGATCAGGGCACCCATATCCAGAGAGAGCAGGCGCTTGTTCTTCAAGCCCTCGGGTACCTCGGCATTAATGATTCGTTGCGCCAAGCCTTCCACGATGGCTGTTTTTCCCACCCCGGGTTCACCGATCAGTACCGGATTATTCTTGGTTCGTCTCTGCAACACCTGGATGGTCCGACGAATCTCCTCATCGCGACCGATGACGGGATCGAGTTTTCCCTGCTCTGCGCGCTCTGTCATGTCGATGGTGTACCTTTCCAATGCCTGGCGCTGATCCTCCGCATTGGGGTCATCCACCTGCTGCCCTCCCCGCAACTTATCGATGGCCTGTTCCACCGGGCCCTTCGCTGCCCCGGCACGACGCATCAGATCACCGATCTCTCCCTTGTCCTCCACCGCCGCAAGCACAAACAGTTCGCTTGAGACATACTGATCCTTGCGCTGCTGGGCCAATTTGTCTGTCTGATTCAGTAATCTACCCAGATCATTGGAGATGTGCAGGTCACCATCAGCACCCTGAATCGATGGCAGCCTGCCCAGGGATTCATCCAGGCTGGATCGCAACTGATTGACATTGACATCGGTCTGGGAAAGCAGGTGACGAACGCTACCCCCCTCCTGATTCAGCAGGGCCAGCATCAAATGCAGGGGTTCGATGAACTGATGGTCTCGTCCCACCGCCAGGCTTTGAGCATCGGCCAGCGCCATTTGAAACTTGCTGGTCAATTTATCCATTCTCATGGCATTTCTCCGAATTCTATAAGGTTATCCTGAAAATGGGGTGGAAACCGCGCCAATTCAAGTGGCTGGTGACACACATCCAGGCTAAAGTAACCGCCAGCCAACCCGCTACAACTTCAATAATGAGAGTTTTGTTCCCACATGGCGAATTTTGAAACCCTTGGCAGCACCCGAATATGACAGACAAGACAACAGTGGCAGAACTGGTTTCAGGGCGGGCGTTTAACAGGCTCGTTGAATCCCTGCCAATAAAATGGCAGCAGCTGACGCCGTATATGAGGCTCTATGCGACGTTTTTGATCCTCGCCGGACTGGTGTTTCAATTATGCTACCCGATCACTCTGACAGACTCGGATATGTGGTATCACATGGATGGGGGGCGCTGGTTCTGGGAGCATATGAGTATTCCGGATACAGCCTTTTTTTCCTTTCTGGAACCCGAGAGATCATTCGTCAACTACTATTGGGGATTCCAGGCGCTGGTTGCCAAAGTTTTCCAACACGGCGAGTACTACGGCCTGTTGCTGTTGAGAGCCACCCTGTTCTTTCTGACGACCCTGGTGGCCTATCGGTACATCATAGAGGAGAAGAACACCGATCGTTCGCTCCTGCCCTTCCTGATCCTGTTTATTGCTTATTTCGTTTTCATCGAAGGGCGGGTCCCAAATCTGCGCCCCCACCTGTTTTCTCATCTGTTCATATTGCTCTTTCTCTACATTCTGGAACGCCGCCCCGCCTGGTCGCCTGCATTACCGCTAATCACAGCAGCCTGGGCCAATCTGCATGGCATTGAGTATCCTGTCCCGGCGCTGATCGGTGGTGCCTATTTTCTGGAATTTCTGCATAATCGCTACGTTCGCAAGACACCCGATACTGACCGTAGCTGGAGCTACGCTATCTGGATACTGGCCTGCGCTCCGGCACTCCTGGCTACACCAGCAGGTATCGAACTGCTCCTGAGTCCCTTCAACATTGCTCCCCATGCCGGGCTCTATATCAAAGAAATGAAGCATCTCGACTCCAGAATGCTCTATTCCTTCTTCCTCAGCGGCGACACCCTCAAACTTGAAAGTGTCTTTTCGCTGACGTTTCTGTTCTGCAGTTTCGCATTACTGCGCAGCCTGCTGGACCGGACACTGCGCTTGAGCCATGCACTCATCGCTGCAGGTGGCTATCTGCTGCTGTTGAAGGGAAACCGGTTTCTGTGGGAGTGGTCATTGCTGGTACTACCGGCAATGACCCACTACATCGGCAACATGAAACCCCTGGGAAATGGGCGACGGATTATTTCCATATCCGGCCTGCTGATACTCGTGATCATGGCACTACCCCTGGTCAGTATGGTCAAGCGACTGCCGGTCAATGCACCCTATCCCCATGACACGAGAAACGAACCCACCGGAGTCCTCAGGTTTCTGGAACAAGCAGGTAACGGCGGCCACCTTCTGACGTCACCTTCCAAAGCAGGCTACATTCACTGGAAGCTATACCCCGACTACAAGGTTTACATCGATCTTCAGATGTCACTTTTCACCGACTTTGACATCTACACCGCTCTACAGATGTACCGAAACAAAACCGTACTGGCCAATATACTGACAAAACTCAAGCCCGACTATCTGATGGTCAGCAAGAAAAACAAAGAGTTCCCAGAGTTAATTAAGAAGCACCCTGACTTCGTGCCGGTCTTTCTGGACGATCGACAGGTTCTCTATGCGAACCGGGTGCAGCAGCCGGTGCTGGTTGAGCAATACCAACTGAAGCTGGTCAATCCCTTCTCCCTGCTCGAGGTGAACGATGAGGTCGAACTGGGCGACCACGTGGAGGAACTCGAACGAATACTTGAAGTGTTTCCCGAAAGCGAACGGGTGAACCACTCGATCACAAGACTGCTCTTCAACGCCAGACGCTACGCTGAAGCATTACCATGGGCCCGGAGATACGCTGAATACCACCCGGACAATCCAAACAGCCATTACCTTTTGGGAAACATCCATGAAAACAGCGGCGCTTGTGAAAAAGCTATCGAACTGTATGAAATTGCAATGGCCTTTTCAGATCGCAAATTCAAACGCACGTTGAATACCCACATTGGCTCCTGTTACTACATACTGGGAGATTTTTCAAAAGCCTACGATCACCTGTGGAACGGGATAAACCCCTACACCCGCAGCGTGCGGGATGAAGACCTTTATCAGCTCGCATTCTCCGCCTATATCGTGGGAGAAACCCAGGAAGCGATTCTGCTGCTGAGAATTCTCCTGCAAAGCGACTCGCTCGAAGCACAGCCCATGTTCTCGGATGCCAATGAGTTGCTCAGAAAACTGGAGGAGGGAGATGCCGAAACCCCGTCATTTCTGGAATGGTCCGTCAACCAGGCAATTTCACTGTTTTCCTTTGGAAAAGAGTAGACCTGTGACTCTGCACTGGCTGATGACGAGCCGACTGAATCAGGGAGATACCGATTGCAGGGGTAAAGGTCTTCAAGCGGGAAGACGCGCTCTCAGGCGGAGGTAATAGTAGTCCGGAGGGGGTAATCGCCTACTACGGGGGTGCCGGTTTCCGATCGACCCTGGTACTTCTACGGGGAAATAAATCAGGATTCAGAGTTGACCCGGAGACAGGGCTGTCGACAAATATCGCCGTAGATTACTCAGACTAACGAGCGGGCAACCAGACATTGCCAGACCTTCATGCCCCGCTGATTGATGCGCACACCCGGAGGGTGACAGCGCCGGGGCTGTGGTATGGACCCGGTTTTTGAACCAAGAAGGATAATTTGAGATCGAGCAGCGTATCAGGCATTTCCTAACTGCTGGAACAGCACAACAACGCTGGCATTCAACCCCTTACATGGTTTCAATTAGGTTCAATGAGATGCCGGGTCCATACCACAACCTCTCGTTCTTATCTGATTTATCGACAAGGCACCTGGAATCTTTAGTACTTTTAGGAATCTCCGGTCCCTCAGCTTCCCCGGGTATGTCATCCGGGAGCGAAATGGGTGTATGGTTTTTCCCTCAACTATTCATTAAAGTAGTATTGCCCCGTGACCATAGACAACATCCTGCTCAAATAATATGAAACTGATCATCCAAATCCCGTGCCTGAACGAGGAACAGACATTACCGGAAACACTGGCGGATATACCCAGGGATATTCCCGGTATCGACTGCACGGAAATTCTCGTTATCGATGACGGCAGTACCGATGGGACCGTATCAGTTGCCGAGAGCCTTGGGGTGGAGCACATCATCAGAAACAAGCACACTAAAGGTCTTGCTTATACTTTTCAAAGAGGCCTGGAAGTCTGCCTGCAGAATGATGCGGATATCATAGTCAATACGGATGGCGACAATCAGTATGCGGGCCAGGATATCCCGAAACTCATTCAACCCATTATTGACGGAACTGCGGATATTGTCGTAGGAGACAGACAAACAGGCCGTATTCCCCATTTTTCCAAAGCCAAGAAAATGCTTCAGTGGGCCGGTAGCAGTATGGTTCGGTGGCTGGCTGGAGTCCAGGTACCCGATGCGGTCAGTGGATTTCGTGCGATATCCCGAGAATCTGCCATTCGACTCAATATCGTCTCACCCTTCAGCTATACCATTGAGATGCTCATTCAGGCCGGTAAGAGAAACATGAGCGTGTCCTCAGTGCCTATCGGCACCAATCCAAAGACCCGTGAGTCGCGACTTTTCAGGAGCATCCCCAGATTTCTGGAACGGTCCCTTACGACGATGGTACGTATGTACGCCATGTATAAGCCGCTTCGGGTGTTTTTTTATATCGGAACCGTTTTATCGGTAATCGGTCTTATACCCATCACTCGTTTCCTCTACTTCTACTTTAACGGAGTTGGGGAGGGCCATGTTCAATCCCTGGTACTGGGTGGAGTGTTCCTAATGATGGGTTTTATGACGTATCTCATAGGGTTGGTCACCGATCTGATTTCATTCAATCGCAAGTTGCTGGAAATGACGCTTGAGCGGGTAAAAAGGCTCGAGCTTGGCGAAACGGACTCCCGACCCAAGTCTGAGTAACATGCGAGACGGGAACATCTTGTGCGTGACTTCGAACATCCCAAGGTGGGAAGGTGACAGTACGTGGTGGGAATGTCTTCGGACTGACGCGGTGAACCGACTGACCCGTGAAGTTCTTTTTGCCAGCGACTTATTGACAATGCTCGAACTCATGCCGAAAAAAACTTTTCCAGAGAATCATCTGCGCACGGGTTTTCATCCCTTTTTTCCAGTCTTATGGACGCACATCAACCCCATGAATGACACTCCACAGCTTGAACTTAGTCTAGAACCGGTTTGCAGTCCATAACCGGTGTCCGCTTTGAGCTGGAAAAGTGGATCAGATTATCACAGTATTGAAGCCGTTAAACTTAGCTTGGTATGTATGCTGCTCAGTACATTAGAGCGTTCGAGTATTTCGACGACTTTGTCGATCGAATTATCAGCTTGTTGAACTCTTGAAAAAAGACACGAAAATCCTGGTCCAGGTCATTCGGAATTTTAAATTCCAGCACTTCGTAGCTCAACGCACTCAACGCAGAAGACAACACATGGCCTGCACCAGACCATCTTCCAGAAAAGACCTTTTGGTCAATAGTCGCTCTGAATTGGTCTTTGACGAAATAGTTCCTTTCATAGCTAACCACAGCAGTGGGTTCATAATGTCTGTCGAGGTTTATCAACATCCACTCCCGACAAGCCCGTATCGCCTGTTCCAACGTTCCTTCTGTCGTCCGTAGCGGAACTGTTTTCTTGTATCCGGAATAACTTCGCTTGGACTTGATTTCCAAAGCGCAGTTTGCGACGTTGTTGTTATAGTATCTAATTCTGTACTTGTCCCGACTGGGGTTCCCGTCTATGTTGTCACGAAGAGCTGTAAATTCGAGATCATCAAAGTAAATCGATGTTACCTTTCTCATCGGAAAGTTGGTTCGAAAACCCAACTTCTTCAGCTCCCATTCGACAAAAATACTCTGGCCACTCCTCAACAGCACCTTTCGTTCGTAACGAGCTCTGTTCTTATCAGATAGTATCAGATTGTTTGCGCTCATTTCTCCGTTGCCTTGCCATAAACGGCACCATACATCATGGCTTCGATGTTGCTGGAGCTTTGCTCTTCTACATATAGAGATGCTGGTAGCGATGCCGAGTCTGGATTGTGCAGAAGAGCGGTTCCAGACTGTTCGCTAATAGCAGCGTGTGTGAGGATCAAGGTCGGGGCGTCGTACTCATCTTTCTTGATAAACGCGGCGACCTCAACATCGACCCGGCTGAAAGAGCCATTTTTGACATTTAGAATGGCACCATCTTTGCTGACCAGTCCAATACCAACATCACTGAACATAACAGCATCGATATAAATGTGGGAATTTTCCCCGGCGCTTACTCCTTTGTCGCCAATAAAAGACCCCGTCAAGTTGACAACACGAACCTCGCTTTCAGAGCCATCCAGGCAGTCGTTCCCAATATTCCTGCAGGAAAGGTGTTCTATAGTTCCAGTAGAGAAATCAGTATCCAGGGCGTCTGACCTGGAGCCAACCATTGATAGGCTACCAATTTCGAACTCGGTACTGACCAGGTTAAGTGAGTCTTCTGCATCGGCATCCGAGATAATGAGATTGTCGATGGTTGCTTTACTGTCAATCACATTGAGAACAGCACTCCAATTCCGGTTTTTCACCTCAACAATTCTGCCCCCCCTTATCTCGACGTTCTCCACTTCAATATGACCTCCTATTTGAACGAGCATTACCGGACCGTCAATCAAAAGAGGAGTTTCCACCGAGAGACCCTTCAGTTCCACTTCACCTGACAAAAGGATGAGCGTAGGCTTCTGGAAGTTCCAGCTACTGCCACGAATTCTGAAATCAGAAATCTCCAGAAATTCAACGGTGTCATCAGCAAGCACTAGACCGCCTGACTTTTGTGCTTCAGATATCGAATCTTTCTCTGTCATACCGATGAAGTCTGAATCATCTGAAATATCTACTTTCTGCCTTATCAGTTCTGCACGATTCTCTATTTCACTGAATTTGAAAAGATAAAAACTGACTCCACTGGAAAATATTCTATCATCGGGAGAAAACGCAGCATAAAATTCGTCGTCTAAATCACTGTAATAGACTCTATATATCTCTCTGACATGATCAACAAAGGTATCGCTTGAATACTTTTTCATGAAGCTTATGTAGGCCGTCATGAAGTCGACATTTGCAAGGAAGCCTTCATAGAAAAAACGGTCAGCGCATATCCATTCGCACTCTGCGGTATCCTTTTTGGTTGAAAAATCAAGTAGCGTGAAAGTATCGAATGCTCCCGCGCCTTTGTGTGCGTCGAACAGCAGAGGCTGAAATTTCCCCAAAGCAGGGTTGAAATAGAACTTGACTGATTTGGGTACCGTCCCGTGATAAGTTCCAAATAGATCATTCAAGGCGA
Organism: Gammaproteobacteria bacterium; assembly: GCA_024227135.1. Lineage (GTDB taxonomy): Bacteria > Pseudomonadota > Gammaproteobacteria > Chromatiales > Chromatiaceae > JAHEHQ01. The sequence continues at coordinate 20,531 of JAAELC010000121.1, forward strand.
AATAGCTAGCCCATTCCTCGAAGTCGAAAGCTCCTCCCGAGAACGGCAGGTTGTTGCGGGTATTATAGAACTCCTTATAAAGCAAATTTTTTGCTGTTTGGTAGAGGTCGCTGCTTTGCCACTCTTTAAGATCATAGACATCGTATAATTTGGGCAACCACAGGAGTGGAGAATAGAGTGGCTTAACAGTTTCCCTTTGTTTTCTTCATTGAGTCGGTGCGAGTGGCCGCTGAATTTACAAAAAAGAGGTTCCCTTTCCTGATAAAATCGGGTTTACCATAAACACCAATCCGCAAAAAAAGGGAACACTGACGATGCTATCACCCCGTCTTCTGGAAGGCCAACAGATTCCCCTGATCCATGAGGTTCACAGCGAAGACAAGCATCTTCTCAACACCATCGATGGCGAGTGGTTCGAGATACTGTGTTATTTTCCATGGGAAGATTATCGAGTGTACGCAGCGGATTACTACAATGCGCTGTACGATTTCAATCAACAGCTACCACACCGCGCTACCACGCTTATTCCAGTTTCGAGACGGTTCGCTATGAAAACGAAAAAGGAAAAGAACAAAAGAAGTCCCAATCGAAGTTGACCAAGTCGTGTCGTTGCGAGGATTGGCATACCTGTGCTCATGAGTGGGAATTCCGCGACGACGGGGCTGGGACCATTGTGAAATCCGGGAAGATGGTGTGCCCATCTGCCTGGCAAGACATGAGTTAGACTACCAGGGTATTCGCTACGCCACCGAAAAGTTTATCTATCGCGCTCCCCTCGGGGACGATGGGCTTTCAATCTGTATCGGATGCGAGCAAAAAGCGCTGTGCTGTAATCGCACCAGCCAATCGGGTCGCACCATTACCGTCTCGTTCGATACCCTGAAACATATCGATCCGAACGATCCCCCCATGGCCAAGCGATTCAAAGCGATCATGACGCGCCGTCCCTCGGTGGAACGTATGATCAAACGTTTGAAGTGTGATCTTGGCGACGATCGATTGAGCAAGCGCGGCAACGATTCGTTCCAGGCCTATCTGGATAAGACGATGATCAGCTATCACTTACTGATACGCCATTTGCACTGAACACGCTCTAGCGACCGTACCCGACAGGCAATCGAGGGAGTAGTCCGCTTGAAATTCGAAGATGGGCGAAAAATCAGGTCATTACCACTTAAATAATAGTGTTATTAGCAATGGTCTGTGCAGATGCGAATGACAATGGCGGTAACAGGCCACTATTTTTTTTACCGATGATCGGGATTTTCAATTTATGCGCAGGCTCTATACCGGATAGTGTTGAGTCGAGGACTTTGATCTTCTCATAGGACATCCCCAACGCAGCCAAAGCGCCAAACAAGCTAACGTATGCAATAGCATAGCTGAGTCGCCCAAATTGCTCGGGACCAAGGTAACGTGCAACCCAGATGCCGACGAACAATCTCACCACCATTCTTAATACTTTCTCGAAAAACAACCAACCCATGTTTTCAAAGAGTTTGGCCATCTTTGGGCGATGTATAAAGTACCGACGGATAAGGTGAGGAATGAGATTCAAGGTTTAGAGCTTACATTAAAGGGTATCCACTAAGACTCCGATATAAATGCGAATGCACCTCAGACATATAGAAAGCATAAATACTCTTTTCTCCAAAGTCGACAATTATCAAAGACCCTGAAATGGCACTCGATGGCGCCGTGTAGCAACGTTTAAACAGTATAATTTCGGCGAACTCCGCTTGCTTTGGAGATTTTTCCCAGGAATAGCATGTGTAAATATACGCCGGGATGATTCCCGACGACCACATTCGAGAATCCTGCTTAGAACTGAACAATGATTCCGCTGCTCTTTACCGTTTTCATAGAATCACCGCTTTTCGTGGTACTCACTTTCAGTGTTGACATCCCAGATGCCTTCCTTGGTTTTGACTCCCTTGGCGATATTCTCTACAGCCGCCATGGCCGTCAGCATCGAGTGATCCTGATTATTGTAACGGTGCATACCGTTTCGCCCAATCAGAAACAGATTCTCGATTGAGTCTGTAAATGTTCTGATGGAATCAAAGTTTTCATAGGCTTCGCCAAAGTAACCCGGATAGGCCTTGGGCATTCGTATCACAGTGGCGTCCAGAAGGTCATCCGTATCGATAAACCCAATTTTCTCCATTTCCTTCGTGGCAAATTTGATCAATTCGTCGTCGACCATCGACCAGAGTTGATCGCCCTCATTACAGAAGTATTCCAGCCCGATCCACACCGTATCAGGATCCCGCACCATGTAGGGACTCCAGTTGTTGAATACCTGTACCCGGCCTACTTTGACATCCCGTTCCTGGATGTAGATCCAGTTGTCGGGCAAGTTCCCACGGACGCTTGTGGATTGCACTTTGCCCTCGTTTTTTACCTTCAGGCGACTCAGCAACAATCCTACGGTAATGAAATCCCTGTACTGTAATCCCCCGGCAATCTCCCGAACCTTTTCAGGTACCTGGGAGCCCATACCTGCGATCAGTTCCTTGACCGGCATAGTGGAGAAAAAATAGTCTGCTTCAACCTGCTGTGTGGCACCCGATTCCAAGTGGACAAACTCAGCCGAGACGACACGGTTTCCTTCAACTTGAAGCGAGCGGGCCTCCCATCCCATGTTGATCTCGCCACCCCGGTCAGCCACCCGAACAGCCACCTCCTCCCAAAGCTGACCCGGCCCATACTTGGGATAGAGGAAGCGTTCTATCAATGATGTATCTGTTCCCTTCTGACTGACCTGCGCGGATCGGGTGCCCGCTATCTCCTTTAGAGCATGCAGCAACACTCTGGTGATAGAGAGTCCTTTGATACGCTGGGCTCCCCAGTCGGCACCTATCTCCTTGCAGGGTACCCCCCAGACCTTTTCTGTGTAATCTTTAAAAAAGGTTCCATATAGCTCTCGACCAAATCGATTGATAAAAAAATCTTCCAGCGTACGCTCTTCTTTGATGGGTAAGAGAGTGGACCTGAGATAGCTGAACCCAATGCGCGCCATGCGGGGCAGACCGAGGTTTCTGATCGTCTGCAGACTCAGAGACAAAGGATAATCAAAGAACCGCCGCAGGTAGAAAATTCGGGAAAGGCGGTTTCTGATCAGGAACACCAGACGGGTTTTTTCCGGATCCGGTCCCGATGCATCGAGTTGCACTTCCCTTGATTTACCCTGGTAATGGACCTGTGCCTCCGATCCCTCCTCGTCGCCACCGGCTTCCACGGGCATCAAATCGGTCCACCATGACATGACACGATCGGATTTCGAGAAAAAACGATGCCCCCCTATGTCGATACGATTTCCCTTGTAATTGGCGGTCTGGGATATGCCACCGATGACGCGGGTTTTTTCGTATACCAGCGGTTCCACATCGGTCTGCTCCAACAGCTCATAAGCTGCGGTCAAACCGGCGGGACCGGCACCAATAATCACGGCTCTTTTTTTTGGCATTGGCTTAACGGAACAGCACTAGCTTCCTGACCCCGAAATTCCAGCTGAATACCAGAAAACTCACCAGAATCTTCGAGGTCATGTAGTGGAGCAGAAGAAACTCGGTCATCAAATACAAGCCCAGCTCGTTGATCCCGAGACCACCCATACCGATCACGCTGAAAACAATCAGTTCATGACGGGAATCTTTTATACGCCTGGCAGAGAATACCCACCGGATACTGAGCAGGTAAACGGTAGCCAGACCAAGAATAAAGCCTGCAGCAGCCGAGGCCAGATAATGAATCCCTGCATAGTTTGTAAGCAGATAAAGTGTACTGAAATCAACGGCGAACGCCATTCCACTGGCTATGAAATAGCGTAGAAACTCTCCGGATAAACGGGAACTCATATCATCAAAGGAGAACTTCAGGCCAGGGTTCAGGGTTTGCATCGGTCAATCTCATATGGGTATCGATAGTGTACTAGCGTCCCAAACGAAAAAAACTTTAATTCTTACCACTTGCCCCGTCCCTGGACCGAACCCTGCCTCTCCGATATTGATGAAGTATCAGCGATCCTTGCCAGACGGGACAACACCCCTGGGAAAGCGGGTCGATCGATGCACTTCGCCGCCAGCGGAATCAACTGGATTTTCGTGATTTCCCGCCCTTCTGGTATACCTTTCGTCGAAACAGGTCGGTACGTCGGCTGACAACGCGATCGATGAAGAGCATTCCATCCAGGTGGTCCATTTCGTGCTGCAGCGCACGGGCCTCAAAACCTTCCATCCCGTATTCGAGGGGTTTGCCCCAGGGGTCTTGTGCTTTCACTTCCAGACGGGTGGCGCGGATGACGTTACCGGTATAATCCGGCACCGACAGACAGCCCTCGCGCCCCATTTCATAACCTTCCCAATGGGTGATCTCTGGATTAACCAGTACCATGTAACCGTGGTTCGGCACCGGCTTGCGGGTCTTGGACACATCGACGATAACGATGCGCTGAAAATGCCCCACCTGGGGTGCCGCGATACCGACCGCACCCGGCCCCATTTGACGCGTCTCTTCCAGGTCTTTCACAAAGGTCCGCAGGATGTCGTCAAACACGTCGACGGGTTCAGAAGCCTGTTTCAGGCGTTCATCGGGTACTTTAAGAATTTCGAGCGATGCCATCTGGTAATTAACCAATCAGGGTTTCTACGGACGAGACGCTGACATCGATATCCCCCAGAATAGCTACCGCGTTCTCCACCTGTTCCAGTGTCGCTTGAGCAAAACCCTGGATATTCATGATATAGACCGGACTGTCGGGCGAACCGGCGACGTCCGACTCCAGCTCCAGTATGTTGAAACCGGCATCCACCAGTGCCTGGGTAACCTGGGCCACGATACCCGCCCGATCGGCGCCCAGCACCCTGACCTGAAAGTTGGGAATGAGATGCTGGTGCAACCCACCGGAGATATCATCCACATGGATATGCAGACCAAGCTCTGATGCCACAGGAGCGACTATCTGCTCCACATCCCCCTCACCCGTTACCATCATCATGATACTGAAGTTCCCCCCCAGTCGAATCATCGATGCCTCACCGAGGTTCCATCCGTTCCTGTAGAGAACCATTGTGACTTTCGCCACGATCCCTTGCTGGTCTCCACCAACCAGCGTCAACATTTTCCAATCGTTCATGTCTGATCATCGATCCATATTAAAGTTGCCATACGCCCGGTTTCACCATCGCGACGGTAGGAGAAGAAGCGTTCGGGTTCGGATAGCGTACAATACTCTCCTCCTCCTACGAACGAAACATTGAGTGTTGCGAGTCGATTACGCGCCAGACTATACAGATCAGCCAGCCAGTGCCCATCTCTGCTGACACGAAAAGCGGCCTCGTCAGCCGCGCTGGAGCGCAGAAACCGGTCTCTGACTTCACCGCCTACCTCAAAAGCATCGGGGCCAATCGCCGGCCCAAGCCAGGCCAGCAAAGATTCCCCAGGCTCGAAGCATGCCACTGCAGACTCGATGACGCCGCCAACCAGCCCGCGCCATCCTGCATGCACCGCGGCCACCCGACTCCCTGTACTGTTGCATAGCAATACCGGCAAACAGTCGGCAGTCATTACCGCACAGACCGTACCGGGCAAGTTACTGGTTACCCCATCAGCCTCAGGAGCCGGCCCGGCACTACCGCAATGCACCACATCCCGTCCATGCACCTGTTTCATCCACAACGGCTGTGCGGGCAGTTTCAAGCAGGTACTCAAATACTGGCGATTTCGTAAAACCCGGGACGGGTCGTCTCCAACATGATCGCCAAGGTTCAGTCCGTGATAAGGGGGCATACTGAACCCGCCCTTCCTGGTGGTGGAAATCGAGTGAATCCACGGGGGTACCGGCCAGTCGGGAATGATCCAGTCATCCATTTTTTCCCTCCTGCTGTTCATTCCTTCTTAACAGATCGCGCAATTCAGTCATATCTTCCGGCAGTCCTGCCTGCCACTCAAGCCACTCACCGCTGGAAGGGTGCTTCAGACCCAGCCGACAGGCGTGTAGAGCCTGACGTCGAAAACGCTGCAGCCCCTCCATCAGAGCGCTGGAGGTACCCCGTGGCAGCCGCAATCTGCCGCCATACACCGGATCGCCGGCCAATGGATGACGGATACTTGCCATATGCACCCTGATCTGGTGCGTACGACCGGTTTCCAGATTCACACGAACATAGCTGTATGCACCATAGCGCTCCATCACTCGATAGTGGGTCACGGCCGGCTTACCCCCACTGACTACCGCCATTCGAGTCCTGTGCACGGGGTGGCGGCCAATCGGGTTGTTTATGGTACCACCCGCCACCAGCAAGCCCTGCACGATGGCCCTGTATTCCCGAGCGACGGTCCTTTCCTGTAACTGCTCCACCAGTCCCTTAAAGGCGACCGGCGTCCGTGCAACCATCAACAGTCCGGTGGTATCTTTGTCCAGTCTGTGCACAATGCCGGCTCTGGGTAACCGGCTCAGCTCCGGGTCGTGATATAAAAGCGCGTTCTGTAAGGTCCCATCGGGATTTCCAGCAGCAGGGTGAACCACCAGACCCGCGGGTTTATTGAGCACAATCAGGTCGGTATCCTGATAAAGGATCTCCAGCGGAATCGCCTGGGGGCGACTCCCCACCCGGTCCTCGAAGCGGGCTGCCAGGGTTACCGTTTCGCCTCCGGAAACCTTTTCACGGGGCTGTTGAACCACTCTGTCATCCAGCGAAACACGGCCTTCCCTGACCCATTGCTGCAGACGTGTCCGGGAAAAATCGGTAAACAGACCGGCCAATACCTGATCCAGTCGCTTCCCGGAGGCCTCGACGTCGATCCGGGCAGAATAGTGCTTTATCCTCTCGCTCAAACCTCTCCCCCTCCAGGCGGTGAGAAATTTACCATGAATGCAGTATAATCACGGGATCCAAAACTTACCCGACACTATCCTGGAAATGGCGATCACAATCCGGCTTTCAATTCTACTGTTCGCGTTGCTGTTGATCTCAGGTTGCTCCATGCTTCCCGACCTGGAAGATGAAACAAAAGGGTGGAGCGCCCAGCAATTCTATAACGAAGCCTCGTCAGCCATGGCTGACGGCAACTACGAAAACGCAATAAAATACTACGAAGGACTTGAATCCCGCTACCCGTTTGGCCGCCTGGCCATGCAATCCCAACTGGATATTGCTTATGCCTACTACAAGGACAATAAGCCGGAGGCTGCCGTCGCAGCTGCGGATCGCTTCATCAAACTGCACCCCCGCAATCCCCATGTGGACTACGCGTACTATCTCCGCGGTATCGTGAATTTTAACCGCAATCTTGGCTTTATTGCGCGTTACGTTCCGATTGACACATCACAACGTGATCCGGGATCAGTGAAAAACTCCTTCGACTACCTCAACGAGCTGGTTACCCGTTTTCCAGACAGCAAATACTCAAATGACGCCCGCAGGCGCATGATCTACCTTCGTAACAACCTGGCGATGCATGAAATCCACGTCGCGCGCTACTATTTGAAGCGGGGAGCCTATGTGGCGGCTGCCAAACGGGCAGTGACCGTTGTGGAGAACTATCAGCGCACACCCGCAGTGCAGGACGCCCTGGAGATCATGATCGTGGCTTACGACAAACTGGGAATGGAAGAATTGTACAAGGATACCGTACGGGTACTCGCCCTCAACGAATCCAAAGGAAACTTTGACATTCCAGGCACTGATCAGGAAAAGTCTCTCAGCAAACAAGCCTGGGACTTCATGGAACTGGATCAGAACTAAACTCTTAGTGTAACTGCTCATCCCCCAGAGATTACCCCCCATGGGCGGTCTGTGGAGGAAGAGTCTTTGGCATGGATGCCAAAGCAAAGCCTACAGGGAGGGTTTTACGGCGCCTTCCGCAACAGATTGCCCGAGCGGGGTGAGTAGCTACCTCTTATGTTTAATACCAGCCCGGTCCTGGAAGTCTGAATCCAGGGGGGTTGCAGAACTGCTCTTACCCCCTCCCTGCCTTACCCCCAATTGTTAACAATTGTAAAACATCGCTGAAACGCGTTGTGGTTTGATCACTACTACCCTATGTTTTAGTCAGGTATCTGGTTGATTAGTTGTCTGTTGTGGATACTCCCGGTGTGCTCAACCACAGAACCACCGATTGGATAATCCCAAGAGTAACCACCGCACTCGATATAGATAGAGCTGGTCCACCAGCCAAACATAGGAGTGTAAACAAAAAGATGCATGGTCTGGCAATGAACACAGAAAAAGAAACTCGACAGGTCGGAACCGAAAGCAAAATCCGATTACCTACTGTATTATTTGGGGGGACCCCTATCCCGGAACTGGAAGCTCTTGAAAGCGCTTTGCAGGAAAAGGGAATGCTGCTGACTTCTGCCAGCTCCAGCAACTGGCCACAAGTCGCCAATGATAAAAAACCAGCGATCCTGATCCTGAATTTAGGTAAATTGAACTCCCTGACCCTAGAGCAGGCCCAGGAAGCCAGACCAGCCGGAGTTACCACCATCGGAGTGTTCGATGAGGAGGATATGGACAAAACGCTCCAGATTCACGAGCTGGCGCTGGACGACTTTCTGTTCAGGCCGCTCCATCAGAAGGAATTCATCTGCCGCATTCAGGTATTGCTGCACAGGTACGACAGAACCCATACCCGAACAACCCTGGAGAAACGAAGACGACTACGCCGCCGGTCCGACAGATGGCAGTCGTCAAATAACAGCCGTCACCAACCCCATCCTAGGGTCTATATCGACGACCATAGAAAAGTCGTGAAGATCGAAGGGAAGGAGGTGGAGCTTACACCGAAGGAGTACAAGCTGTTCCATATGTTCGCATCAGAAATCGGCCGGGTGTTTTCCTGCAGTGAAATTATCGACAGCTTATGGAAAGACTCCAATCGCGCAGCCGTCGCCGATGTCCAGCAATACGTTCATCTGCTTCGACGAAAAATTGAGAAAGATCCAGCTAAACCCAAGTGGATATCAACCGTCAAAGGCTTTGGGTACAAACTGGAATTCCCAGGTCACGAAAGAAATCCGTAGCAGTGGTGCGGCCTTGCCAAGCGCGATCGAAACTCCCGCAATGGGCTTCTAATCGTCAAAAACGCCATCCCCTTCCCCCGCCGGGGGGAGGCCCAAGTGGGAATAAAAAATCTGGATGCCCCGCCACCCAATCCCCAATTTCATCAATAAACAGGGATGTTCCTGAATATCACCTTCAAACTGATACTGAAGGTGCACTGAACACACACTGATTTCTCCCTCCGACGATTGAATCGAATACCCCCCCATACTCCCTGGTGATCTCTTGCGTTATAGTGGTGGTCACTCGAAAACCCCTGGCAGAATCCTGAGCGGTAAAGTTTATAAACAGCCCGGAAAAGGATTCTGACCTCGCAGTTGCCACCCCACACCTCCGTCACGGATTATGGTCATATTCGTGATATGACCCCACAATACCCGACCAGAATGAGGCTAAAGACTCGTGAAAAAAAAGCGCAAAAAAAAATTACACCGAGAAAACAGGACCACGGAACACAAACCAGGCCATGGGGCAAAACAAGCTGCAGCCACCCACCCGATAAAAGGGGTACATCTACTTCTGCTGATTCTGGTTTTTTGCGGTCTCGCCCTTACAGCTTACATAACCGCCACCCGGTGGTTTGGCACAGTTCCACTGGCATGCAGCGACGGGTCGGATTGTGACCTGGTACAGAGCAGCCGCTGGTCCACACTTTTCGGTCTGCCGATTTCATTCTGGGGATTTCTCACCTACGGAATATTGCTCAAGACAATCTGGCGCATGCGTAAACGACGCCTTTCATGGCGATTCGCCTGGGTAATCACCTTTGTCAGTGTGGGAATCAGTACCTACCTGACTGCAATATCCCTGTTCGTCATCGAAGCGATATGCATTTACTGCCTGACATCATTCGGCCTGATGCTGGCTATCTTTGCCATACTGAGCATGACCAGACCCGATCCCATGCCTGACTTTCAATGGCGCACCTGGCTTCCCGGCACTGCACTGGCCACCGTCGCCGTAGTAGCCGGGCTTCAGATTCATTACAGCGGCATTTTCGACCCGGCAGCCGGTCCGGAAAAGCCGTACCTCAAAGCACTGGCCATGCACCTTGAAAAATCCGGGGCTAAATTCTACGGAGCCTACTGGTGTCAGAACTGTCAGGAGCAGAAGAGCCTGTTCGAAGCATCAGCCCATCGTTTGCCCTACGTGGAATGTACCCCCGATGGACGAAACGGGATTCGGGACATAGCCTGCCTTACCAGAAATATCCAACGCTACCCCACCTGGATAATAAACAACCAGCGCTACGAACTTGCCCTCAAGCCCGACAGCCTGGCCCGGTACAGCAAATTTCGCTGGTCGAAGGAAAAAGCAGCCGACACCCAATAAGATTGATTACCGGGGCCCTGAGCTGATGACCTTCAGTTCAGATTCTTTGGTGGGGCCAGCTGAGAGTAATAAGCTGGATCACTGTAGTAGCGGATCTGCTGAAGCACCCAGGAGGAAAGCCTGTGGTCAAGGCGCTGGGCCAGTTCGGGCCTGGCAGCACTCAGATCGTTGAACTCGGAAGCATCCTGCTCCAGATTGTATAGCTCCAACCTTTCTACGGGGTAGTAGGTTTGCAGCAGTTTCCATGGCCACTCCACGATAGCATTCTGCTTGATAATTGCATTGGTGTGCATGAAAACCGGTCGCTCTTCGGAGCGATCAAAGGGTGACACTCCCTGAAAACCATCGGGTACCGGAATACTCTTGAGATCCAGTATCGCCGCAGCAAGATCAATATGGCTGACAGGTTGTAAATGGTGCCCTGGTCTCTTACTTGATTGCACCGGGGGTTTGATCAGGGCGAATGTGCGCATAACCTCTTCGTACATGGGACCGGAATGGTTCCCGAACCCATGTTCATAAAATGCCTCTCCGCTATCCCCGACCACCACAAAAGTGGTGCTGTCCCACAAACCTTCGGCTTTCAGAAAGCTGACAAAATCTTTCAACATCCCATCGACATTGTAGACGGCATTCAGATAACGATTTTTTACATTCTGCTTTTTCTCTTCCGGCCAGCGAAAATAGACCGCCTTGAACCCCATATCCGCAGGCTGAAACGGCTCGTCCCCCCCGGGGGGAATCACATAACTGAAATGGGTGTTCTGCAGGTTGAGTCCGAGAAAGAAATCCCCTCGCCCCCCTAGAGACTCAATCCACTGTTCTGCTACTTTGAAGGTGGAACTGTCTTCGATCTTACCCGCCGTCGCCACCCCCTTTTCGATCATCATCTTGACGCCAAATTTATCGTCCTCGTTGAACCATGTATCACCCTTGAAGTCTTCCGAGTGATAAAAATAGTCCACTTCATCGACTTCCAGCCAATTGATCATCTCCCCCCATTTTTCGTTCTGGGATGAGATATAGGCGGTGCGATAGTCATGGGCCTTGAATGCTGAAAACAGTGAGTCCCCGCGCCAAGCCGCACCTCTGGGATAACGCTGCAAACCCGCCGACCGCAATGGGTACTGGGAATACCAGAACGCCAGATCTGCATAGTTGGAGTGGGAAGCGGTCGCGTAGGCCTTATCAAACATCACAGCCTCATTTTGCAGCGACTTTAGAAAAGGGATGGGTGAAGGCGATAATTCCAGCAGGTCCCTTCTCAATGATTCGATCAGTACAACCACGACCGGCCCCCGCTGTTCCTTCTGCAAGGTCACCGGCTCGTACTTCTGCTTCTGCTCGAAGTGGATGGCTGACTGTTGAGCTTGCGCCAGAGGATCAGCCACCTGCCATCCCAGCATCGACTGTACCGGTGTGATCGGAGCGGCATAAGGAATCACCGCCTGCCACGCAAGAAAAGCAACCATCGCCGCTCCAGAAAGCTTCAACCCCGAACGGCCCGACAGAAGCGGCTCGGTACGAGAAAAAACAGTATGGGCGAGCAGTCCCAGCAGCACACTGAGTACCAGAAAAATGGCGGCAGCAACTGGAGATGTCTGCAGGATGTGCTGGGGTAGCCGTTCCAGGTTTTGAAAGAGAAACAGAATGGCGTCGTCACTCGGCGCAAATCCATTGGTTGCAAGAAACGACCAGTAGAAGATCAGATAAGCCGATATCGTCGAAAGCAGAATAACCAGCAGGAAGCGCCCCACCCGCTTCAAGCCAGAGACATCCCACCGATTGAGAAGCCCGTATAAAAGGGACAACAGGAAAAACAGCATCAACCAGCCGAACAGTTGGGACACTCCGCCAAGTACCAGCCCCAGCAACGGCGGCCGGCCTGATTCACCTGCCGGTGCCTGGCCAGCCAGAAAAGATACCAGAAGATCGAAAACCGGTACCAGTAACAGGACGTAGGACCAAAGGGACTTCAAGCTATACTCTCCTCGAGAAACGACTTGTGGCGACCCGGTGAGCACCACCTGACGCAAACAGGGATCCGATTGACAGGCTTTCTATCGGCAGTTGACCTTACCAACGTGAATTGATGGTCAGCCGGCTGGAACGGCCAATACCAAAACACGCTTCCCTAGAGCCGTCTCACCCTTTGAAAACGCTGCTCCAGGGACTTTACGAACTTCTTCTACGGTGATTTCCGGCAATTTCTCAACATGTCGGCTGGGTGGCCTGTCGTCTGTTACCCGAATCCGGCCTGTGCCAAGTACTGGGATGGTCAGAATTACCCTGAAAATGAAATAGTGCCCTGTGGACTGCCTTCCGGTCTGCGATAATTACCGGATTCTACAGGGGATAGCGGCGCTGACTCTGATGGCTTGAATACCCCTGCTTCTCAGATCGCAGCTTCGTCTTCCTCGCCTGTTCTGATGCGTACTACCTTTTCCACCGACGAGACGAAAATCTTCCCGTCACCGATCTTACCGGTGCGTGCCGCATTGGTGATCGCTTCGATACACTCATCGACCTGGCTTTCGACTATTACCACTTCGATTTTGACTTTCGGCAAAAAATCAACAACATACTCTGCACCACGATACAATTCCGTATGCCCTTTCTGACGCCCAAATCCTTTGACTTCGCTGGCGGTCATGCCAGTTATTCCCACGCCAGAGAGCGCTTCTCTGACATCATCCAGCTTAAACGGCTTAATTATGGCCTCGACTTTCTTCATTACCTTGTTTCTCCACGAGAATTCAAAGGAATTACTCGACTGGTTGCTGTGCTGATTTAATCCGACAGTATACTTGACCGGCCCCTGCACCGAAATCTCCGAAGTGCCAATGCAACATTGCACACCCTGCAAGGGAAACAATCCGGTAGAGCGTATGATGGTCAAAATCCGCTCGTCAGTGGGTATCGGCGGTCTCTGCCAAACGCACGTTGAGTAATCTTTACACCGGGTGGCGCCTGCCTTCGCTTGTATTCGTTGCGATCCACCATCCGGGTGATTCTATCCACAATATCGTGGTCAAACCCGTCCGCAACGATCTGTTCCACACTGTAATCCTGCTCTACATAGCGTAGCAGTATCCCATCGAGAATATCGTAAGGGGGTAAACTGTCCGAATCCTTTTGATCAGGTGCCAGTTCTGCAGAAGGCGGGCGCTCGATCACACGAGGGGGAATGCACTCGCTGATACTGTTACGGTACTTCGAGAGTCGATATACCATCAGCTTCCTGACATCCTTGATGGGTGCGAATCCTCCAGCCATATCTCCATACAACGTGGCGTAACCGACTGAAACTTCACTTTTATTACCGGTAGTCAAGAGGATTTTTCCTTTCTTGTTGCTGATCGCCATCAACACAATGCCACGGCAGCGGGCCTGGATATTCTCTTCCGTCGCATCCACCCTAGTGCCTGCAAACTCCTCCTTCAGCATCGACAGAAAAGCATCAAAAGCGGGTTCAATCGGGATGCTGCGATAGGCTACGCTCAGGGTTCTTGCCTGTTGAACCGCATCCAGATTGCTCATCTCTGCTGTGTAGCGGGAAGGCATCGTAACGACCTCCACCTGATCGGCACCCAGGGCGTCCACGGCGATGGCCAGAGTCAATGCGGAATCGATACCCCCCGACAGCCCCAGCACAGCCCCCTTGAAACCATTTTTCCTGACGTAATCCCCCACGCCGAAAACCAGCGCGTTGTAGATCCCTTCCTCTTCACCTGGCTGGGGCATGATCTCCGCGGGTTTTGGCTCCAGCTGATTTCCCTCTCCTTCAAACTCCACCACCTGCTGGGATTCATTGAAGTAACACAGGCGCTGGGTCAATTCCCCCCGCTGATTGACGACGAAGGAACCGCCATCAAATACCAGTTCATCCTGGCCGCAGACCAGATTGAGATAAACCACTGACAGTCCGGCTTCCACAGCCCGCTTCTTCAACAACTGCTCCCTTTCCGGCGCCTTTCCGGAATGAAAAGGTGAAGCGTTGAGGTTGAGAAGCACTCGCGCTCCCTGAGCGGCTGCCAGTTCTGCCGGTTTTTTATACCAGATGTCCTCGCATATCGTGAGCCCCACAGGTACACCATTGATCTTAAGCACACAGGACTCTCCTCCTGGCTCGAAGTAGCGTTTCTCATCGAACACGCTGTAGTTCGGCAGCAAAGCTTTATAATATTCAGCCACAACCTGGCCGTCTCGTATGACGCCCGCTGCATTGTAGAGCAGCCCACCCTGAAGTCGGGGATAACCCAATATGACATCGATACCGCTGATCGATTGACAGAGTCGGTCCAACTCTTCTTCCACCCGCTGCATCAGCTCCGGCCGCAGCAGCAGGTCTTCTGGCGGGTAACCGGTCAGGGTTAGCTCGGGAAAAAGAACGGCATGGGCCTGCTGGGTATCTCGTGCTTCGCGAGCAGCTTCGATGACACGGTCCGTATTTCCGGAGATGTCTCCAACCATCAGGTTGATCTGAGCAAGGGATATTCTGAGGTTCAAGGTACTGGTACTCCATCAGAGTCATAGATTAGGATTCAGAGCTTCCACTGTTCACAAAGGCTCGTATCAGGGATGCAGTCCTCCCGAACGAGAAAGCCCCGACCTCCATCAGGAGAGCGGGGCTCTGTACACCATCAGTGCGGTATCGGCGAATGCAGCGAAATCACACACTGACGGAGTATAGGGTCATAAACCCTCAGGCGATATCAGCTCATCAACTCCAGCATCTTCGCCCCAATGTCGGCAATCGAACGAACTGTTGTCACATTTGCCGCTTCCAATGCCGCAAACTTGCCGTCAGCCGTACCTTTGCCGCCACTGACGATGGCACCCGCATGTCCCATTCGCTTTCCAGCCGGCGCGGTAACACCTGCAATATAGGCAACAACGGGTTTACTGACATGTTCCTGGATGTAGGCGGCAGCATCTTCCTCAGCGGTTCCACCGATCTCACCTACCATCACGATCCCTTCCGTCTGGGGATCCTGCTCAAACAGCTCCAGACAATCGATAAAGTTCATACCATGAATCGGGTCACCACCGATACCGACACAGGTACTCTGCCCCTGACCAGTCTTGGTGGTCTGGAAAACAGCTTCATAGGTCAAGGTGCCGGACCTGGAGACAATACCTATCTTACCCGGCTGATGAATCATTCCCGGCATGATACCGATCTTGCACTCTCCCGGGGTGATAATTCCAGGACAGTTGGGGCCAATGAGCCGGCAATCGTATTGTTGAAGCGCTGCCTTGACCTTCAACATATCCAATACCGGGATACCTTCGGTAATACAGGCGATTACTTTGATACCGGCATCTGCCGCCTCAAGCACGGCGTCAGCAGCAAATGCTGCTGGAACATAGATCATGGTGGCCTCTGCCCCAGCCTGCTCAACCGCATCATGAACAGTGTTGAAAACGGGCAGGTCCAGATGTTTCTGCCCTCCCTTACCCGGGGTGACACCACCCACCATGTTGGTTCCGTAGGCGATGGCCTGCTCGGTATGGAACGTACCTTGTTTTCCGGTAAAACCCTGGCAAATCACCCGGGTGCTCTTATTAATGAGAATACTCACGATATTTTTCCTAGGTTCCTGTTCAGCCCTTAGCGGCGGCTACAGCTTGCTGCGCTGCTTCTGTGAGGTCGGCGGCAGTGGAGATGGCCAAACCGCTGGCAGCCAGCTTTTCAAGGCCCTGCACCGCGTTCGTGCCTTCCAGGCGCACCACCACCGGTACCTTGATATCCACTTCCTGAACGGCCTGGATGATACCTTCGGCAATCAGATCGCAACGCACGATACCACCAAAGATGTTAACCAATACGGCCTGTACCTTGTCGTCGGATAGAATCAGCTTGAAAGCTTCCGCCACACGAGCGGCGGTGGTGTTGCCTCCCACGTCGAGGAAGTTGGCAGGGGTTCCCCCCTGGAGCTGTACCAGATCCATGGTGGCCATAGCCAGCCCTGCCCCGTTGACCATGCAACCAATATTCCCATCCAGCGTGATATAGTTGAGGTCGTGCTCCTTGGCTGTTGCCTCCCGCTCGTCTTCCTGACTGATATCACGCATGGCCATCAGTTCGGCCTGACGGTAGAAGGCGTTGTCGTCAAGGTTGATCTTGGCATCCAGTGCAATAAGTTCACCCTGACCGGTCACCACCAGCGGGTTGATTTCAACCAGACTCGCATCGCAATCGTTGAACAGGTTGTGTAACCCGTGCATGAATTTCTGGAATGCCCGAACTTGAGGACCCTCGAGCCCGAGCTGAAATGCCATCTTGCGGCATTGATATCCCTGAAGGCCAGCGACAGGATCGATGTGTATGGTATGAATTTTCTCAGGGGTCTCTTCTGCCACCTCTTCGATATTCATGCCGCCCGCGCTGGACCCCATGAACAGAATACGTCTTTCTGCTCGGTCGATGAGCGCGCTGAGGTAAAGTTCGCGCCCGATATCGGTGGGCTCTTCGATCAGCAGGGTGTTAACGGGGAGACCGGGTTCACCAGTCTGCTTGGTGACCATGCGACTGCCGAGCAACCGATTGGCCTCTTCCTCAACCTTGTCGAGGCTGTCGACGATGACTACACCGCCGACCTTTCCGCGCCCTCCAGCGTGCACCTGCGCCTTGACCACCCATCTGTCCCCTCCGAGTGCCTGGGCCGCTTCCCGGGCCGCTGACACACTGCAGGCGGGCTTGCCCTCAGGCACCGGTATGCCCTGTTTTGCAAACAACTGCTTGGACTGGTATTCATGTAGGTTCATTCTTTCGCAACCTGTACGCTAAAAAAACGACCATTTTCGTCCAAACAGGCCCAAGAATCAAAACAAATATATACCTGCCTAAGATATTATTATGATGTACCAATGACCGAACACCAGCAGAGTCACGTGGAAACCTTGCCAACCAGAGAAAACACCTGGGTTCCGCTCGCCGTTTTCTTTTCTTATCGTCTGGGTATTTCAGCATTACTGTCGATCCTGTTTTTCGCCGATCTTGGCCCAAAGTTCCTGGGACAGCACGCACCTGAGCTGTATGCCTTCACCGCCATCGGGTATCTGGCCCTGGTGATCAGCAGCGGACCGCTGCTTTTCCTGAAGCGTCCGGCAGTGAGCACCCAGGCGTCAATCATGGTGGTGGTGGATATTGCAGCCATCACTTTGATGCTGCCCACCTGCGGTGGTGTGCAAAGCGGCCTGGGAGCACTCATGGCGCTGTCGATTGCCGCCGGCAGCATGTTCATCTCCGGCCCTACGGCACTGCTGATGGCGTCGATTGCCACCTTATCGATTATCGTACAACAGGTTTTTACCAACCTCACCCTGGGCAGTGCCTACTCCGCCTACCCCCAGGCCGGATTGCTCGGCACTTCGTTTTTCGCCATCGCGGTACTCGCCCATGTGCTTTCCCGTCGCGTTTCCCGCAGTGAACGGCTGGTCACCCAGCAGGAACTGGATCTTGCCAACCTGGCACAACTCAACGAATACATTATCCAGCACATGCAGACCGGGATCCTGGTCGTGGACCATGATCATAAGATACACCTGATGAACGAATCCGCCTGGTTCCTGCTCGGCATGCCGGAGGCCAGGGAAGGCAGCCCGCTGGCCCACGCTTCATCCTTGCTGGCAGAAAAGATTGCCCCCCAGGACGGGAATGATGATACCCAGCCTCTGACCGTCAAACCGACACCTGGGGGAAGGGAACTGCAGATCGGGTTCTCCCATCTGGGTAAAGCCGGAAGAGGTGGTACCGTCATTTTTCTGGAGGACTCCGCTTCGGTAACCCAGCGTGCCCAGCAGATAAAACTGGCTTCGCTGGGCCGCCTGACGGCGAGTATCGCCCATGAAATACGAAACCCACTGGGAGCCATAAGCCATGCAGGCCAACTGTTGCGGGAATCCACCAATCTAAGCCAACAGGAAAATCGACTGGTCGACATCATTCACGGGAACTCCGACCGGGTTAATCAGATTATTGAAAACGTGTTACAACTCTCCAGACGAAATCAGCCCCATTCCCAGCCTATCGAACTGCAATCCTGGCTGCTGGAGCTGACAAAGGATTTCTGTCTGACAGGAAACTTATCACCCTCCCAGCTGAGCACCCTGGTCGAACCAGCATCGACACGGGTCTATGCCGACCTTTCACAACTCCAACAGATCATTGTCAATCTGTGCGAAAACTCCGTACGGCACTTCCACCGGGACCCTTCGAAACTCCATATACAGATCAATGGCGGAACTCGCCGGGATCTCGGAGGCCCCTACCTGGAAGTCATCGACAATGGTCCGGGAATCTCAACCGATTCTCTCAAGCAGGTGTACGAACCCTTCTTCACCACTGGAAACGCTGGGACAGGACTGGGGCTGTATATCGCAAAAGAACTGAGTGAATCCAATCGCCTCAATCTGGAGCATGTCACTCGTCCGGATGGCGGATGCTGTTTCCGAATCATATTTCCGGCATGGCAGGCCGGGAGTTAAACTATCGAACAGATCAATGGGGCCGCTGCCGGGCACTAAGGGCCGCGGAAAAAACAGAGTATCCAGTCTTGCTCGTCTTTTGGCCCGGGTTCAGCGTTGTGGAAAGGGTTGCATAGGAA
>JAAELC010000122.1 GCA_024227135.1 Gammaproteobacteria bacterium
GTTATTGCCAGTTTCGAGCAGGCCCCTTCGTAAGAATTGAAGCCGTTGGTGCTAACTTCTTTTCAGAGCGCGCTCAAGGGATTCTTCAACCTTCCCTTCCAGGCAGATGCGGTAGATCCCTTTGTCCTCCAATTCACGGGCCATTCTCTTGCCGAACTGCGCGGCGATTATCATCTTTACCTCATGCTCTGCGAGCAGCCGGGCTGCTTTCTGTGCCACCGGGCCAGCCAAGGCACTACACGGATTTACGATGACTTCCAGCAGGGTGCCTGAAGGATCGAATATGAGATAGTAGGGACACCTGGCCGCCTGATCACTGACACCGGATTTTCGAGTGTCCCCTTTCGATGCAATTGCGATTCTCTCTGTGCTCATTGCAATCAGAATCACCCCGAGGTTAAGCTAAACACTTCTAAGAATCAGAATACTCCTATATACCTATATTGCCAACCAGGATCTTGCCGGATGCTTACGAAATTCTGGATCAGCATCTTGAACAATGCACCTTGTCATCACGCAACTTTCTGACCTCACTGGCAATACATCTCGAGCATTGAGGACTGACAAATGTCAAAACAAAAGGGCTGTCCAGAAAACCATCAACTTGTTCAGACACTGAAAAAGACAGTGTCGATGTTCGTGGGCATATTACCCATCCTAGCGGGAGTATTGCTTCTAACCGGCCTGCTGCTCGAATATTTTCCTGTTGAAAGTGCCGCGGGGTGGTTCGGTAACAATGACATTCTGGACGCTTTGACAGGGACAGTATTCGGCAGCGTTGCAGCCGGGCACCCGCTCACAGGCTACGTGCTGGGAGGGGAACTGCTGGCGAACGGTATCAGCCTGGTCGCCGTCACTGCCCTGCTGGTGAGCTGGGTAACCGTCGGCAGCGTGCAGTTCCCTGCCGAGGCGCTCATGCTCGGCCGACGTTTTGCGCTCTACCGCAATCTGCTTTGCTTCGGTTTTTCGATCCTCATCGCTATCCTGACGACTGCGACGCTGCAACTCTTGGGTTAGCCTGTGCAAACGGAGAAAAACCGCGACATGGGGCACGGCGGTGCCATATTCCTGTTGATCGTGGTGTGTCTGTATGCACTGGCGTCATTGGTCGATACCGAACATACCTTGAATGCGCTGGCTTTCTCCACCAGGCTGATATACCAGCTGTTACCTGTCCTGCTGCTGGTCTTCGTACTGATCTTCCTTTCCAATCTCCTGGTGAAACCGAACTGGGTGCGAGCCAACGTGGGAAGAGATTCCGGAGTTCGGGGCTGGGTAATAGCTGTGATCGGGGGCATGCTCTCGGTGGGACCGATCTACGCCTGGTTCGCCCTGCTCAGGGATCTGAAAACCAAGGGCATGAGGACCGCGCTCATCGCCGTATTTCTCTACAACCGCGGCATCAAACTTCCCTTACTGCCTCTTATGATTCATTATTTCGGCATGGCCTACACCCTGGTCCTGGCGGCCTACATGATGCTGTTCTCGCTGCTCGGCGGTGTCCTCCTAGAAAAGATAAGTGAAGACCAGATTGCGACAGAGGACGAGATCTAAACGTCCGCCCGGCGCAAACCGAACCGCGGCAGGGACCATTGCAGGAATCGTATACAGTCTGCGTCGTTCATGACCCCCACTCAAGGCTTGGGATTTGCAATAAGCTTACTCTATCTGGGGGTCATCTGTACCGGCGAACCGGTAGCAAGCGCCTTCTATCGCATCAGTGGTTCGCAGGACATCGACACTGGACAGGACAGGAAACCATTCTCAACCAGTACCAATTCGTCATCACGTTGCGAATTTTCAATGAATCCTTGATCGGTATTTCCTAGCATGTAAGTCAGTTATTATTCCAATGCCGAGGATTTGGGAAATGCACACAAACACGCGATTGGAAAACTTCCCCATCTCGTTCTTTGCCATGGTCATGGGACTCTCCGGCCTCACCATCGCCTGGGAGAAAGCCCAGCGTATCTTTCACAGTGATCTGCAGATCACGCCTTGGCTAATTGGCGTGACGGCCACGGTGTTTGTGGTGTTGGCCTCTATTTACACCACCAAGCTGCTGCGCTATCGCGGCGAGGTACTGAAGGAGTTACGCCACCCCATCAAGCTGAATTTCTTCCCCGCTATATCCATCAGCCTGCTGCTGTTGTCCATCGCCTTTTTGCCCCTGAGCCAGATCGTGAGCGAGCCCTTGTGGCTGCTCGGCAGCGGCCTGCACCTGGGCTTCACCCTGTACGTGGTCAACGTGTGGATTCACCATGAACACTTCGAGGTGCACCACCTCAACCCCGCCTGGTTCATTCCGGCGGTCGGCAATGTGCTGGTACCGGTAGCGGGTATACCGCTGGGCTACACCGACACTTCCTGGTTCTTCTTCAGCGCGGGCCTGTTGTTCTGGATCATGCTGCTGACGGTCATCTTCTATCGGGTATTGTTTCACAACCCCATCAACGAGAAGCTGATGCCAACCTTGTTCATTCTGATCGCACCCCCCGCGGTAGGATTCATCGCCTATTTCAAGCTCTCGGGCGAACTGGATGCCTTCGCCCGTATCCTCTACTTTTCCGGCCTGTTCCTGACCCTGTTACTGTTCACACAGATCGGACATTTTGCCAAACTGCGGTTCTTCCTGTCCTCGTGGGCCTACTCCTTTCCTATCGCTGCCATCACCATCGCCACCCTACTGATGCACGAGCAGACCGGCTCCGCCTTCTATCTCTATGCCGGTATCTCTCTGCTCCTGCTGTTGACCGCCGTCGTCGGGTTGCTGCTGGTGCGTACTGTGGTAGCGGTGCGCAAGCATGGAATCTGCGTGCCGGAATAAGTAAATCGGAATAATCCATGAACCTGTTGGAATCACTGTCCACGCACATTGCCAATCGATTCATCCAGGCGTGCCTGTTTCTGGACGCTCATTCCGGATATCAGGGTGCGAAATCGCAGGCCCGCGACATGCTGGACAACCCCCGCTCCCAGCGCAAGCGCTACTTCGACCTGCTCATGATTCTGTTGGTTCTGGGTAGCGTCATCCTGCTCGTCTATGGGGTGAAGAATCCACTGTCGCCCTGGATGCGCTGGTTCGAACTTTTTGCCGTGTCCGTTTTCATCCTGGAATACCTGGGGTGGGTCTGGGTATACAGCGACATTCACCGCGTCGTCATCGACCACGTGACTCAGGCGAAATTTCTCTGTCCACCCTTTCGGCTCGGTCCGGCATTGAGCGATGCCCTGCGAAAGAAGTGGGAGTACGTATCCACCCCTCTGGCCATTATCGACCTGCTGGCCATTCTGCCCAGCTACCGCCCCATCCGACTTCTGCGGATATTCCTGCTATTTCGGCTGTTCAAGTTGTTTCGCTATTCGCGCAGCGTGCAAGGTATGTCCGGCATCCTGGCGGAGAAGCGCTTTGAGTTCTACACCCTGGCCCTGTTCATCACCTTTGTCGTCTTGGCCGCGAGCAGTGCGGTATATGTGTTCGAAGGTGGCCACCCGGGCGGTTCCATCGATACGTTCTTCGACGCCGCGTACTGGGCCATGGTCACTTTGTCGACCGTGGGATACGGTGACATCACCACGGTCACAACCGAAGGGCGGGTGGTGGCGATGGCGCTCATCGTCTCGGGCATCGGCGTGCTCGCCTTCTCCACCTCCATCGTGGTGTCCGCCTTTCAGCAGCGGCTTGGAGATTTACGCGAACACCGGGTCCTGGGGGAGTTGGAGCGAGTCCATGGCTATAGCCTGATCTGTGGTTTCGGCGAGGTGGGACAGGTGGTGGCGGAAAGACTCGACCGTACCCACAACCGTTTCGCGGTGATCGACCAGGACGAAGAGCGGGAGCAACTCGCCACCGGGCTCGGCTATTTGGCGGTGTGCGGTGACGTGACCGACAACGCCCTGCTGGAGCGTATCGGTGTGGCAGACCGGGTGCATACCCTGATCTGCATTACCGGTGATGACGTCAAGAACGTCTTCCTGACCCTGCGTATCGATTCAGGGCAGGCGTCAGTATCTGTGGCGTGCCGTCGATCAAGACGGTGACGTGTTGGATATCCTGTTACAAAGTCGCAAGGATAAGCGCACGGCCAAGCGATTCTTCCGCAAGCTGTTGAAAGGTCAAGAAAGAACTCCAATTGAATTGATGACGGACAAACTTCCAAGCTACTGTGAGGCGAAACGCAAGATGATGCCATCCGTTGTTCATTGTCAAGACAAGTACGCCAACAATCGAGCCGAAGTTTCGCATGAACACACGTGCGAACAAGAACGCCAGACGCGGGGATTCGAATCATCGGGTCAGGCACAGCGGTTTCTCAGTGTTCATGGTCAGGCGCACAATCTCTTTCGGGTGGGGCGCCATCTATTACGGGCGGTAAACTATCGAGTCTTGCGTGGCCGCGCGTTCGCGACGTGGCAAGAGGTAACCTGCGCCCAATGAGATAGGGCCACGATTTCATCAACCGATTAAATTCGCCTCGGCCACGTCAAGTTGACAAAACCGGCTCAAAGATTAACATGCAGAGAATTTCGGGTTTAATCGTTCTGCATCCGAGCCAAGCGCCGGTTGAGAGTTGGCCGCGAGATACCCAGTAGAGCGGCGGCAGTGCCCTGGTTACCACCGGCCCGCCGCATGGTTTCCTCGATGTGCAACTGCTCAACCTCCTTCAGGGTCGGGTATCGGCCTTCTGGAACTGCGCTCTGTGCCGCCTTCTTGCTTGCCGGTAGGACAGTAACCTGTTTCTTGATGGTCTTGCGGAAACTCTTCACCGCCAATACCGGCCCGGA
>JAAELC010000123.1 GCA_024227135.1 Gammaproteobacteria bacterium
AAATTTTTGCGATCTCATCGCCCATGAGCAGAGTCTCATAGTGCTTCCGCTCGGCCTTCAGGAGGCCATAAGTAATCGCGGACACAGCAAGCCAGAACGCAACGGAGACAGTTGCAGTAATCAGGAGTCCCGAGAGTACTTTCCTGGGGCACAAGTAACGCAGCGAGGCGAAAAAAATAAGGGGTGCAGTGGCAAGAATCGCGTTGTGCCGTACCGCAAATGCATAAAATAGGAACGGTAAACTCAGCAATGCTAGCTTTCTGCTGTTCTTTTGGTTAAACAGCAGCCCTGTTGCCACCAGCAGTGAAAATGCCATTCCAACGTCCTTCCAGAGCACGCCGGAGAAATTCAGAATCCAGGGTAGGAAGAAGATGCTTGGAACGAGTACTTTCAGGTAGGGGTTGGAGATATTTATCTGCCAGATGAATATTCCAATCACCAATAGCACTAGATGCAAGACGAGCAAACTCTGGGGGCCGGAAACCAGCATCAGGCTCAGATGCCACACATAAGACATGATTGCCGGGTGGCTGTCCGAATAGCTTTGATTCAGCGCACTCTGATATTGAGTGATAGAGTCATGGGACATAAAGCCTGGGGCAAAGCATGTCCAGATTGTCAGAATAAGCAGGGCGGTTGTCGCGCCGGTCAATAACTTGCCGTATTTGCTGTTCATCGCAATGATGCTTGAGCCACTTTTAATGTTAATGGCATAAGGCCGTTAGGCGTTCGACGTTGACGTCTATGATCTGGTGCCGCACTTTGTATGCCGGTATTACGACTGCGATCTTGGCGGAATGACTTCTTGTCATGTTAAATCGGCATGAACCTGGCAAATTTAGTGAGTCGCCTGCTGCAAGCGAGCCAAAACGTCATCGTATTCGTCCAGGATTTTTCTCCATAGGAATTGTTCCACACAGCGCTGCTGCGCCGCATTAATCATCCTGGTACGCGCCGCGAGGTCGGGAGGATTGTCCAGATGGGTGGTCAGGTCGACCGCTGCCTTGAAGAACAGTCCGGACGCATCACCACCTAGAACCCACCGATTGAACGGATTGTCGTGGGCCAGAAGCAATGCGCCAGCGGCCATAGCTTCGATCAAGGATGGGTTGGTACCCCCTACCGAATGGCCATGAATGTACAGGTTGCTACGACGCCGTAGTTCGTTCAGTACGCTAGTGTTGTAAACACCGCCGGCGAAATGGACATCTGTGTGTTTGGCGCGAAGTTGTCGACCGTAGTCATTGATCTCGAAGTTACCCAGAACAACCATGGGCTTCTTCTTCTCGCTGCGTTCAAATGCCTCGAGAATCACATGAATCTGGTTCTCTGGCTCTGGACGCGCCACCACTAGGGAGAAGCTCTGACTCGGATACTGCGTGAGTAGCGGGTGGGACAGATCGTCTCTGTTCCCGGGTTGCAGCGCGTCGTCATCCACACCATATGCAATCATGGTGGATTCCTTACCAAGCTCCTCTTGCAAGTAACGTTGGATTTCTGGGTGATCGGCGATAAGAATATCTGCCTGACGGGCGGCTGACCGCTCATTCATGCGCAGCCAGATGCGCGCAAGTCGTCCCCATTTCTCTCGTCGCCACTCAATACCATCCATGTTGACGGCGTGCGGATGGATTCGTTGATCGGGTAGCCGTAGCCTTGCCCCACCGCCACCACGTGGGCAATG
>JAAELC010000124.1 GCA_024227135.1 Gammaproteobacteria bacterium
CGCATAATTCCACCCTTACTCTGAAGACCGTAACCTCAAGGGGCCAATACGATTCACATAAGGCCGCAGCTTTTGTAAATCATACTCAATTTCTAGGCCGGCCAAATTGAACACAAGATTACTGATCCCTCGCTCGTTTTGTCCGGCCCCCTCAGAATGGGACAAATTGAATTCTTCGATCTGATTATCCCACAGGCTACCAGAACACCGAAGAAACAGTTTAATTTGCTGCGAAGGATTTAATCGATCGGTGCTGAGTGACAATGATGTCCCCTCAATGTTCACACGAGTTCCCTTGGGGGAAACATCGAATTCTTCTATATCTGAAATCGCGGCTAAATTGAGAATTATATTTTCCGTCCCTTTATTGCCTCGACTGGTTACAGTGATAGCAATCGGGGCTCTCGGGAGATCTTGTAGGAAGGTTGGGGGCACGTCAAAATCCGAAAGTTGCGATACCTGATAGGTCAGCTTTGCTACCTTTCTTGTGCTGAAGTGAGTAAATACGCCAAAAATAAAGCCGAGCGCACCGACTATTACGGAAACGATTGCTACAATTGTTGCAGTGTCCTGCTCCATGTTCTTCCTCTTTCAGCGGCTAACTGTTTAGCGTTTATCCATTGTGCGTCTTTCAGCATGATGGATAAACGCCTGTTGGACTTTGCCGCCCATGGGCAATACTCCATACTCTATTAATAAGAAATTGTTTTTGGCAGCTTGTGCCTGGGAGCAGGAAACCCTGAAACAACAAGATATCTTCTGGTCATCAGGGGCTGTTTTGATCGACATCCCTGTTGCCAGAAGGGGCTACATACGTCCCTTTATACAGATGATAACTGATTTTTCCCTTTTTGACCGCACTGGTCCCTCAGCAACTGGGCTGATCCGTATCTGCGGTAGTTTTAGAGGATTGTTACAGCATCGTCAGCCTCCTTCATAGCGCACTTGTACCGGTGGGATTTCTACCAGGATACGCATCGGCCGATGGCAGGTGGGGCAGCTGAAGCACCAGGTTTCGGATACGTTCTTGGATGTCAGCGGCTTTTCCTCATCGTGGTCGTCTGTCGGTTGATTATCTTCTTCAGCAATGGCCTGGCGTATCTGTGGCAGTCGCTTTTCTCGGCAGGCATTGGCCAGAAAACCGTAATGTCGGATGCGTACCAGCCCTTTGGGCAGCACATGCAGCAGAAACCGCCAGATAAATTCCTCAACGGTCAGTTGCATCACTTTCCAGCGGTTGGCGTCTTGGTAATCCTTATAACGGAATGCCACCTCATCTTGTTCCAGTGTCAAGATCCTCGCATTGCTGATGGCGGTGCGATGGGTGTAGCGCGCCAGGTAATCGATGACCCGGTCACCGGCCTCCAGGCAGGGTTTGCTGTAGACCACCCAGTCCTGAGCCATCAGTCGATCCAGGATAGCGTCGATCTCACCTTCTCGGGTAATGCGGTGCAGTTTGCCGGTGTTGGCACAGGCCCTGAGCTGACTCACCAGCTTGCCACGAAAATGCCGGGACAAGGCCCGCACCGGAAACAGATAATCACTCTTACTGGCCCGCCAGCTCCCTTCCTGGGTGAGGGCGCCACCCGGCACCAGGCAGTGTAGGTGGACATGGCGTGTCAGCGTCGAGCCCCAGGTGTGCAGCACCGCGATCATGCCCATCTGACCACCCAGGTGCTTGGGATCTTCCCCAAAAGCCTTAAGCGTCCCCCAGGCCGCTTGAAACAACAGCCCATAGAGCACTTCCGGGTGCAGACCGATCCAACCGTTGAGGGTTTCCGGCAGGGTGAACACGAGATGGTGATAGTTGACCGGTAGCTGGGATTCCCTTTGCTTCTCCGCCCACTGCTGTGAAGCCTGCCACTGGCATTTTGGGCAATGACGATCCCGGCAGGCATAGTAATGCGACTGTTCCGCATGGCAATGCTCACACGCCAAGCTCAGCCCACCCAGCGACTCAGTCCGGCACTGTTCGAGGTGTGAGAGCACCTGGCGGCTGCGCGAATCGAGGCGATGCTGTTGGCGGTAGGGGTTCAGGTGAGCGATGAGGATCTGCTGCAAGTCGATGGCGTTACTCATCGCTCAGCGCCAGGGCTGAGATCAGATCTGTCCCGCCCTGATCGCGTTGGCTATCGCTGAACACCCAGTGGACATAGCGCAGGGTGGATTGGACGCTGCGATGCCCCAACTGGTACTGCAACTGCTGCACCGGCATCCCGGCTTGTAGTTGGTGGGTGGCATAGGCGTGTCTCAGGCTATGGATACCGCCGACCTTGTCGATGCCCGCCTGTTGTTTGGCGCGGCGGAAGACCTTCTGCGGGGTACAGATCGCCAAGGGTTCGTCGGGGTGTTGCTCATTGGGGAACAGCCAGACCTCGGATCGTTGCGTTCGCCAATAGCTCCTCAACTTTGCCAATAAAGCGGGAGGCAAGATCACATGGCGATCCTTCGCACCCTTGCCCTGATCGATACGCAGCAGGCCCCGTTCACTGTCGATATGGCGCAACTTGAGCTTGACCAGTTCGCTGACTCGCAGGCCACAGCCATAACAGGTCAACAGCAAGGTGCGGTGCTTGAGATTGTTACAGGCCTGGATAATCCGCTGTATCTCCGTACGCTGAAGCAGCTCCGGGATACGTTGCTTGCGCTTCGGCACCTGCAGCGTGACATCGAAGGTGGTCCGTTTGAGCACCTGCAAGTAGAAGAAACGGATCGCGTTGAGGTAGAGCCGACAGCTGGCATCGCTCAGGCCCCTTTCCTTCACCAGATAGAGAAAGTAGGCCTGTAATTGATCAACGCTCAGTTGATCCGGTGGCAGGTGGGTGTAACGGGCCAGATCCTTAACGGCCATGAGATAGCTTTGATGGGTACGGGGTGAAAAACCCCGTACGGTCATCTGATCGATCATCTGTTCACGTAATTGAGTCATCGTTTCGCTCCTCTGATAAAGACCCACGGTGGGTCTTTAAAGAGTCTGGTTGATGATGACTTAGGGGGTGGTTTTGACAGGCCCCGCGTAGCGGTTTAGTTCAACAGTGGATTATATAACGGGCTCCAATATTGTAATATACCGCTTCCGTAGCGATTCTCATATAGATTCACGGAGAATGAAGCTTTAACTTTTAGCATGTTACCGCAGAATTATATCCTTTGAAGATAGTGGAGATTAACAGAC